>VGFF01000023.1 GCA_016868955.1 Armatimonadota bacterium
TTGCAAGCACGGACGAGCACGCGTTGGATCGAGCTGAGCACCCCCTCGCGTCGGTCCCCATCGGAACGATTCCGAAGGAGACAGGAAATGAGAACGGTAACGTTGTTGCTACGCGCCCGCGCGCGTTGCTGGTCGCGTGCGACCTTGCGCTTTTCGCGCTGCCCGTCTCCGGCCAACAGCCTGCCGTCTCCCCGCCGGGGCGCGCTGCGGCGTTCATCCCGCTAAGATAAGGCAACCAGCCGGGCAGGCCGTCCTGGGCGGGTTTCCTGGTCCGGGTTTGGAGGTTCCGAGATGAAGATTCACGTACGACCGAGCGGTTGGATTTGGCTGGCGGCGCTTCTCGCGGTCGCCGCGCCGGCGCACGCGCAGGCCGAGCGCTACGCGCTGCGGTTCCGGTTGCAGTCGGGGGAAACCCTCCAATACCGCCACACGGCTACGGGCGTGCAAACCGTCGAACGCGGCCAGCAACGGCAGGAGATCCGCTCCGAAACCGAAGGCGTGCAGGTCATCCAGGTCGTGGACACCACGGAGCAGTGGGCCGACATCGACCTGCGCATGGTCGTGCGCCGTATTCTCGTCAACGGCGAGACGCGGACGCCCCCTCAAGATCCGGCCCAGCGGCTCCGCATCGATTTTGAGGGCTTTTTGATCGATCCGCGGTCGGGCGCGGCGACGGAGCGAGACTTGTTCCTGTTGTTGCCGAAGCGTCCGGTCGCCGTCGGCGAAGCGTGGGGGCGCACCGACCGGAACGGCGGCGCGGGACCGACGGCTGAGCTGCGCGAGACGTACCAGATCGTCGGCGTCGAAAGCGGCCCGCTCGGCCGCGTAGCGCGCATCCGCGGCTCGTTGACGTTCACGGGCAGCGGGTTCGCGGTTGACGGCGTCGCCGGCGCCCGCGCCAACGTGCGGGAGGTCATCGAAGTCGAGACCGAGTGGCTGATCGATCGCGGTCGCGTACTGCGCAGCCGGGCCGAGGGGCGGTCCGAGTTGGAAGCGTCTGCCGAGGGCAAAACCACGATGCCAATCGTCCGCGAGATTACGACATTCACGCGCATCGTCGAAGCCGTGGACGGCTAGTTTTGCGGCCGGTCGTCAGACCCGAGGAGACAACATGATTCGTCGTTCGTCTGGGCCGCGCTGGCGATCGCGGTGCTCATCGCGTTGCCGGCGGCCGGGCAGACCGCGCCGGACGAGATCGAGACTCAGATAGACTTCGTCCCGGTCCGGCAGCGCGAGGCTTCCTCCATGCAGTCGCGCATCGACGTCCGCGTCACGTCGATCAATCCGGATGGAACGCTGAAGTTGGAGGTCTCGCAGCGCGCGCGGCGGCTCACCGCCGGCGGCCAGACGACCCGACCCGCCGGCGTGATCACGGTTCTGCGCGTGCGCCCCAACGGGCAGATCGTCGAGATCCGAGAGGGCGAGCACGCGAGCAAGACCTTGTTGGGGATTCCGATGCCGTCCCGACCGGTCGTCACGGGAGACAACTGGGACCTGGAAGAAACCATGGAGATCGAGGGCATTCGGTTGGCGTTTCGGGAACGCAGTGTCCTGCGCGGCACGGCCGCCGCCGCGGATGGTACCGTCGCCCGATTCACGGCGAGGTCCTCGAAGTCGAACCGCCCGACCTGCGGGACGGGTTCACGATGCGGCTCGCCAGCTCTCGGCTGACGGGATCTGCCGAATACGAGTGGCACGTGCAAAGGGGCTGGCCCCTCCGCTACGGCGGCCAATTCAAGTTCGATATCCGGCTCGAGGTGGAAACGCCCGACGACGAGACAATGCCGGGCAACGTCGGCATTCGCGTCACCTTCAAGGCCGATCCGGTCGCGACCCCGTCAGGGCACGGGACGAGCCGCGATTCGGTGCGGGCGCTGCGATCCCGGCCGGCTAGCGCCCGGCCCGTATACTAACGATGTGACGCACGCGTTCTCCAAGAGCCCGTTCCAGGTTGTTTTAGCGATCGCGCTCCTGCTCGTCGGATTTCTCATCGCCTGGCAGCTTCGCACGGAAAACAACATCCGATCGAACCTCCACATCTCGTCGCAACGCCTGGAAGAGATGGGTTTCACCCTGCGCAAGCAAGCCCGGCATCGCGAGGCATTGGAGTCGGAGATCGTGGCGCTGCGGGACCAGCTGCGGGCCTACGAGCAATCCGCGACGCGTGACCGCGGCGCGTTGGCGGCGATCAACCGGCAGCTGGAGGAGTATCGGGCGCTGGCCGGCCATACGGCGCTGGCCGGTCCGGGCATCGTCGTCGAGCTGCGAGACAGCATCCGGCCGTCGAAGGCGGGCGACGACCCCAACCTGACGATCTTGCACTACTCGGACATCTACGGCATCGTCGCGGCGTTGTGGGCCGCCGGCGCGGAGGCGATCGCCATCAACGGCGAGCGCGTGGTCTCCAACACGGGACTCAGTTGCGTTGGCACGACGATCCTCTGCAACGCGAAGCGCATCGCGCCGCCGTACGTGATCGCGGTGATCGGCGATCCGCAGCGGCTCGCCGAGGCGATGGCGCAAGAGGGCGGGCCGCTAAATCTGCTGCGCGCGTTCGACTTTCCCGTGAAGGTCACGCGCGTGCCGCGGCTGCGCCTGCCGGCCTACCGGGGGGCGTTCCCGTTTTCGTATGGGCGTCCTGCGGGGGAGAGAAAGTAGCCGATGTGGCTGCCGCTTCTCGGCCTGATCGCCGGCCTGCTGCTCGGGCTGCTGAGCGGCGTCGAGATCCCCTTGACGTTCGTCAAGTACACGGCGATCGCCGTTCTCGCGGCGCTGGACACGATCCTCGGCGGCATCCGGGCCCAGCAAGAGCGGCGGTTCGACCTGCTCGTGTTCACGTCGGGACTCTTCGTCAACACGCTGTTCGCGGCGTTTTTGACCGCGATCGGCGACTTGCTGGGTGTCGACATCTACCTCGGCGCCGTCATCGTCTTCAGCATGCGGATCTTCCAGAACGTGAGCGTCATCCGCCGCAACCTCATCCGATCGTGGTCACGTCCGACCGCGATGGAGCAGGAAGCGTCGGCGAAACCCACGGTTCAACAAATGGAGGGGGCGAAATGAGCATTCGGGTGGGCATCAACGGATTTGGGCGGATCGGCCGCCAGGTCGTCAAGGCGATTCGGGAGCGCGGCGAGGGCGAAGTCGAGGTCGTCGCGATCAACGATTTGTTCGACGCGAAGACGAACGCCCACCTGTTCAAGTACGACACGAACTACGGCGTGTATCTGGGCAAGGTCGAAGCGCAGGACGGCGCGATCAGCGTGGATGGTCACGCGATCAAGGTGTTCGCGGAGCGCGATCCGGGCGCGATCCCCTGGAAATCGGTCGGCGTCGACCTCGTGATCGAATCGACGGGGTTGTTCACCGACGCGACGAAGGCGAAAGCGCACCTCGACGCCGGCGCCAAGAAGGTCATCATCTCCGCGCCGGCCAAGAACGAAGACCTGACGATCGTTCTCGGCGTCAACGAGAAGAAGTACGACCCTAAGAAGCACACGATCGTGTCCAACGCGTCGTGCACGACGAACGGACTGGCGCCGGTGGCGCGCGTGCTGCATGAGGAGTGGGGCATCGACCGCGGCATCCTGACGACGGTCCACGCCTACACGAACTCGCAGCGCCTGCTCGACGTGGCGGCAAAGGATCCGCGCGACGCGCGCGCGGCGGCGATGAACATCGTGCCGTCGGAGACGGGCGCCGCGCGCGCCGTCGGGCTCGTCATCCCCGAGCTCCAGGGTAAGTTCACCGGCATGGCGTTCCGCGTGCCGACTTCGACGGTCTCGGTCATCGACTTCACCGCCCTCCTCAACCAGCCGACGGAGAAGGCGGCGCTGAACGACACGATGAAGCATTGGGCCGAGGAGAAGATTTCCGGCATCCTCGCCTACACCGAAGAGCCGCTCGTCAGCAGCGACCTGAAAGGAAACACGAACTCGTCGATCTTCAGCGCGTTGGAGACGCTCGTCGTCGGCGGCAACTTCGTCAAGGTCGTGTCCTGGTACGACAACGAGTGGGGCTATGCTTGCCGCGTCGCCGATCTTGCGCGATTCATGGCCGAACAGGGCATCTAAGGGAGCGCCGATCCGCCGATGGAGAAAAACACTATTCGGGACGTCAGCGCGCCCGGAAAACGCGTGCTCGTCCGCGTCGATTTCAATGTGCCGCTCGACGACGCCGGCAAGATCACCGACGATCGTCGCATTCGCGAGTCGCTGCCGACGCTGAACACGCTTCTCGACAACGGCGCGGCCGTCGTCGCGATGTCCCACCTCGGCCGGCCGAAGGGCAAGGTCGTCGAATCGCTACGGTTGCGGCCGGTCGGGGAACTACTGGCCGCGCTGCTCGGGCGACCGGTGGACATCCTCCCGGATTGCGTCGGCGATCTAGTCTCGGCCCGCGTCGCGGCGCTGTCGCCGGGCGGCGTCGCGCTCCTGGAGAACCTACGTTTTCACCCCGAGGAAGAGAAGAACGATCCGGCGTTCGCGATGCGCCTCGCGTCGCTGGGCGATCTCTACGTCAATGATGCGTTCGGCACGGCCCATCGCGCGCATGCTTCGACGGAAGGGGTCGCCCACTACCTGCCGGCGGTCGCGGGTTTGCTGATGGAAAAGGAAGTCCGCTACCTCAGCCGGATGCTGGAAGCTCCGGATCGGCCGTTCGTCGCGGTTCTCGGCGGCAAGAAGGTGTCCGACAAGATCGGCGTGATCCGCAATTTGCTTGGTCTCGCGAACACCGTGCTCATCGGTGGCGGCATGGCATATACGTTCCTGCGGGCGAAGGGCTACGAGATCGGCGCGTCCCTCTTGGAAGCCGAGAAGCTGGATCTGGCGAAGGAGCTGCTCGAGGAAGCGCAAAAAGGCGGCGTGCAGTTCCTCATCCCGACAGACGTCGTCGTGGCCGACAAGGTCGCGGAGGATGCGCGTACACGGGTGGTGCCGGCAAACGCGATTCCGGAGGGAATGATCGGCCTCGACATCGGTCCGGCGACGAGTGCCGAGTACGGGCACGTGATTCGCAGCGCCGGCATGGTCGTCTGGAACGGGCCGATGGGCGTCTTCGAGCTGTCGCCATTCGCCGGCGGAACGCGCGCCGTGGCCGAGGCGCTGACGGCGTGCCGCGGCACGACGATCGTCGGCGGCGGCGACTCGGCCGCGGCGATCGAGCAGATGGGATTCGCGGAACGCATCGATCACATCAGCACGGGTGGAGGGGCTTCTTTGGAATTCATGGAAGGCCAACAACTTCCGGGCATTTCGGTTCTGGCGGACAAGTGAACGGGCGGCGGCCGCTGCTCGCGGCGAACTGGAAGATGAACAAGACACGCGCGCAGGCGCGGAACTTCGTCGAGATCGTGCGGCAGGTGGTGTCGCCGTTCCCACAAGCGGAAACGTGCATATGCCCGCCGTTCACGGCGCTCGGCGCCGTGAACGAGGGGATCCGCGGGTCGGGGATCGCGCTCGGCGCGCAGGACCTCTACTGGGAAAAGGAAGGCGCCTACACCGGAGAGATCTCCGGGCCGATGCTTGCGGAGTGCGGCTGCGAGTACGTCCTCGTCGGGCACTCGGAACGGCGCCAGCTGTTCGGCGAGACGATCGCGGACACGGCCCGCAAGACCCGAGCCGCGTGGGATGCGGGGCTCGTGCCGATCCTCTGCGTTGGCGAATCGTTCGAGCAGCGGAGGTCCGGTGAGACGGAGCGCGTCATCGAGACGCACGTGCTCGAGGGAACAGCGAAGCTGTCCGCCGGGGAGGTCGGGAAGCTCGTGATCGCCTACGAGCCCATTTGGGCGATCGGCACCGGGCTTCCAGCGACCAGTGAAGAAGCGCAGCGGATCTCGGCGCTCATTCGCGGCCTCGCCGGCGGGCGGTTCGGCGACCCGGTCGCGGCGGGCCTGCGGATTCTGTACGGAGGCAGCGTCAAGGCAGCTAACGCCGCCGAGTTTCTCGGTCAAGCGGACGTCGACGGCGCGCTCGTCGGCGGCGCCAGCCTGGACCCGACGGAGTTCTCGAAGATCGTGGCGGCGGCGAAGGTGTAGCCAACGGCGCCGGGAAGCGCTGAGATTGCCCCTCGGACGGGGGTCTGGTAGGATTTGGCAGGTCGCGCCCGGTGTGGCGCGCGGGGGTACGCATTGCATACGGCGATCGTCGTCCTGCACTTCCTCGTTTCGATCTTGGCCATCGCGCTCGTCGTCGCGCAGGGACCGAAGGGCGAAGGTCTCGGCGCCATCGGCGGATCGGCTCGGATGTTCCAGGTGCCGCGGCCGCGCGACACGTTCGCCACGCGCATCACGGGCGTGGCAGCGGTCCTGTTCGCACTGACCGCGACGTATCTAGCGTTCGTTCCACAGTAGCGCAAGACGGCGGGCGAACCCCCAAAATCAGGTGATATACTGGCCGGGAAGTCGCCGGCCCCTCGCCGGTTGCAGTTCCGTTGGTGCCGTGCCCGGATGGCGGAATTTGGCAGACGCGCACGTTTGAGGGGCGTGTGGGGCAACCCGTGGGAGTTCAAATCTCCCTCCGGGCACCATCGATCGCATGTATCCCCTGGATGATCTCCTCGTAATCGACTTCACGAGGGCCCTTGCCGGGCCTTATTGTTCCCTGATGCTCGGGGACATGGGGGCACGCGTCATCAAGGTCGAGACACCGCGCGGCGGCGACGACACGCGCGGCTGGGCGCCGCCGTTCTTCGGCCCCGAGAGCGCCTACTTCGTCAGCGCGAACCGCAACAAGGAAAGCATCACCGTCGACCTCAAGCACCCCGACGGGATCCGAATCATCCACGAGCTGCTCGCGCGCGCGGACGTCCTCGTCGAGAACTTCCGTCCCGGCGTCATGGATCGCCTTGGCCTGGGCTACGCGGCGATGCACCAACGGTATCCGAAGCTGATCTACTGTTCGATCTCCGGATTCGGGCAGGATGGGCCACTGCGCGAGAAGGTCGGCTACGACCTCATCCTGCAGGGGATGGGCGGCCTGATGGGCGTCACGGGCGATGAGGGCGGACCCCCCATGAAAGTCGGCATCCCCGTCGCCGACATCTGCGCCGGGATGTTCGGGGCTTATGGCGTCTTGGCGGCGCTGCACGCGCGCGCGCGCACAGGGCGCGGCCAGTGGGTGGACGCCGCGCTGTTCGACGGCCAGATCGCGTGGATGACGCACGCCGCGTCGGCGTTCTTCGCGACGGGCAACAACCCGCGGCGCATGGGGGCGCGCCACGCGACGATCGTGCCCTATCAGACCTTCCGCACCCGGGACGGGCACATCAACGTCGCCGTCGGCAGCCAGCACATCTGGAATCGGTTTGCGCCGCTCGTCGTGCCGGAGCTCTCGGCAGACGCGCGGTTCGCCACGAATCCGGACCGCGTGCGCAACCGCGACGCGTTGCTGCCGATCCTCGAAGCGCGCTTCCTGCATCGAACGACGGCCGAGTGGGCGAGCCTTCTCGAAGAAGCAGCCGTCCCGAACGGGCCCATCTATCGCATGTCGGACATCTTCGCGGACCCGCAGTCGATCCACCGGGAGATGAAGGTGACGCTGCCCCATGCGACCGCCGGGAAGGTCACCGTCACCGGCGTGCCAGTCAAATTGTCGGAGACACCGGGTGCCGTGCGCCTGGCGGCCCCGGCGCTCGGCCAGCACACCGAGGAGATCCTCGGCGAGCTAGGCTACGATGCTGCCGGCATCTCGCGCCTGCGCGCCGACGGCGCGATCTAGTCGCGCTTTCGCGCCGATCGGGCCGCGGCCCGCTGGAGCCCGGCCACGGCCGCTAGGATCAAAGCGCAACCGGCGACTTGTCGCAGCGACAAGACGTCCCCGAAGATCAGGAACGCCGCCGCCGTGCCCGCCGCGGGTTCCACCATCGCGGCCATCCCCGCGACGCTCGCGGAGATGTGACGCAGTCCGGCGAGGAACAATGCGAACGGCACGAGCGTCGCGACGACCACGATGTGCGCGATCATCCACCAAGACGCCGGCGGATAGGGGCCGGCCCATGCCCGCCACGGCGGCACCACCGCGATCCACAGCACCGCGCCGAAGCCCATCGCGATCCCCAGCATGGCCCAAGGATCCAGCGTCGCGCCGTACCGGCGCGCGTTGATCGTGTAGGCGGCGAAGCACAACGCGGAGAATAGACCCCAGGCGATGCCGGCCGGCGTGACGACCAGTGCGCCGGGATCGCCGATCAGCAAGAACGACCCAACCACGGACGCGCCCACGGCACCGAGACGTTCCGGGGTCAACGGCTCCAAGTCGGCGAGGCGAGCGTAGAGGACGAGCAACATAGGCGCGAGGTACTGAAGGAAGATCGCGATCGGAACGCTGCTGTGATAAATGGCCTGGTAGTAGCTGAACTGCGTCATCGCGATCAACGCGCCGAGCAACGCCAGCGATGGCCAGGACGTCCAGGCGCGGCGCAGGACGGACGGGCGGGCGATCGCGAGCAGCGCGATCGCGACGGTGGCCGCCCCCGAGAGGCGTATCGCCATGAGGACCTCGGGCGCGACGCCGGCGCGGAACAGCAGCTTCGCGACGACACCGGAGACGCCCCACAACGTGGCCGCGACCGCGACCGAGACGATTCCCCGTGCGGGCGCGGTCAACGGCGGCGAGAATCAAACATAGGGTGAAACCATGCTTCGCGCTTTGATACCGTTTTCACTCTTTACCCGCTACGAACGCTGGTGGATGCGCCGGGCTGGCGTGATCACGTTTCTGCCGGGCGGCATGCTGCGCTTGCAGGTCATTGCGCACCACGGGCCGGAAGTCGCGCTGCCAGACGGCGAGATCGTGCGTGCCGGCGACGCGGTCGGCGAAATTCACGTCGACAGCGTCAAGCTGTCGGAGATGTTCCGCGAGCTCGACGAGCGCCGCATCGGCATCTATTTCCTGCGCGGGCTCGTCGAGGCGCTGCACGCGCTCGCCGTCTATCTGCGCGAGCATCCGGACTTGAGCCTGCGTGCCATCGTCGGCAACACGATGTTCTGGCACGGCAGCGACCGCATCGGATTCGTGATTTTTCCGATCGCGGACCGGCGGAGGCGATGGCAAATGGGTCTTTGGCTTCGCTTTCTGATGTGGTACTACCACCCGCGCGGCGCGGCCCGCATGGCCGGCCGGTCGCGGTTCGCCGAGCCCCGCCAGGTGTGGATGTCCACGCCGGCGTTAATGCATCGTTACGAAGCGTCCGCCGATGAAGGGCGGCGGATGCGCCGCGCGCCGCGATCGCCGTTCACGCCAGGCGAACGCCCTTCATGAGCGCCTCGCGCAATGGCACTGGACTCAAGCGGCGCGCCCGCAGGCCGTCAATGATCGCCGGGAGGGCCGCCAGAACTCGCGCGGGCGTGTCCGGGAATCCGCCGCGATCGTGAAGGCAGATGATCGCGCCCGGTGCGCTCCGGCGCACGACCTCGGCCGCCATGCATTCGGCGCTCGGCCGCCAGACGAATCCTTCCCCGCGCACGCTCCAGAGCACCGGCGTCAATCGCTCGTCGGCGCAGACGCCGAAGGCGGCCGCGTTCATCTTGCCCCACGGCGGGCGGAAGAACGCGGGCCGCACCCCCGTCGCCCGCGCGATCGACGCCTGCGCGCGGAGGATCTCCTCGCGCGTTCGCCGCGGCGAGATCGTCCACAGATTCACGTGCGACTCCGTATGATTCGCGACGTCGTGACCGGCATCAGCGATCGCGCGCGCGACGTCCGGGCAGGCGGCGGCGTGCCGTCCGACGAGGAAGAACGTCGCGCGCACGTCGTGGCGCGCGAGCACGTCGAGGAAACGCGGGGTGTGCTCCGGGTGCGGACCGTCGTCGAAGGTCAAGGAAACGCGGTCGCCGCCCTCGGCGGTCTTGACGGCGCCGCCGAACCATGCGGCGGCCGCCTGCGCGCCGATGGTGTAGCCGACGCCGCTCAGCACGGCCGCGCTCGTTAGCCACGACAGCCGGCGCGGCCGCGTCAAGGCGCGCCCGACTTCATCGACGCTCGCTCCAGTTCGCTCTCGACGTCATGCGGCGGCGTCGGCGCGATCAAGCCGCGAAGAACCATCACGTAGCCCACCGCCACGATCATGACGAGGACGCCGGCGGCGTGGAACGGCGTCACCGGGCCGTATTGGTCCCACAAGACGCCGCCGACGGTCGTGCCGATCGCCAATCCCATGCCCTCGATGCTCATCGCCACGCCGAGCAGCGTCGCCCGCCGCCGTGCCGGGATGAGATCCATGATCAGCGCGTTCCACGCCGGCAGGACGAGCGCGTAGCCCAAGCCGAGGATCGCCATCAAGAACACGAGGATGAGGATCGAACGGAAGAACGGCAAGACGAACAACACGAGCCCGGCGACCGCCAGCCCGACGGGAAGCACCTCGATGCGGCGCACACGGTCGATGAAGCGACCGAACGGCACCAGCAGCAGAACCGTAAAGCCTGGCCCGGAGACGAGCAGCGCGCCGATCCAGAACGGGCTGAGCTTGAGCACTTCGCGCGCGTACGGCGAGAGCGTGGGCATCAACATGCCGATGGACAGCATCTGCACGAGCATGCCGATGATGAACGGCCAGACGTTGCCGACGCGCGCGCTTTCCCTGGCCGGCGGTCGGCCATCGACGTGCACAGCGACGGCGATCGCGTGCGCCGGCCCGGCCGCGATCGCGGGCGTCAGGAACAGAGCCGCGACGAGACAGGCGATGACGAACCCGAATCCAAGAAGAGGATGGAACTCCAGGAAGAAGTTCGCGGAGACAAAGCCGATGCCGGTCCCGACCATCCAGCTCGTGAACACGGCGCCCATCGCCCCCCCGCGACCGCCTTCGTCGGTCGCGTCGGCGACGGCGGAAACCGCCGCCGGCCAGATGGGGGAAGCGCCGAGGCCGCCGATCGCGGTCGCGGCCAGGATCCCCCAGGTGTGCTGGACCTGCGACAAGGTGACGACGGCGGCACCCATGATGAGGATCCCGACTTGCAGCGGCCGCCGCCGGCCGGCGTGATCGACGAGCCAGCCGGATGGCAGCTTCAACGCAAGATCGGCGATAGTCCAGACCGACAGCGCGAGACCGACGACCTTCATCTCGTGCCCGACGTCAAACCGCAGGAAGTTCGGCAGGAGCGTGAACAGCAAGGCGCCGCGGGCGCACTCGACGAGTCCGACGATCAATGCCGGCGCGGCGATCGGGCTGACGCCGCGAATCCTACCCACTCGCCCCCGCCGATCTCGGCAACAAGTCCAGGACCGCCGACGCCGCCTCCGCGGTCGCGTGGGGACGGGCGAGCCGGCTTGCCGCCGCCCGCATGGTCGCGAGCGTCTCGGCTTCCGCGAGCACGCGCGCGAGCGTCTCCGCGAGCGCTTGCGGCGTCCGCGCTTCCCGCGCGGCGCCCCCGGCTGTCAGCATCTTCGTGTTCCAGTCCTCTTGGCCGGGGATCGGGCGATAGATGACCATCGGGAGTTCCTTCGCCAGCGCTTCCGACACCGTAATGCCGCCCGCCTTCGTGATCAACAGATCGGACACCGTCATCCATTCGGGCACGTTGTCGACGTACCCTCGTACGTGAACGTTCGTGCGCCCGGCGCTCTTCCGGCGCAGCGTCTCGACGAGCCCTTCGTCGCGCCCGCAGATGAAGACGCATTGCGCGGGGAGGTCGCTCGCCATCAGAACCCGATGAACTTCGGTGATGCCGCCGAGCATCGCGTACGCGCCGGCCATGACGAGCACGGTCGTCCGCGCCGGATCGAGGCCCAGCCGCGCCGCGACCTCGCGGCGATCGAGCGGGCGCGCGAACGCCGCGCTGAGCGGAATCCCGGTCACGGTGATGCGGTTGCCGGGAATTCCCCGCTCGATCAACCCCTCCCGCAGCGGCGCCGCCGCGACGCAGTAGCGATCCACCCAAGGGTGGATCCATTGACTGTGGACGACGTAATCCGTGACGACGACGGACGACGGCACGGTGGTTTCGCCCCGCGCCTTCAATTCCGAAACGACACCGGCCGGGGTTGGGTGGACGTTGACGATCACGTCGGGCCGGTGTTCCCGGAGGTACCGCATCAGGCGGCGGCTCCCCATGCGGTTGATCGCGCGCTGCGTCGGGGAATCGGCGCGGATGTTCCCCGTGCCGTAGTAGAACGCGCCCCAGAGGTACGGCGCGTGACGAACGCTGTTGATGTAGAGGGAGCGCGTCGCGGCGTTCAAGACGCGGTTGACGAACCGCTCGAAGAAGTCGATGACGTCGACGCGGACGCCGGGTAGACGCTCTTGCCACTCGCGCTGGAGAACTTCGGCGACGCGCTGGTGACCGCCGCCGTAGCTGGCGGAAAGGACGAGGATCGACGGTCCGGACGTGACCGTGGTGTCGGGTCGCTCAGGAAGAAGCAGTGGCGACCTCGGGAGAGACCGGCGCCGGGCGCCATCCGACCGCGTCCGGTGGCATGAGAATCGGCACGCCGCGCGGGATCGCGGTGATCGTCATCTCACGCACGCCGGCCATCGGGTTCCCGTCGACGTGGATCTCCACGTCTTGGCTCGTCGTGATGTGAACGTGACGGCAGCGCTGGATCATGATCTCAGGGATCGGCGAGCGGCGCGCCAGCTTCAAGGCCGCATTGAGCGAGCGCATGCGGTGCATGTTCTGGATCACGTATAGGTCGATGAGGCCGTCGCGGAGGCTCGGCGCCGGCAACGACGGGCAACGCTCCCCGTACATGCGCCCGTTGACGGCCGCCGCGAGCAGCACGGGCCCGCGAAACGAATCGTTCTCCGTCACGATCTCGACGTCGATGGGCTCGCGGTCGCGTACCAGCTCGAGCAGGCCCGCCAGATAGTAGACCGCCCGCCCGCGCATGCTCAGCTTGCTGCGGAGCCGGCTCGCGCCGGCGGCGACGCGCGCGTCGAGCCCGATGCCGAAGATGTTCATGAAGTAACGATCGTTGATTCGGGCGGCGTCGATCGCGACCGGGATGCCGTCGGCGAGCACACGAGCCGCCTTGGTCAGGCTTCGCGGAATCGGCAGCCCGCGGACGAACTCGTTCGCGGTTCCCGCCGGCAGGATGCCCATGGGAATGCGCGCGCCCGCGCGCAAGAGGCCGTTGACGACGCCGTTGACCGTTCCGTCGCCGCCGAACGCGACGACGGCGCCGAAACCGGCATCGGCGGCCCGCGACGCTTCGTCGATCAACGCGGACAACGTTGCCGCCTGGCGCAGCTCATGGGCCACGCCGTGCGCGCGCAACACCCGCGTGACGGTCGGCGTCGCTTCTTGCAGACGGCCACCGCCGGAATAAGGGTTTCCGAGCAGCAAGAGAGGCTTGTCCAAAGCGTCCCAATTGTACGGCGGGCCGTGGGCCGCCTCAACCCTGACGCGTCAACGTTGCATCCGGCGGTTGAGGCAATCGAAGAATTGGCCCGCCAGCATCTTCGCGATGCCGGGGATCATCCGGGCGCCGATCGTCAGCGCGCCGCCGACTTGCACATCCCCGCTCCAATCGACGCTCGTCGACGCGCCGCCGTCTCCGAGGACGAGCGTGCCGGTCGCGCGCACGAATCCAGCCGCGCTGTTTCCCTCGACCGCGATGCCGAACCGCTCGCGCGCCACGCGCTCGATGATCCGCAGCTTGCCCTTATACGTGCCTTTGACAGCGGCGATCGATATCGCGATCACGGCTTCGTACTCGTCCGTTCCCGTCGGCTTCAGCTCCGTCAGGCCGGGCGTGCATTCCGCGAGCGTTTGCGGATCCTCGAGGAGCGTCCAGACCTTCTCGAGAGGCGCCTGCAGTGTTTCGGTGCCTTGGACCTTCATCCGTCGTGACGACCTCCTCGAACCGCAGGGGAGCTCGCGGGGATTGTGAATACAAGTTTCGCGAATGCGCGCACAAGTCCTCCGGCGGACTTGTCATGCGCCCCGATCGAGTCGCATGCTAGAACCACCTCCGGTCGCGATCCTGACCGACAAACTTCGATCTCCGAGGTTACCTTGAGTCTCGATAAGACGTATCCGCGCGCCTTCGTTCCGAAGAACGCGAACATGGGTGAGATGGCTGCCATCGAGCCGCTCCTTCACGAGCTCCTCCAACGCGAAATCGACTCGCCGGCCGCCCTCGAGAAGTGGCTGCTCGACGCCAGCGAGCTGTCCGCGTGCTTGGAGGAAGAGAGCCGGTGTCGCTACGTGGCGATGACGCGGAAGACCGATGATCCGGAGATCGAGCGAGCGTATCTGAGGTTCGTGCGGGAGATCCAGCCACGCCTGAAACCGTTCTGGTTCGCGTTCCAGCAGCGGTTCGTCGCCTCGCCGCATCGAGCCGCGCTGCCGCGGGAGCGCTACTTCGTCTACGGACGCGATCTCGAGAACGACGTCTCGCTGTTCCGCGAGGAGAACGTGCCGTTGCAGACGCAGGAAACCGAGCTGCAGCAGCGGTACCAGAAGCTGGCGGGCGGTTGGACGGTCCGCTGGCGAGACGAGGATCTGACGCTGCAGCAGATGGCCAAGTTCCTCGAGGAGCCGGATCGCGACGTCCGGCGATTGGCCTGGCTGGCGATCGCGGATCGCCGCCTCGCCGACGCGGGCGCGTTGGAGGACCTCTACGACGAGCTGCTGTCAGTGCGCGGGCAAATCGCCCGCAACGCCGGCTTCGCGGACTACCGCGCCTACGTGTTCCGCGCCCGCGGCCGGTTCGACTACACGCCACGGGATTGCGAACGGTTTCACGACGCGGTCGCGGCGCACATCCTCCCGATCGTGCGGCGCTTGAACGGAGCGCGGGCGCAGCGGATGGGCCTTGGTGAGCTGCGGCCTTGGGATCTCGCCGTCGATCCGGACGCGTTGCCGCCGTTGCGCCCGTTCGCGGACACCGCGGCGTTCGTCGACCGCACCGCCCGCGTCTTCGACCGGGTCGATCCCGCGCTGGGCATGCAGTTCCGATTCCTGACCGAGCACGATCTGCTCGACTTGGAGAGCCGCAAGGGCAAGGGGCCCGGCGGCTACATGTCGGCGATGCCGGAGCGCCGTCTGCCGTTCATCTTCATGAATGCGGTCGGCGTCTCCGGAGACGTGCGCACTCTGCTGCACGAGGGCGGCCACGCGTTCCACACCATCGCCTGCCGGGAAGATCCGCTGATCGCGTATCGGCGCTCGCCGTTGGAATTCTCGGAAGTGGCGTCGATGGGCATGGAGCTGTTGGCGCTGCCGCATCTTGACGTCTTCTACCCGGACGCGGCGGCGCGCGCCCGCGCCCGCGTCGAGTTCCTCGAGGACATCGTGCGGATCTTACCTTGGATCGCGACGATCGATGCGTTCCAGCATTGGATCTACACGCACGAAGGACACTCGCGAGACGCACGCCGCGCGGCCTGGCTGACGATCTTCCGGCGATTCCAGCCGGGGATCGACTGGCGAGGATACGAAGCGGCGGAGGCGGCGCGCTGGCACGCCCAGCTTCACTTGTTCACCCACCCGTTCTACTACATCGAGTACGGCATCGCGCAGCTGGGCGCGTTACAGCTATGGCTCGCGTCGCGTCGGTCCTATCCGGAAACGGTGGCAGCCTATCGGAAGGCGCTGGCGCACGGCGGGTCGCGGACGCTTCCGGAACTGTTCGCCGCGGCCGGGCTGCGCTTCGACTTCGGCGCCGAGACGGTCGCGCCGCTGGCGCGCACGTTGGACGAATCCCTGCAGGACGAGGAGGCATCCGATGAGTAGGAAGGCGATCGGTTTGCTGGCGATGATTCTCACCGCGGTGATCGGCGTGGAGGCGGGCGCCCAGTCGCGGCCGAACTGGCCGCGCAGCGTGACGATCGGCTCCGCGTCGATCGGCGGCGTATATCACATCGTCGCCGGCGGCTACGCCAAGCTCGTGCAAGAGAAGATGAGCGTACCGGCGAGCAATCGCGTCACCGGCGGTCCCGTGCAGAACATCCAGCTCGTGCAGGCGAAGCAGATCGAGCTGGGACTGACGACGATGGGGCCGGCATTCGAAGCGGTGCGCGGCGAAGGCTGGGCCCGCGGCGTCAAGTACGATGCGCTCCGCTTCACGTTTCCCATGTACACGTCGTTCGCGCATTGGGTCGTGCGCGGCGACGGGCCGATTCGATCCGTGATGGACTTGCAGGACAAGACGGTCGACCTCGGACCGCGCGGCGGCAGCGCCGAGTTCGTCGCCGAGAAGGTCTTCCAGCTGTTCAAGATCCGGCCGCGGCGGATTGTCAATCTGTCGTTCGCGGAGGGCGCGAACGCGCTGCGAGACGGCCTCGTCGACGCGAACTTCGGCGTCATCGGCGTGCCCGTGCCGGCCTGGCTCGAGCTATCGATCTCGCGGTCCGTCCGGTTCATCGGGTTCAGCGGAGAACAGATCAACCAGCTCACGGAATCATATCCGTACCTGTCGAGCGCCGCCATCCGCGCCAACGTCTACCGAGGTCAAGCCGAGCCGATCCGAACGGTCCAGATGTGGAACGCCGGATTCGTGCACCACGACCAGCCGGAAGACTTCGTGTACATGTTGACGAAGACGATCCTCGACAATCAGGAAACGCTGCAGACGATCCACCCGACGGGCGCCGAGACCGTCCCCGTGCACATCTTCTACGTGAATTTCCCGTTGCACGCCGGGTCCGCGCGCTACTACCAGGAAAAGAAGGTCCAGCTCAAGCCCATTCATCTCGGCCGGTAGAGGAGCGACATGGCGCAGGAGCCTCCGCAGGCCGCCCGCCTCGAGATCACCGACGCGCAGCTCGGCGATACGGCCGAGGTTAGGACGCGGCGGCTCGCCGGATGGCCGCGCGGTTTCGCGCGCGGCATCGGCGTCGCGATGTCGGTATTCCACATCGTCGTGCTCGGCTTCTACTCGACGGATCCGCAGAAGCTGTACGCGATGCACCTGCTGTTCGCGTCCGCCCTCGTGTTCCTGCTCATCCCCGCGCGGGACGCCAGCCGCGGAAAGCCGACGCCGTGGGACTGGACGTTGATGGCCGCCAGCGCCGCGGTCGTCGTCTATCAGCTCCTGTACTTCCGTGAGGTCACCGGGCGCGCTGGCGTCGCGCCGAACGCCTACGACGTCGCCGCCGGCGTCGCCGTGCTCGTCGTCATCGTCGAGATGGTGCGGCGCGTCACCGGGTGGGCGATGCCGATCCTCGGCGCCGTCTTCCTCGCGTACGCGTTCGCCGGCCCCTGGATGCCGGGCATGTTCCAGCACCGCGGCTTCGACTTCGCGGCGACCATCTCGTTCCTGTTCAGCGACAACGGCATCTATGGCGTGGCGATCGCGGCCTCGGCCCGATACGTCTTCTTGTTCATCGTCTTCGGGGCGTTTCTCGAGGTGTCGGGCATCGGTCGTTTCATCGTGAACCTCGGGCTCGCCGTGGCCGGACATCTGCGTGGCGGACCGGCCAAGGTGTCGATCATCACGAGCGCGCTCTTCGGCACCGCGAACGGATCCTCGGCCGCGAACGTCATGGTCGATGGCGTCATCAACGTTCCACTGATGAAGTCCGTGGGATTCAAGCCAACCGTCGCCGGCGCGATCGAAGCGATGAACTCCACCGGCGGCCAGATCGTGCCGCCGGTCATGGGCGCGGCGGCGTTCATCATGGCCGACATCATCGGGATGCCGTACTCCCAGATCGCCGTTTCCGCGATCATCCCGGCGTTCCTCTACTACATCTCCGCGTACTGGATGATCGACTTCTACGCCGCCCGCCATCGATTGTCGGGGCTGCCGCGGGACCGGCTGCCGATCTTGGTCACGATCTTGTCGCGCCAGGGGTACCTCGTCGTACCGCTGGCGCTGATGCTGCTGCTCGTCATGGCGTTCGACTTCTCGCCGTTTCGCGCCGCGCTGTGGGCGATGGGCGCCACCGTCCTGGCGTCGTGGCGCAGTCCGGACGGCAGTCTCGCCCACCCGTGGCTCCTGGTCGCCGTCGGCGCCTATGCCTTGGCGTCGGCCGCGGGCCTGCCCGTGTTGGGGTCACTGGCGGCGGGCGCCGCCGTCGGCGCCGGCGTTTACGCGGCGCGACCCGCGGCCCGCCCGGGGTTCGATCGGGCGCTGGACGCGCTCTACGACGGCGCCTGGCGGTCCGTGGAGATCGCCGGCACGACGGCCGCCGCCGGCGTCATCGTCGGCGTCCTGTCCTTGACCGGCCTCGGCGAGAAGTTCTCGCTGGCGCTCGTCCACATCGCGCAGGGCAACGTCGTCACGCTCCTCGTCGCGGCGATGCTGATCGCGCTCGTGCTCGGCACGGGTCTGCCGACGACCGCCGACTACGCGATCATGGCCAGCACGCTGGCGCCGGCGATCTTGCAGCTCGGCGTTTCGCCGCTGGCGGGTCACATGTTCCTGTTCTACTTCGCGTGCCTGTCGGCGATCACGCCGCCGGTCGCGTTGGCCGCCTATGCCGCCGCGACCATCGCGCAAGCGCCGATCTGGAAGACGGGGTGGCAAGCCGTGCGGTTCGCGCTCGCGGGCTTCCTCGTGCCTTACATGTTCGTCTTCGGGCCGCCCCTGCTGATGCGCGGCGGCGCGGCCGAGATCGTCTTGGCCGTCGTGACGGCGACGATCGGGACGATGTGTCTCGCCGGCTTCGTCGTTGGGCACTTGCTCAAGCCGGCGACGTGGCCCGAGCGCGTCCTGTTGTTCGCCGCGTCGATCGCGTTGATCGACCCGCGCCTGCTGACCGACGTCGTCGGGTTCGCCTGCGTGGCGACCGTGCTGGCGCTGCAGCGCTGGCGGCGGTCTGCGCCGGTCTTGGCGGCGGCGGCCGCGATGCCGCCGGAATCGCCTTCGGCGTCGTGACCGTCGCGGTCGAGACCGTGCTGGAATCCAGGCGGTACAATGAAATTCATGAGTGAAACCTTGCGCGCCGAGCGCCCGACGCTCGGCAATATCGACCAGATCCTCGGTGCCTTGTCCGAGGAAGGCTACATCGCCGGACGCGAGATCGCGACGAGCATCTTCCTGTCGATCGCCCTGCACAAGCCGCTGCTCATCGAGGGCGCGGCCGGCGTCGGCAAGACGGAGATCGCGAAGGTCATGTCCCGTTCGCTGAGCACGGATCTCATCCGGCTGCAGTGCTACGAGGGGCTCGACGTCAACACGGCGCTTTACGAGTGGAACTACCAGAAGCAGATGCTCCGCATCCGCCTCGAGGAGCAGACGGATCACACGCTCGAGCAAAAGGAGAACGCGATCTTCTCGGATCAGTTCCTGCTCAAGCGGCCTCTGCTGGCGGCGATCACGCACCACAAGGCGCCGGTGCTGCTCATCGACGAGATCGACCGGGCCGACGAGGAGTTCGAAGCGTTCCTGCTCGAGGTCCTCAGCGACTGGCAGACCTCGATTCCCGAGATCGGCACAATCCGCGCCGAGCACGTGCCGTACGTCGTGCTCACCAGCAACCGCACCCGCGAGCTGTCGGATGCGTTGCGGCGCCGCTGCCTGTACCTGTGGGTCGACTATCCCGACTTCCGCAAGGAGATGGAGATCGTGCGCCGCAAGGTGCCGGCGGCCAGCGAGGACCTGGCGGAGCAGATCTGCGCGTTCATCGCGCTCGTCCGCAAGCTCGACCTGCACAAGGTGCCCGGCGTCGCCGAGACGCTGGACTGGAGCGCGGCGCTCGTGCACTTGCACCGGCGCGCGCTCGATCGAGCGGCCATCGAGGACACGATCGGCGCGTTGTGCAAGCACCAGGACGACCAGCGACTGCTCCGCGGCCCCTGGCTGGAAGCGGCGCTGGCCGCGCTCGACGACGCCAAGCGCAACGGCGAAGGTTGGGATTCGGCGCTGGAGCGCATCACCCGTACGTTGAAGCCGCCGCACTAGCGGGCGGGGCGGGTCTCTGATCATGCGCCGAACCGACTTCGGCGATCTCACGCAAAACGTCACCGAATTCGGGCGACTCCTGCGGGCGCGCGGCGTGTTGTGCGGTCCGCGCGAGGTCCTGGACGCGCTGCGGGCACTGCGCGTGGTCGACTTCTACGATCCCGACCTCTTCCGCTACACCCTCCGGACGACCCTGTCGCACCGCGTCGAAGATCTCAAGATCTTCGACGCGGCCTACGGAGCGTACTGGGCGCCGCCGGCGCCGGCGCCGGAGCGCACGGACGAAGATGGCGGCGAGCGCCCGCAGGAAACCGAGGGGGACGCGCCCGCCGAGGCCGACGTCGCCGTCCAACAGTGGACGAACGCTGAGCAGCAACCGGAGGGTGAACAGGAGGTCCCCGGCTACAGCGAGCAAGAGGCCCTGAGCAACAAGGACTTCTCGACGTTCCAGGACGAGGACCTCGATCGCATTGCCGCGCTCGTCGTCGAGATCGCCAAACGCATCGCCACCCGACTATCGCGCTCGATGCGCCGCGCCAAGCGCAGCCATCGCATCGACATGCGCCGCACCATGCGGCTGCATCTCCGCTGGGGCGGGGACTTGCCCGAGCTGGCGTTCCGCAAGCGGCGTATCCGCAAGACGCGCGTCGTGCTGCTGTGCGACGTGTCGGGTTCGATGGACGTCTATAGCCGGTTCCTCATCCAGTTCGTCTACGCGCTGCAGGACGCGATCGGCCGAGTCGAGTCGTTCGTGTTCAGCACGTCGCTGACGCGCGTCACGCCGGCGCTGCGCACGCGGACGTTGCGGGCGGCGCTGGATCGGCTGGCGCGTACCGTGCCGAACTGGTCCGGCGGCACGAAGATCGGGCGCAGCTTCCGCGACTTCGTCGACCATCACGCCCACCTGCTCGACCCGCACACGGTCGTCATCGTCGTCAGCGACGGTTGGGACACGGGCGAAGCCGAGGTGCTCAGCGAGGCGATGCGCGAGATTCAAGAGCGCGTGGCCCGCGTCGTCTGGCTCAATCCGCTGCTCGGGAGCCCCGGCTATCAGCCGCTGACGCGCGGCATGCAAGCGGCGCTGCCGTACATCGACGTGTTCGCGTCCGCGCACAATCTCGACAGCCTCAAGGATCTCGAGAAAGTGCTCGTCGCCCAGGCGGCGAAGCTCGCGAGAGGCGGGAGGAGGTAGCTCGTGAAGGAGTTGCGCGACGTGTTGTCCGGCCTTCACGACGCGCGTGCGGCCGGCGAAGACGCGGCGGTCGCGACGATCGTCGGCGTTCGCGGTTCCACGTACCGCCGCGAGGGTGCGCGCTTCCTCGTCGGCGCGTCGGGTCGGACTGTCGGGTCACTGTCCGGCGGCTGCCTCGAAGGCGACGTGCAGATCGTCGCCGAGAAGGTTCTTGCGGACGGGCGGCCGCGTCTGCTTCACTACGACTTGACCGCGGATGAGGACGCGGTCTGGGGTCTGGGGCTGGGCTGCAACGGTGTCATCGACGTGTTCATCGAGAAGGCGGGGACGTTCGTACCTTCGCCGGAGGCGATCCTGGCGCGCGCGGTCGAGGGCGGCGAGCGGCTCGCCGTCGTCACCGCGACGGGCCCCGAATCGCACGCGCTGTTCGGGCGACGGCTCGTCTGGACGGCCGGCGGCGCCGACGGGTCGCTGGGCAGCGCCGATC
>VGFF01000024.1 GCA_016868955.1 Armatimonadota bacterium
GAGGATGCCGTCGATCGGCAGCACGTCGGCGACCGGCGCTTCGTCGTCGAATCCGACGACGAAGCCGGCGACGGTCCGGCCGTGAAACGGTACCGTCACGCGGATGCCGACATCGAGCGCCGGCGCCAGCGCGTCGGGAACGCGGTAATGCAGGGGTTCGTCCAGGGCGGGGGCGGGAACGTCGAGGAGAACGCGCGCGAACGGACCGCGCGCGCCGGCCGCCATCACGGCCCGGCGGCGTTGCGGCGTTCCAGCAGAGGGCGGGCGAGCGACTCGAGCGCGTCGGCGACGGCGTCGGCGCCCCAATGGCTCGTGTCGAGCACGACGTGATAAGGCGAGAGATCATCCATGTCGATTCCGTAGATGCCGCGATAGCGGGCGCGCTCGCTCGATTCGCGCGTCTGCAGCTCTTCCAACGCGACGCAGGTATCGATCTCTTCCCGCTTGGCGCCGCGCGCCGCGCGGATGTCGACCGGCGCCCGCAGCCAGACCTTCATGTCCGCCGGCACCAGCCATCCGGATAGACGGGAATCGACGACGCACCGTCCCTCGCGCGCCATCTCCACCTGCAACCGGTCGATCTCGCGATCGATCGTGTGGTCCTTCTCCGCCATATCCGAGAACTTCAATAGGGTCACGTTGCGCTGCGCCGCCCAACGGCGCATGACCTCCCCCGCCGACAGATACCGCAATCCAAGACGCGACGCGAGCGCGCGCGCCGCGGTGGTCTTGCCGCTGGCGATCAACCCGCTGACGGTGATGATCAAGACGACGCTCCCCGCCTCATTCGACGTTCTGGATCTGCTCGCGCATCGCTTCCAGCTCGGCCTTCATCTCCAGGACGGCGCGCGTGTTCTCCAGCGCTTGCGTCTTCGATCCGATCGTGTTGACTTCCCTGCCCATCTCCTGCAGCAGGAATTCCAACTTGCGACCGATCGTGCCGTCGCCTTCGCCGAGGAGTTGGCTGGCCTGCGCGAAGTGACTGCGCAGCCGCGTCAGCTCCTCGCTGATGTCCGTACGGTCCGCGAGCAACGCAACCTCCTGCGCCAGGCGAGCGTCGTCGAGGGACACGACGCGGCCGTCGGAGGACACCGCGCGCAACAGGTCCTCGACGCGGCCGCGCAGCCGCTGGGCGTGGGCCGCCACGAGCTCGGGCGCGCGACCCGCGATGCCCTCGGTGAGCGACGACAGCCGCGCCACCCGCGTGTCCAGATCCTCGGCGAGCCGCGCGCCTTCGGCCTCGCGCATGCCGACGAGAGCGCGGAGCGCGGCCGCGAGCGCCGGCTCCAGTGCCGACCAGGCGGTCTCGGCCTCGTCACACGCTTCCTCGAACCGCAGGACGTCCGGCAACCCCAGCAGGAACATGAGCGGCAACGGATCGGTCGTGCCGAGGGCGCCGCGTACTTCCTCGATCGCGCTCGCGTAACGCGCCGCCAAAGCCGCGTCCAACTTCGCGACGCGCGTTCGTTTGGTCACGTCCTCGCGCGTCACCGCGATCTCGACGCGGCCGCGCTGCAGTCGCGACGACGCCGCGGCGCGCACGCGATCCTCCAGCGCACTGTGATCGCGCGGCAGGCGCACGATCACCTCGAGGAATCGATGGTTGACGGACCTTGCTTCGACGATCCAGCGGCTGCCGTCGGCGGTGAGCACATCGCCGGCACCGTAGCCGGTCATGCTGCGAACCACGGGTGCCTCCGATCGCGCCGCACGGTTGCGGCGCCGGATCATAGCGTTTCGGTGCAACGAGGTGCGTTCCTGCCCGGACGGGACGGGAGCGGCGCTGCCGTATCATGAGCGGGTGAACGCGCCGAAGCCGCCCGCCGCCACGTTCGATAGCCTCGTGCTCGCCGCGGTCGTACGCGAGATCCGTGGTGTCCTGCCCGCCCGCCTCGGACGGGCTGCCCACGCCGGTTCCGCCGAGATTGTCTTGCCGTTGCGCGCGGGCCGGGCGCGCGGCGTGTTGTTGTCCTGCGACGCCCGTTGGGCGCGCGCCCACCTCGTCACCCGAATCCCCGAGTTCGATCTCGTTACGCCGTTCTCGCAGCTGTTGCGCGCGCGCTTCGACGACGCGCGCGTCGTCGACGTACGGCAACGGCCGTTCGAGCGCGTCTTGATCTTCGAGATCGAGGCGCTGGACGGCCCGTACCGCCTGATCGCGGAGCTTATGGGAAAACACGCCAACGTCTTGCTGACCAGCGGCGACGACATCCTCGGGGCGATGAAGATCGTCGGGCCGGAGCGGTCGCGGCGTCCGGTCGTCCCCGGCCGTCCATACGAGGCGCCGCCGCCGGATCCGCGTCCGACGCCGGCGACGGTGACCGCCAACGACCTTCGCGCCGCGGCGCGAGGCGCGCCGGAGCCGTTGTGGCGCCGCGTGCTCACGGCGGTGTCGGGGATCGGGCCCTTGGCCGCCTACGATCTGACCGCGCGTGCCGGGGCCGATCCGGAAGCGACGGCGGCGGTCGCCGAGGACACATTCCCGGCGGTTGCCGCCGCCTGTCGGGCGATCGCGGCCGCCGTCGCGGACGGATCCTTCCAACCCCAGCTGCTGCTTGCGGACGGCGTCGCCGACGGATTCGCACCCTGGCCTTTGCACGGCTTCACGTCCGAACGGCAGCTCCCCGCCACGATGTCCAACGCCATCGATCAGACGCTGGCCGCCCGCGCGCGGCGCGCGGCGCTCGAGGACGAGCGCCGGGCGTTGCTGCAGCGCGTCGACGCGGTCTTTGGCCGCAAGCAACGGGCGCTGGCGGAGTCACGGGACGCGTTGCGCGCGGCCGA
Organism: Armatimonadota bacterium; assembly: GCA_016868955.1. Lineage (GTDB taxonomy): Bacteria > Sysuimicrobiota > Sysuimicrobiia > Sysuimicrobiales > VGFF01 > VGFF01. Next base: position 2,785 of record VGFF01000024.1, read on the forward strand.
GGACGCGCCGCGGCTGCGGCGATGCGGCGAGCTCCTGCTCGCTTACGCATCGTTCATCCCCACCGGCGCCGGCGCGCACGAAACGACCGACTACGACGGCACGCCAATCACGATCGCGCTCGATCCCCGCGCGACGGCGATCGAAAACGCGCAGGCGTACTTCCGGCGATACGCAAAGGCGCAGGCGGTTTCGCGGACATTGCCGGCGCGGATCGCGCAATTGGAAGCCGACCTGGCGTTCCTGACCGGAACGCGTCTGTACGTCGAGCTCGCCGCCGAAACCGGCGACCTATCAGACCTGCGGGACGAGCTGGTCGCCGGCGGCTACCTCGAGGCGCGGCGGGAAAAGCGGCGCGGCGCCGGCACGAAACGCGGCAACGCCGACACGCCGGCGACCCGCACGCACGAAGTGGACGGCTTCGCCGTCGTCGTCGGGCGCACGAATCGGGACAACGACCGCGTTACATTCAAGCTCGCGGCGCCCGACGATCTTTGGCTGCATGCCCGCGGCGTGCCGGGTGCGCACGTTCTCCTGCGGGTCGCGGGGCGCGTGCCGCCGCCCGCCGTCGTCGAGGCGGCGGCGGCGATCGCCGCCTACCACAGTGCGGCGCGCGACGCGACGCACGTGGCGGTCGACGTGACGGAGCGACGAAACGTGTGGAAGCCGAAAGGGGCCGCGCCGGGAGCCGTTCTGTATCGAAACGAGCGGACGCTGCACGCGCGCCCGCGCGCGCCGGACGCGGTTACTCCGGCTCTTCGATGACGACTTCGTCCGCACCGTCGGTCTCGTTCAATCGGACCGCGACGCGCTCGCGCGTCGACGTCGGCAGGTTCTTGCCGACGTAGTCGGGGCGAATCGGTAGCTCGCGGTGGCCGCGATCGACGAGCACGGCCAGCTGGATCGAGGCCGGCCGACCGAGATCGACGAGCGCATCGAGCGCCGCGCGCACCGTGCGGCCGGTGAACAGCACGTCATCGAAGAGGACGACGCGCCACCCCGTGATCGGGAACGGAATCTCGGGCTTAGCGACGGTCGGATCGGCGTTGCGATCCGCCCGATCGTCGCGATACAAGGTGATGTCGAGGCTGCCGACGGGCACGTCGTCTCCCTCGATGCGTTCGATCGCGGCCGCCAATCGGCGGGCCAAGATATCGCCGCGCGTGCGGATGCCGATGATCGCCAGATCGCCGGTTCCGCGATTGCGCTCGAGGATCTCGTGCGCGATGCGCACCAATGACCGTGCGATCGCCTGCGCGTCCATGACCTTGGCCTTCTCGCGGAGCGTCACAACCGTCCTCCCAAAGTCAACTGAAGAGTTGTCCAGAAGCCGCACTTCCCGGCCCGAGGCGGCGAGGCTGGCGGTCGCTCTCTCTTCGCCCTTTGCGCGGGAGATTCCCGCGCAAAGGGCGACTATGATTCCGAGCCGGCCGCGACAGCGGCGCGCGCGAGGGCAGCACGCAGCTCTTCCGGCAGCGGCGCTGTGACCGCCATCGGTTCGCGCGTCCGCGGATGCTCGAAGCGGAGGGTCGCCGCGTGCAAGAACTGGCGCCGCAGCCCCAGCTCGGGACCATATCCGTATTGCGTGTCGCCGACGATCGGGTGGCCGATCGCCTGCGCGTGCACGCGAATCTGGTGCGTGCGCCCCGTCTCGAGGCGGCATGACAGAAACGAATAACGGCCGTGCCGCGACACGACGCGGAAGTGCGTCACGGCCGCCCGTCCCGATTCGACGACGGCCATCCGTTTGCGATGAACGGGGTGACGTCCGACCGGCAGGCGCATCGTCCGTTCGACCCAGGGCACGACCCCGCGAACGAGCGCCAGGTACTCTCGGTGGGTCCGTCGCGCGGCGATCTCGGCGCTGAGGCCGCGATGCGCGGCATCGTTCTTGGCGATCACGAGCAATCCCGACGTGTCTTTGTCGAGTCGGTGGACGATGCCGGGACGGAGCACGCCGCCGATGCCGGAAAGATCCGGCACGGCGCTGAGCAACGCGTTGACGAGCGTGCCGGCGGCACGACCGGCCCCAGGATGGACGACGAGTCCGGCCGGCTTGTCGATGACCGCGATGTCGGCGTCCTGATACACGATCGACAGCGGAATCGGCTCGGGCGTGAGCACGGTCTCCCGCGCCGGCGGGACGCGGACGACGACGACGTCCCCGGCGCGCACGGACCGTGATGCCTTCGCCGCGCCGCCATTGAGCGTGACGTCGCCGGTAGTGATCAACGATTGAATGCGCGCCCGGCTCATCGCGGGCAGGCGACGCGCGAGAAAGGCGTCGAGACGCCCCCCCGCGTCGGCCCCGTCAACCTCGAGGGACGTCGTTTCGATGGGATTCGGAATCGCTCAGCTCGCCCGCGGTCGATGGGGCGCGCAACGGGACCCGTTCGCGGTGCGACTGGAAACCCATCGGCGGCGGCGCGTCCGAGGTGGCGACATCTCCGGAGGCGGCGCCATTACCGGCCATCGCTAGCGATGGCTCGGCCGGGATTGCCGTCTTCGATCGCCGCGCCATCAACCACAACGCCAGGGCGGCGACGAGCGCGTTCATCATCTGGGCGGCCGTGAACGGTCCCAGGACCGGTGGCGCAACCTCCACGTCGAGGAAGAACTCGATGACCAGCCGCGTGAATCCGTGCAAGAACAAGAACGTGAGGAAGACCTGACCTTCGTATGCGCGCTGCGCGCGCGCCGGGCGCAGGACGAAGTACATGGCGACCGCGGCGATCAGGAGGTAGATCTGCGTCGGGTGAACGAACGTGCCCAAGCGCGGCACGCCCCAGGGGAGGTCAGTCTCCCGTCCGTTGAACAGCCCACTGAGCAGGGCACCGATCATCGCCACCGCGTACCCGGCGGCGATCGCCGGCGCGATGAGGTCGGCGAACCGCCCGATGCCGATCGACCGTCCACCGAGCCGCACGACGATCAGTCCGCCGAGGATCGCGCCGTAGAAGGAGAGGCCGCCGTCCTGCCAGATCTGCAGGATGCGCATGGGCTCGAGGATGTAGTTGGGTAGATTGACGAGCACGTGCGCGAGTCGGGCGCCGATGATGCCGCCGATGATCACGTACAAGGCCAGATCGACGGCGGCGTTCGCTTCGATCCCTTCGCGACGCGCGTCGCGGCTCAGCAGGTAGAGCCCCATCGCGAACGCGAGAAGCAGGAACAGTCCGAACGACGATATCTGGAACTGGCCGATGCGAATCAGCGTCGGATTCACCGATCACCCCCTGGCCGTGCGTGAAGCTCGGCCCATTGTATCACCGGGTCTCCCGCCCGCCTTCGGCGCCGCGCCGGCTGAGGCGCCACGCTTGCCACGCGAGCGTCAGCGCGCCCAGGACGATCGCCGTATCGGCGAAGTTGAACACGGGCCACCACGGAAGCTCGATGAAGTCGACGACGTGCCCGAAGCGCGCGCGGTCGATCGCATTGCCGGTCGCACCGCCAAGCAGCGGCGCCAAGGCGATCCCACCGCGCACCGTACCAAAAGCGTCTCGGCCGGCCCAAAGAACCAGAGCAACCGCCGCGAGAACGAAAGCCGCCGGCACGATGTCCATTCCGGAAAACAGACCGAAGGCCACGCCGGTGTTGTAGGACAACGAAAAGGACAGCCACTCGCCGACGACGGGCACGCGCTCACCGGACCCAAGCGCCTCGATCGCCCAAGCCTTGGTCGCTTGGTCCGCTGCGAGGACCGCGCCCCAGATCCAGAGAAACGCGCCCCTTCGCGAGTTCGTCGTTACCGCCAGTTCTCGAAGCGCTTCTCGTTCTCTTCCTTCGTCTTGCAGCGAATGCAGAGGTTCGCGTACGGGAGGGCCCGCAGGCGCTCCAAGCCGATCGGCTGCCCGCAGCGTTCGCAGACGCCGTACTTTCCAGACTCGATCTTGGCGAGCGCGTCGTCGACCATCTTCAACATGCCTTGCAACGACGACTCCAGCGCGAATCCCTTCTCCCGCTCGAACGTCTCGCTGGCGACGTCTCCGTAGTCGTCCTCCGACGTGGCCTCGACGACGCCGACCTCTTCGACCTGCTGCAGGCGTTCCTCCATGGCCTGGAGCTCAGCGAGAAGGCGGCTCCGTTCCGACGTCAGACGGTTTCGGAATTCGCGATAGTCTTTCTTCGACACCGGCTCCGCCGGCGGAAGCGCCTCCAGCAGGCGGGTCACGCCGTGCGGAGGTATGCGGTTGTCACCGGATCGGGGGGTCACCGGCGATGGCAGGTCCACGCGCGGGCGAATGAGCGGCGGCAGATCTTGCGGCGGGGTCACCTTTCGCGGAATCACCTTGCCGACGACCGTCGCGGCTTTCACGCCGCGCGGCGCCGTCTCCGCTGCCGAACGAACCGCGGGCGCGCGGCCCTTGGGACTGGAAATGCTCGGCGCAGGGCCCCTGACCAAGGTCTTGACGGGTGGTTTCTCGGTCGGTCTCGGAGCTGCGACAGGAGCACTGCGCGCCGCGGCATTGCCGTGGCCAACCTGCGGAGTCGGCTTGCGGATTGCCACCTTCTCCGCTGGCGTCTTCGCGGCGGAGATCTTTGCGGCCGGCGTCTTCGCGGCGGGCGCCTTCACAGCGGGCGCCTTCTTCGCGGCGGGCGCCTTCACAGCGGGCGCCTTCTTCGCGGCGACCTTCGCGGCCGGCGCGGGGGGCCGCTTGGCGCGCGGGGCGTCGGCGCGGGCGGTGCTACGACTCGACTTCGCGGCGGCCGTGCCACGGCCCGGCGTCTTGCTCGCTGGCTTTTGTTCCCCGACCTGCTTGCGCGCGGCCGACCCCGTCTTGCCTGCCTTGGAGGCCGCCTTTCCGCCTCCCGACGCGCGCGACGTAGACTTGGGTGCGGCCTTCTTCGCCATGATTCCTCCTAAAAACAGCAAGCAACACGTTCGAACGTCTACCCGGACTCGAACGAGGCGGCCCGCTCTTGGACACCTCGTCGAGCCGATGATGCGACATGCGTGCGTGCGAAAGGCTTTGGTGCGTGAGACCGAACATAAATTCGGGAATTTTGTACGAGGCGTCTAGCCACATATGCTAGCACATCGCGAACGTCCCGCAAGACAAACCCCGATCTCGGCTGCGCCCGGCGCCAGCATCTTAAACGGTTCGCGGCGCCAGTCCAAGCACCACGCGATGGCCGTCGACGCGGATTTCCCTCTGGCGACCCTCTTCTGGTGCGCCCCGCCGGACCTCGACCGCGAGGGTCTCGTCCGCTAGGAACGCCTCGTGCTCGCGAACGGCCTCCGCGACCTCCCCTCCAGCATCGATTACGAGCTCGATCCGCTGATCGACCGAAAACCCCGCGTCCCGGCGCGCTTGCTGCACGTGGTGAACGAGCTCGCGCGCGAGGCCTTCCCGCGCCAACGCGGCATCCACGTGCGCGTCGAGAACGACGACGTCGCCGTGGCCCGCCTCCGCGACGAAGCCTTCGCGTTCGCGCGCGCGCACGTCCAAGTCACCGAGCGCCAGCGCGACCGCCTCCCCATTCACGGATACGTTCAGGTGCCCGTCGGCGACCACCCGTGCCGTCTCCTCCGCCGAGAACGCGGACAACACGGTCGCCAGCTCCCGAACCTTCGCCCCGAGCTTCGGGCCGAGTCGATCGAACCGGGGTTTGATCTCATACGTGACGTAGTCCGTGGCCCGCTCCACGAACCGGACGGTCTTGACGTTGAGCTCCTCCGCGACGTGCGCGAGCAGCTCGGGTCGATCGGTGAGCCGGCTGGCGTGAGACACGATGAGCGCCGCCGGCAGCGGTTGACGCACCTTGCGCTTCGAGCGGGCCCGCGCCGCGCGGCCGAGCCCGACGACCCGCTGGGCCTCTTCCATGGCATCCTCGAGCGGCCGGTCGATCCCCGCCTCGTCCGCGGCCGGCCAATCACAGAGGTGCACGCTCTCCGGCGCCCGATCGTCGACCGCGCGCACGAGATCCTGGTACAGCGCCTCGCCGAGGAACGGCGCGAACGGCGCGATCAGCTTCGCCACCGTGACGAGCGCCTCGTACAGCGTGTGGTAGGCGCTCTGTTTGTCCGCGTCGTCTTGCGTCTTCCAGTAGCGCCGGCGGCCGCGACGCACGTACCAAGTGCTCAGATCCTCGACGAGTCGCTCGATGTCGCGCGCGGCGGTCGTCGGGTCATAGGCGTCGAGGTTCGCGGTCGTGTCGCGGACGACGCCGTGGAGCCGCGACAGGAGCCATCGGTCCAAGGCCGGCCGCTGCGCGCGGTCCGGGGCCGGCGATCGCGGATCGAAGCGATCCAGCGCCGCGTACGTCGTGAAGAATACGTGCGTGTTCCACAGCGTCAGGAAGAAGCGCCGCACCACGTCGTCGACCGCGGATGGGCCGAGCCGCTTCGGCGTGCCCGGCGGACTCACGGCGAAGAAGTACCAGCGCAGCGCGTCGGCGCCAGATCGCTCGATGAGCGTCCACGGGTCGATGACGTTGCCGCGGCTCTTGCTCATCTTCTGGCCCTCTTCGTCGAGCACCAGCTCGAGGCAGACGCAAGTGCGGTACGATGACACGCCGAACAGCACGGTCGAGATCGCCATCAAGCTGTAGAACCAGCCGCGCGTTTGGTCGATCCCCTCGCAGATGTAGTCGGCGGGGAACGATCGCGCGAAGACGTCCTGATTCTCGAACGGATGGTGCCACTGCGCGACGGGCATCGCCCCGGAATCGAACCAGACATCGATGAGATCCTTTACGCGGCGCATGTCGCCGGCGCACTTCGGGCAGGCGACGACGACTTCATCGACGTACGGCCGATGCAGCTCGAAGTGCGCCGGCATCGACTTCGCCATCGATCGCAGCTCGGCGATGCTGCCGACGCAGTGCAGGTGATCGCAGTCCTCGCACGTCCACACGGGCAGCGGCGTGCCCCAGTAGCGCTCGCGCGACAGCGCCCAATCGTTGACTTTCTGCAGCCAGTTGCCGAAGCGGCCGTCGCGGATGTGCTCCGGCACCCAGTTCACGGTCTGATTCGCCGCCAGGAGATCGTCCCGCATGGCCGTCATCGCGACGTGGAAGGACGACCGCGCGTAGTACAGCAGCGGCGTGTCGCAGCGCCAGCAGAACGGGTACGTGTGTTCGTACGTCCCCGCCTTGTACAGCAGGCCGCGCGCGCGCAGATCGTCGATGATGCGCGGATCGGCGTCCTTGACGAACACGCCTTCCCATGGCCTCACGTCGCTCGTGTAGCGGCCGTCCGGTCCCACCGGATGCAGAACCGGAAGCCCGTGGCGCCGCGACATCTCCATGTCGTCCTCGCCGTAAGCGGGCGCGAGGTGGACGATGCCGGTGCCGTCTTCGGTCGTGACGAAGTCGGCGGCGATGACGGACCAAGCGCGGTCCTGGGGGACGAAGAAGGGAAACAACGGCTCGTACCGCAGACCGACGAGCGCGCTGCCCTTCATCTCCGCTGTGATCTCGTAGGGGCCTTGCAGCACTTGCTCGGCGAGAGCGGCCGCCAGGATCAATTCCTCCTCGCCTTGCTTGACGCGGACGTACGTGACATCGGGCGCGATGGCGCAGGCGACGTTCGCCGGAAGCGTCCACGGCGTCGTCGTCCAGACGAGCAGCGACGTCCGTGGATCGTCGACTAGCCGCATCTTCACGTACACTGAGGGGTCGTTGGTCTTGTCGTAGCCGAGCGCGACTTCGTGGCTACTGAGCGGGGTGCCGCACCGCGGGCAATACGGCACGACCTTGTACCCCTTGTACATCAGGCCTTTGTCCCACATCTGCCGCAGGATCCACCACACCGACTCGATGTAGCCGTCGTGGAACGTGACATAGGGATCGGAGTAGTCGAGCCAGAACCCGATGCGCTCGCTGAGCTTGCGCCAATCGGCTTCGTAGCGGAAGACCGATGCCTTGCACCGCTCATTGAATTCGCGGATGCCGAACGCCTCGATCTCGCGCTTGCTGTTGAGGCCGAGATCCTTCTCGACTTCGATCTCGACCGGCAGCCCGTGCGTGTCCCAGCCCGCCTTTCGCGGCACGGAATAGCCGCGCATCGTTTTGTACCGCGGAATGACGTCTTTGTAGGCGCGGGCGAGCACGTGGTGGACGCCGGGGCGCCCGTTGGCGGTCGGCGGCCCCTCGTAGAACGTGAATTTCGGCGCGTCCGCGCGCGCGCGGACGCTCTTCTCGAAGACGCCCTGCTCGTTCCAGAAGCGCAGCATTCGCTCTTCCATCTCCGGAAAGCTGATCTTGCTGCTGGCAGGCTGAAAGGCCATTCGCCGATCGCTCCTTCGCCGCGCCCGGAAGCCGCCGTACGCGGACAAAATGAATGCGCCCGTCCCGAGGGACGGGCGCAACCCGTGTTACCACCCACGTTCGGTCACAGTGCAGGAAGCGCACGGGACCGCACTCGTAAGGACCAGGAGGCGGCGCGCGCCTCCGATTCCAACCCCCGGATCACGGCGGGGGAACCCGCTTGCGGCTAGTGCTCGGTTCGAGGTTCGCCTGAGAGCTCGGGGGAGATCTTCCCGCGCGACCGCGGCCGCCTCACACCGTTCGCGGCTCGCTCCGCGCGGTCCCGCGCGGTACTCGTCCCCGTCGTCGCCGTTGGCGAGATTCTAGCATCGAGGGGGGGCATCGTCACGCCAAATGGTGGGCGGAGCAGGGTTCGAACCCGCGACCCCCTCCTTGTAAGGGAGGTGCTCTACCGCTGAGCTATCCGCCCGCGAGAAGCAACGCGCCGGGACCGCGGTTCGAAGTCGGGCTTGGTGCCGGAGGAGGGAATCGAACCCCCATGAGGTTTCCCTCAACGGATTTTGAGTCCGTCGCGTCTGCCTGTTCCGCCACTCCGGCCGATCCCGCGCCGCCGCCATGTCGCGCGATCGCGCAGGCACGAGTATAACATCGCGCCGCGCCGGCCTAGGGCTAAAAGCCGAGCAGGATGTCTTGGAGGAGCTTCGTTTCGGCGTTCACACGGGGCGAACGCGCCGCCGTCGTGCCGATGACCGCGTAGGCAGGGCGGTTGTGGATGAGCACGAGCATGAGCTGATAGATCTCCAGCCCCTCGTCGGCCCGTCGCGTGAGGTACTTGATCAACGCCGGGGTTCCGTGGAAATCCACACGGTCGGTCCGCAGCACCTGGATCTCGCGGAAGTTCTTCAATAGACGAGAGAGGGTAACGTCGGCGCGGTCGAGGGATTCGTTCGCCGGCGTCCGCGCCGTGACGACGAGAACCGACATGCGGTAGCCGCGCGCGACCCGGAGGAGGGCCGATCGCCGCGAACGCGATGTTCTCCTCGCCGGTGAGCTTCTGCCAAGACTGCGGGTAGCGGATGGTGAATCCTTAGTGCGGGTGGTCGAACTGCTGCCACCCGGGCTGTGCGCCGAGCGGCACAGGCGCCGCCGTGGACACGAGCAGCGTGAGCAAGAACACCAGGCCACAGAGAATCGTCCGCACGTCCTGCCCCTCTCCGGCACGGCTTCGCAACGACGCGATTTCGAGCCGTCTGATCCGCAGGCGAAATCATCACGGCGAGCAAGAACGTTGCCGCCTGGCGGCGTCATCTCGCGGCCGCTAGGGGAACCATGATTCGGTCTGCCCGAACATGCCGAGATACCGCCGCAGGAACGCGCGCTGCCCGGCCGCCCCTGAGAATGCCGAGATCACGACGTCCAACGGCCGATCGGGCAGGCGCATCGCCGCCCAGGTCGCCGCGGCGAGGAAGCGAATGCCGCGGCGTTGCGCGGCGACGTACGCGCGGTAGGCGTCCTTCGCCCACGCGAGCGTGGCTTCGCCCTCGAGTACCGCGGACAGGAGATCGCCGACCTGCCAAGCCGCGCGCACCGCGGTGCGGATCCCCTCTCCCGTCAACGGCAGACACTGGCCGCCGCTGTCCCCCACGACGAACAAATCGCCGACGACCGGATCATAGGTGCCGGCCGCGAGGTAGCCCCCGTGCATCGACTCCGGGGCGACGCCGAACCGATCGAGAAGGGTCTGCAGCCTGGGGCGCAGCTTCGTTTCCCCTCGATAGGAGAGAACGCCGAAACGCACACGATTTTCACACGGAAATGCCCAGGCGTATCCGTCTGGTACGCAGTCGCGCCAGAAGTAGAAGTGGAGTCCGGCCGGAAACGCGCACGTGACCTCCGACTCGAGGCCGAACGCGCGCCACTGTTCGATCGCGGCGGGCGGTGCTACCGTCGACGCCAAGGCCGCCCGCCAGCCCGTGCAGTCGGCGATGAATCGACCGCGGTAGGCGCCGCGCGTCGTGTAGACCGTGTGCCCCTCCAAGCGCTGCGCGCTGGCGCGCACGAACTCCGCGCTCGACCGCGAGAGGGCCAAGTCGCAGAATCGCCGGTAGTCGAACGTGCAGAACGGCTCGCGGCGCAAATCCCATTCGTGGCGCCGGGCGGCGGTATAGATGTAGAGGCGCTCGTGCACCTGCTGCACGGCGTCTTCGGCACCCATGGCCTTCACCAGGCGCAACGGCGCTCCGCAGGCCGACGTTTGGTTCTCGCCGATTTCGTCGCGATCGACCAGCAGCACGCGGCCGCGCAGGCGCTGCGCCAGCGCGAGCCCGGCGAACGACGCGCCGGCGATGACGGCGTCGTACGTCGGCGTCACCGGCGCTCCGGAAACGCGCGGCGCAGCGCCTGCGCGACGTCTTCCCGGCGGCCCGCGCCGATCTCGCGTCCGTCGAGCACGAGGACGGGAATTCGCTCGCGGTAGCGGCCTTCGATTTCAGGGTCGATACGGATATCGGCGTGGGCGACCGCTACGTCGGCGGGCGCTGCACGGCGCGCCATCGCGAGCGCGACCTCGCAGAGGCGGCAGTTCGGCCGGCCATAGACGGTCAGCCGCCGGCTCGTCATGGCACGGGCCTGACGTGGTCGAACTTCGGCAGCGACTTGATCGCCGGCAACGTCAACGCGTCGCGCCGCTCGATGCGGACGTCGAGCCCCAAGGCGCGCAGCCCTTCGACGAAGCCGCCTCGGATCGACAAGGCACCCGCGAGCGTCGCGGTTTCGCCGATCGCGGCGATGACGTAAGGCGGAGAGACGCGCTGCAGGTTGACGACGATGGTGCCGCCGACTTGACTGAATCCCGTCGTGGCCGTCACGCGCAGACCGTTGACTGCGACCGCCTCGGCGCCGGCCGCCCACAACTCGTTCGCGATTCCGACCAAGTCTTGATACTGGACGACGACGGGTGCGCTCGGATTCTTCTGGCGGCGCGGCTCCGAGACGTGCACCGTCACGCCGCCGCCTGCGACGGATTGCAAGCCCAGCGCGACGCGATATCGATCGGCCTGACGGCGCAGATCTTCCGTCAGCGTGCGCCCTTCGGCGCTCGCGCGCTCATAGCCGCGCAGACGCGCCGTCAGGGACGTCACTTCGTCCTCCAACGCACGGCGCGCCTGCCGCTCCTGGCGCAGCATCGCGGCCAACGCATAGAGATTGCGCGTGCGGACCTCCGGCTGCTCCTGGAACTGCCGTCCGGACCGCACTTGGCTGACGATGAGGAATCCCATCGCGAGAAGACCGACCGCCGCCGCGATCCGCACCCAGCCGCGGCCCCGGCGATGCGACGGATCGACCGGTGTCCCCGTCGCGGGACCCGCGGGCTCGGGCGCCATCAACGGGGCGGGCTCGAGGACTTCAGCCGCGTCAGGTGTTTTTCGAGCAGCGCCTTGCCCTGCGCGCCGAGATATGGGCCCGCGTGCTTGAGAACGATGTGGCCGTCGGCGGCGATGAAGACGGTGGTCGGCAAACCGACGACCTTGTAGAGGCGGAGCAGCCCCTCGCCGTCGTCGAAGACGGACACGAACGGCTTCTTCATGGCGATGAGGAAATCAGCCGCCTTGACCTCGTCATCCATGACGTTCGCGCCGAGGAACGTGACGCGTCCCTGCAGCCGCACGGCCGCGTCTCCGAGGATCGGCACCTCCCCCCGGCACGGCACGCACCAGGACGCCCAGAAGTTCAACACGATCGGATTGCCGCGAAAGTCGCGCAGCGAGAGGAGCCCGCCGCCCAACGTCGGGAGCGTGAAGTCGGGCGCAAAGCCGAGACCGTCGTTTCCGGTGCGGACCGGCGGGGGCCGCCTTGCCGGCGCGGTCGTCTGGACGGCCGTCGTTCGCATCGTCCACGCGATCGCAGCCACGCCGAGCGCGACGACGAAGAGAACGGGCAGGAGCCGGCTCACGGTTCCTAGTGTAGAGAATCGATCAGAGATTGTCCTCGGTCGTCGCCGTGCCTTCGACCGCGCCACCCGCCGACTCGTAGTCGTCGAGGCCGCGTTCGAGCGCGACCCAGGACAGCGTCGCGCACTTGATCCGCACCGGGAACTTGCGGACGCCCTGCAACGCGATGAGATCGCCGAGCGCCTCTTCGTGCGGTGCCTGGCCGCGCATCATGCCCTTGAAGTCTCCGATGAGGGCGCGAGCTTCCGGAAGCGTCTTCCCCTTCATTTGCTGGGTCATCATCGAGGCCGACGCCTGGCTGATGGAGCAGCCGTGCCCCTCGAAACGGACGTCTTCTATGCGCCCATCGCGAAGCCGCGCGTACAAGCTGATCTCGTCGCCGCACGATGGATTCGCGCCCTCGATCTTGATCTCCGCCCCATCCAAGCGGCCTCGGTTACGGGGGTGCTGATAGTGGTCGAGGATGATCTCGCGGTACAACTCCTCCAGCATGTTGGGGTCTCCGTCCGTCGGTTAACGATCGCCGGTCCGTCGCCCCGCGAAGAACGCCCGGACCTTCTCGAGGCCGCGCACTAGCGCGTCGATCTCCTCTGTCGTGTTGTACAGATACAAGCTGGCGCGGGCGGTCGACGGCACGCCGAGCTTTCGATGCAGAGGCTGCGCGCAGTGATGGCCGGCCCGGACCGCGATTCCCTCGTCGCCGAGGATCTGGGCGACGTCGTGCGCGTGCAGATCGCCGAGCTGGAACGCGATCGCGCCGCCCCGCGTCGCCGGGTCCGTCGGGCCGAGGATCTTGAGGTCTGGCAGATCGCTCAACTGCGCGATCGCGTAGCGCACGAGCGACTCTTCGTGGGCGCGCACGTTTTCCATACCGAGGGCGGTCAGATAGTCGACGGCCGCGCCGAGCGCGATCGCGCCAGCGATGTTCGGGGTGCCCGCCTCGAAACGATGCGGCGACTCGCGGTAAGTCGAACGCTCGTACTCGACGCGCTCGATCATCTCGCCACCGCCATGGAACGGTGGCATCTTCGCGAGGATCTCGCCCCGTCCCCACAACACGCCGATGCCCGTCGGCCCGCACATCTTGTGGCCGGAGAACGCGAGGAAGTCGCAGCCAAGCTCGGCCACGCGCACGGGCAGGTGCGGCACGCTCTGGGCGCCATCGACGACGAGCACCGCGCCCACGGCATGCGCCCGGGCCGCTACGGCGCGCACGTCGTTGATCGTGCCGAGGACGTTCGATTGGTGCGTCATCGAGACGATTCGCGTCCGCGGCCCGATCACGCGATCGAGCGCGCCGAGGTCGAGCATCCCCTCGGCGCCGACCGGCAGGACCCGAATCGCCGCGCCCTTGTCCTGCGCCAGCATCTGCCATGGCACCAGGTTGCTGTGGTGCTCCATCTCGGTGACGACGATGTCGTCACCGCCGCGAACGTTCTGGCGCCCGTACGTTTGCGCGATGAGGTTGATCGATTCGGTCGTGCCGCGCACGAAGATCACGTCGTCGGCGCGCGCCCCGATGAACGTCGCTACCTTCTCGCGGGCGGCTTCGTAGGCGAGCGTCGCCCGCTCGGCGAGCTCGTAGACGCCGCGGTGCACGTTCGCGTTGTACTCGCGGTAGTAGCTCAGAAGGGCGTCGAGGACCGCTTGCGGCTTCTGCGAAGTCGCGGCGCTGTCCAGGTAGATGAGCGGCTTGCCGTTCATCCGGACGTGCAACAACGGAAAGTCGGCGCGCAGAGCAGGCGTGATCAAGATTCGCTCTCGCCCTCGGCTAGGCGCCGTGGATGCGGCCGGCGTGCACGCGCGGCTCGGGGTGCACGTAGATCTCGCCGCCTTCGACGCGCACGTCGTAGGTGGCGACGTTGAGAATCGCCGGCAACGATCGGACCCGCCCGGTTGGGATATGGAAGCGCGAGCCGTGCCGCGGGCAGACGACCATCTCGCCCATCACAGGGCCGGCCGACAACGAAGTATCCTCGTGGGTGCAAACGTCATCGATCGCATAGAACGCGCCCTTGAGATTGTAGACGGCGATCCGCCGCCCGGTGACCTCGAACGGCATGCCCTTGCTCTCGGGAATATCGGCGGCGGCGGCGACGCGGACGTACGGTTCCGGTACGCTCACGGCCGCTTCCCTCCGACCTCATCGAGGAGCGCGCGCAGCGCCGTCACGCGGCCGAGCGGCGCTTCCGCGCCCATCTTTTCGGCGATGCGCTGCTCGATCAGGCCGCGGACGTTCTCCATCGGCACGCGATCGAGCGCCTCGGCAAAGAAACCCTCGACGATCATGTGCGTCGCCTGCGCGCGCGTCAAGCCGCGCGCCATGAGATAGAACAGGTGCTGCTCCTCGATGCGGCTGAGCGCCGAGCCGTGCGTGCAGCGCAGGTCGTTCGCGAGGATCTCCAGCTCCGGCTTGCTGTCGGCGCGCGCGTCGCGGTTGAGCAGCATGTTGCGATTCGACTGAAAGGCATTGGTCTTCTGGGCGCCCGGGGCGACGCGGATCATCCCCGCAAAGATGGAGCGAGCCTGGTCTTCGAGGGCCACCTTGTACAGCAGATCGCTCGCCGTGTGCGGCGCCTGGTGCGCTTGCAACGTGTGGTAGTCGACGTGCTGGGTGCCGTCGGCGAACAGGACACCGAGCATCTCGGCGGCGCCGCCCGGCGCCTCGAGCAGGCACTCGAGGAACTGCTTCACCGTTTCGCCGCCGAACGCGGCCACGAGGCTGCGGTAGGTGGCGTCACGGCCGACGCGCGCCCGCGTCGTGCCGATCTCCCGCGTCGTGTCGCTCCAATCCTGTTCCAGGACGTGGCGCAGCGAGGCGGCGTCGCCGACCGAAATCTCCGCGGCGCTGTTGACGTAGGCGCGCACGCCGGACGGGGACGCGCACTTCTGGATGACCGTCGCCGCGCTGCCCGGCTCGGCGACGAGCACGACGTGCGTGAAGACCGCGGCGCCGTCGTGATCGACGTAGTCGAGCGCGCACAACGGCGACTCGACGACGACGTTGCGCGGCAGGTAGAGAAACAGCCCGCCGGTCGCGAGCGCCGCATTCATCGCGAGGAAGACGTTCTCACCGGCGCCGAGCGTGGCCTGGAACCGGTATTTGCGCAGCAGCTCGCCGTGGTCGCGCGCCGCCGTCGCCAGATCGCAGAACACGACGCCCCGCGCGCGCAGCGTTTCGTCCAGCGTCGACAGCAGCACACCGCCGTTGCGGTTGACGACGACGCCGGCGGTGCCCGCTTCCAGCGTCAGCGCGTCCCGCACGCGGCCAGGCAGCGCTTCCAGGGCGTCGACCCGGCTCGCCGGCGGCGTTGCCGCGCGGTATCCGTCCCATCGGAAGAGCTGCGGGTCGGTGCGCCGCCACGCCTCCTCGAGCGGCGACGGCAGGTCGAGCCCCGCCGACAAGGAGCCGGCCGACTCGCGTTGCGCGGCGAGCCAGGACGGCTCGCCCCGTTGCTGAGAGAGAGAGAGCAGCATCTCGGGCCTCAGGGCGCCGAGGGTGTCCGGAGAATCGGCTTTCGCCAACGGTTACCTCCTGCCGATCGCGCGTCCGGCCGGCACTAGCCGACGGAGCCTTCCATTTCCAGGGCGATGAGGCGGTTCAGCTCGACCGCGTACTCCAGCGGCAGCTCCTTGGCGATCGGCTCGATGAATCCGCGGACGATCATGTTCATCGCCTCGTCCTCCTTGACGCCGCGGCTCATGAGGTAGAAGAGCTGCTCGTCGGAGACCTTCGAGACGGTCGCCTCGTGCGTGATCTGCACGTCCTCCTCGTCGATTTCCATCGTCGGGTAAGTGTCGGAGCGCGAATGCCCGTCGAGGATCAACGCGTCGCAGCGCACCGCGCACTTGCTGCCGACCGCGCCCTTGTGGACCTTGACCAAGCCGCGGTAGCCGGCCCGCCCGCCGTCCTTGCTGATCGACTTGCTGACGACGGACGACTGCGTGTGCGGCGCGGCGTGGATGACCTTGCCGCCCGGATCCTGGTGCTGGCCGGCGCCGGCGAACGCGACGGACAGGATCTCCGCCTTCGCGCCCGGCTCGGCGAGGTAGACCGACGGATACTTCATCGTGATCTTGCTGCCGAGGTTGCCGTCGACCCACTCCATCGTCGCGTCGCGGTAGGCGATCGCGCGCTTCGTGACGAGGTTGTAGACGTTCTTCGACCAGTTCTGGATCGTCGTGTACCGACAGCGGCCGCCTTGTTTGACGATGATCTCGACGACGGCGCTGTGCAGCGAGTCCGTCGTGTAGATCGGGGCCGTGCAGCCTTCGACGTAGTGCACGTAGGCGCCGTCCTCGACGAGGATCAGCGTCCGCTCGAATTGGCCCATGTTCTCGGCGTTGATGCGGAAGTAAGCCTGCAGCGGAATGTCGACCTTGACGCCCTTCGGCACGTAGACGAACGACCCGCCGGACCAGACGGCCGAGTTCAGCGCCGCGAACTTGTTGTCCTCGGGCGGCACGATCGTACCGAAGTACTCCTGCACGAGGTCCGGATACTCGCGCAGGCCGCTGTCCATGTCGAGGAACTTCACGCCGAGCTTCTCCCACTCTTCGCGCAGCGAGTGGTAGACGACCTCCGACTCGTACTGCGCGCCGACGCCGGCGAGGAACTTCTTCTCCGCCTCGGGGATGCCGAGCTTGTCGAACGTGCGCTTGATCTCCTCCGGCACCTCGTCCCAGGTCCTGCCCTGCTTCTCGGTCGGACGAATGTAGTAGTAGATGTCGTCGAAGTCGATCACAGACAGATCGGCGCCCCACTTCGGCATCGGTTTGCTCTTATACACTTCGAAGCTGTGCAGGCGAAACGCCCGCATCCACTCCGGCTCGTTCTTCATGTGCGAGATCTGCTCGATGACGTCACGCGTGAGCCCCTTCTGGCTCTTGAACGAGTAGCGCTCCGGCTCGTGGAACCCGTAGCGATAATGGTCGAGGTCGATTCCCAGGGGATTGACAGCCATTCCGTACCTCCTTTGGATCCGGCGCCCGCGAAAAGCGCGCGCTAGTGCGCGACCCAGAACACCTTGCCGGCACGGCGAACGGGCTGATCGGAGGCCGTCTCGCTGACGACCTTGGCGAACTGCTCACGGATGCCGTCGTAACCGCTCACTTCCAGCTCCTCGGCGAGCTCGAATCCGCCGGAGACGACGATGCGGCCATCGAACATCACGTGCACGTGGCTCGGCTTGATGTACTTCAGAATTCGGGAGTAGTGCGTGATCAAGACGATCCCCATGTTTCCGTTCGCCTTTTCGTACAGCTTGTTGACGTTGTCGGAGACGACCTTCACAGCGTCGATGTCCAAGCCGGAGTCCGTCTCGTCCATAAATGCCAGCTCCGGCTCCATGATCGCCATCTGTAGAATCTCGCCGCGCTTCTTCTCACCGCCGGAGAACCCCTCATTGACGTAGCGGCCGACGATCGACGGGTCGATCTTGAGCAGCTCGAGATTCGCCTTCAAGACCTTCTGGAACTCCGTGACGGGGATCAGCTCGTTCTCGAAGCCGCGCCGCGCCGACAACGCCGTCCGCAGGAAGGACGCGAAGTTCACGCCGGGGATGTTCACCGGATATTGGAACGCGATGAACAGGCCATCGCGGGCACGTTCGTCGGCCGACAACTCCAGCAGGTCCTTGCCCTTGTAGAGGATTTCGCCGCCCGTGATCCCGTAGAACGGGTTGCCCATCAGCACGTTCGCGAGCGTGGACTTCCCTGATCCGTTCGGTCCCATGATCGCGTGGATCTCACCCTTGCGAACCTCGAGGTTCACGCCCTTGAGGATCTCCCGGTCGAGCTCATCGACCTTTGCCCTGAGATTGCGCATCACTAGCTGAGGCGCCTCGTTTGACATCCGATCGTCTCCTGGATCGTTCGATTTTTTCGGTGGCTCCGAGGGGAACCGAGGAATCGAGCGAGGCTCGGCGCACTTCCCCGGTGCGACACTGCCTAATTCTTTACCATTTCACTCAACAACCCTTCCGCCCGATTTTAGGTTTCGTCTGGGTCACCCGTCAACGTGTGTTCAACGTCAGACGCCGAATGCGATCGCCAGGTACCACTGTCCGGCCTGACGCGCGAAGAATATTGATCGCGGCTTCATGGCGACCTTCACCTTCGCCATCCCCATCTTGCCGTCGGGCCCTCGAGCCGCCTGCTGCAGCACGACATCCTCGCTCTCGAGGAGCGGCGATCCATCGGCGCGGGAGACGCGCAGCAAGCGGCCCACCTGCGTGAACGTGAGGCCCTCGGCGCGAAAGGGCGTCATCTTGAAGTCGGGGGCTGCGAGCAGCGGGCGGTCGAACGCGACCTGCACGGAACGCCACAGCCGGATTCCTTCCGGGTAAGGGGGGGGGGGTCAGCTC
>VGFF01000025.1 GCA_016868955.1 Armatimonadota bacterium
TGCTGCTGCGCATCGCGCTCGCGAACGGAACGATCAAGATCGGCGGCATCAACGTCCCAAGGCTGCGCGCGCCGGCGCGCGCAAGGCCGGGGTGCCCTCTGGTGGGGGCACGAGCCTGGCCGAAGACATCCAGTCGGCGCGCGCCCTCATGCGGCTCGTCGGATTGAAGTCGGCCGAGCTCGATACGCTGCTCAACGTGGGCGACGACGTCGCCGCGACGCTCGACCGCATCAACACGATCGGTGAGCGCGTCGAAGCGCCGGTCGCGGTGCTGAAGACGGGCGGCCGCGAGTACAACCTCGCCGTCGGCGGCCGGCGAACGAAGTAGCAAGGCGCACACAACGCGCCGGGAGATCGCGTGACAGCTTCCACTGATTCCGTCCGTCCCGTGACACTGACCGAGTGGCTCGCCGCCTCCCCGGACGCGCGACAGCGGGCGCTCGGCGCCACACGGGAGCACATCGCGCGCACCGACCCGTCGGTCCACGCCTGGGTGCGCGTCGCGCCGCAGCCGCCGACCAGATCCGGACCGCTCGACGGCGTGCCGTTCGGCGTGAAGGATATCCTCGACACGGCAGGCCTCCCAACGGAGTTCGGCTCGCCGCTGTACGCGGGGCGTCGTACCGATGCCGATGCGCCGATCGTCTCCGCGTTGCGCGAGCGCGGGGCGATCGTGCTCGGCAAGACGCACACGGCCGCGTTCGCGTACCGCGCGCCGGCGCCGACGCGCAATCCGCGCAACCTCGCCCACACGCCGGGCGGCAGCTCCAGCGGATCGGCGGCGGTGGTCGCGGCCGATATGGTGCCGTTCGCGACCGGCACGCAGACGCTTGGCTCGGTGGTGCGTCCGGCGTCGTTCTGCGGCGTGACGGGATTCAAGGCGACGCACGGCCTGCTCGGCTTCGACGGCGTGTTGCCGTGCGCGAAGAGCCTCGACACGCTCGGCTTCTTCACGCACACGGCGGCGGACATGCTCGCGTTGTGGGACGCGCTGGGACATCCGACGGGAACCGCAAGTGAGGCTGACGCGATCGCCTTCGCGGCACCGGATCCGCTCCCCGACCTCGAGCCTCCGATGGCGGCGGCATTCGGCGCGACCATCGCGCGGCTTCGCGCCGCCGGGGTCGACGTACGCGGCGTCGACGTCGCGCGCTTGCTGGCGGACCTCGCCGCCGCGGCAAGCACGGTGATGTTCTACGAAGGCGCGCGGTTCCACGAGGATCGATACCGCGCGTTCGGCGACAAGCTCGACGACTTGGCGGCGCTCGTGCGCCAGGGATTGGCGACGACGAAGGAGCAGTACGAGGCGGCGCGGCACACGATCAGCGCCGCGCGCACGCGCATGGCGGAGACGTTCGCGGCAACGCCGGTCGTGCTCGTGCCGGCCGCGCCCGGCCCGGCGCCCTACAGCCTCGCGTCGACGGGCGACGCGCGCATGAACTCGCCGTGGACGGCGCTCGGCACGCCGGCGATCTCGATCCCGATGCCGGTCGGCGACGCGCTGCCGCTAGGGTTGCAGCTGGTGTCGGCGCCGGGCGAGGACGCGAGGGTCCTGCGCGCGGGGGCGCGTCTGGAACGAATCCTCGCGGCGACGAAGACGTAGCGTCGGCGCGCTCCGCGACGCACTTCACGCGGCGCCGGCCGCCTACCGACCGAGCAACGCGCCGACTGTCACGGGGGCGAGACCGCGGCGGCGGATCGCGCCGACGACCTCCGGCAACGCCTGTATCGTCTCCGGAAGGCCCTGATGAAGGAGCAAGATCGTGCCGTCCGAGAGCCCGGCGTCGACGTGCGCGACGATCGCCGCCGCCGGTGGGCGGCCCACGTCCTGCGGGTAGCTCGACCACAGCGCGGTCCGCAGCCCCGCCTCGTGCGCGATCCGCAGCACGTCCGCGTTGTAGCGTCCGGCCGGCGGGCGGAAGTACCGCGGCTCTTGCCACGTGGCGTTACGCAGGATCTCCTGCGTCCAGGCGATCTGGCGCCGTACCTCCGCCGGCTGTTCCTTCGTCAGATCCGGGTGCGAGTACGAGTGGTTGCCGATCTCGTGGCCGGCGTCGGCGATTGCGCGCGCGAAGAAGGGATATCCTTCCACTCTCTGTCCGATGAGGAAGAACGTCGCGCGGACGTTCAACTGCCGCAGCGTGTCGAGGAGCAACGTGCCGTAGATCGGCACGGGTCCGTCATCGATGGACAACGCGACCTGCGCGGTTCCAGCGCCGACACGGTAGACGGCGCGCGGCGGCGCGGCCGCGGTCATCGCGCCCAGCGTGCTCGACGACAATTGGATGCCGGCGACGAGCGCGCCTTCCCGCGGCGGCACGAGCGGCGATGTCGGACGCTCCCAGACGCGCCGCACGGCGGTCATCCGGCTGCGGCCATCGACGCGGCGCGCGAACTCGAGCTCGCTGCGCGAGACGGCGGCGGACAGCGAGAACCGCACGGCGTTGCCCCAGCGCGGAAAGTCGCGCGGCCCCAGCCCCGTCAGGTGCACTTCGTCGATCGCCGGCGCCGCATCGAACGCGCGCGTAGCCAGCGCCCAACCGGTTTCCTGCAACGCGGCGCGAGCGTGGTCGCGGTCGAGCGTCGTGTCGGTGACGACGTAGACGATCGACGCGATCGTCCGGTGCCCGTTCGTCGCCGCTTCGACACGCAGGACTTGCTTCGCCGGCGTCGCCGCCACGATCGCGTGCAAGATTGGACCTTCGACCTCCGGGCGCACGCCGGCCGCGACGGTCTGCGGGCGCCGGGCGCGATGGGCGTCGCCGGGCGCCGCTTCGAGATTCGGGGCACCGGCGAGCAGCGCCAGCACGAGCGCGAGAAGCAACTTCACCGGGGCGCAATGGAGTTTGTGCATGGGCACGGGGCGAGTTTCGCCGGAATGAAACGGCTCCCTGCCTAAGAATTCAGCGGCGGGGGTGAGCGTACCCATGACGAGTCCTACCAGCCCGGCCGCACCATCCGTCCTCGACCAGCTTCCCGAGGACCAGCGTCAGTTCATCAATGGCTGGTCGTGGGGCGGGTTTGCCTTCAACTGCATCTTCCTGATCGGGATGAAGCAAACGCTGCTGGGCATCGGTTATCTCATCGTGGTATGGATTCCGGTCGTCCCGATCGTCGCCATCGTCTACCTCGGTCTCAAGGGACGCGCGATCGCCTGGAAAAAGCGGCAATGGCAGGGCTTCGATGACTTTCAGAAGTGCATGAGGATCTGGGACAAGTGGGGGATCATCATCGTCGCCGTGATGGTGGGTTCGTTCATATTGGCGATGGTCTTCGCGATCGTCGCGTCGATGTTCGCGGCACGGCAAGCGACGTAGCGTCACGCCGGCCGTCTGGCGGCCGGATCTACGAAGACCGGTCGGCGTCGTGCACCGCGTCGACGATCGCGTCGACGTCGGCGGGGCGCAGGCCCTGATGCACGGGTAGGCACAGCGTGGTGGCGCAGAGCCGGCGCGCGACGGAAAATCCGTCGCGCAGCCGGCTCTCGTCATAGGACCAGAAGTCCGTCGTCTCGACGCCGCGCAGGCGCAGGCGCGCCTTCAGCGCCTTCGGGTTCGGGTGCCGGATCGGGAAGTAGTACGGGCATGTCTCCGGCGGCACGACGGCGTGGAACGCGTACCGCCGCAAGCCTTCGGTGAGCCGTACGGCGTTCGCGCGGCGCGCGCGCGCGGCTGCGCGCCAGTCGAGCCGCGACGCGAGCTCGAACGCGACCGGCGACGGCAAGCCGCCGAGCCGCTCCATCGCCTTCACCAGCGCCCGTCGCGGCCCGTACCACGCCGTATCTTGCAGCGACGGCACCGCATTCGTCGCGATCTCATACCACGTGAACAAGCCGCGCCGCGTTTGCGGCGCCGCGTCGGTAATCGGCGCGGCGCCTTCGGGCACCTGCGTCTCGGCGATGACCGCGAGCGCGGCCACGGGCAGCGGCTTGCGCAGCGTGTACAACGCGCAGCTGCCTTGCTGGCCGCGCGGCGGGCGCAGCGCTTCGCTCGGCAGGGCGTGCGCGCAGTCGCGGATGACGTACGCGAACGTGGCTTCGACACGCGCGAGCACGTCGTCGGGGAACGGCTGCGGGTAGCCGAAATAGTCGGGCACGAGCAGCGCCTGCGGTCCGGCGGCGGCGCTCACCGCGTCGAACAGCGCGTCCCAGTCGATCGTCAGGTCCTCGCGCACCTCGTAGAAGCGCAGCGGCACGCCGGCTTCCTCGAAAGGCACGACCATCTGCAAGCACTGATACGACGGCACCCACACGGTCGCGCCCATCGGCCGGAAGCGCGCCTCGGCAAGCACGCGCAGCGCGTCGCGCCCCATCGCGAAGAACGACAGATTCGTCGCCCACGACGGCAGCTTCGTCTCGACCGGTCGCGACGCCGCGCGCAACGCGCCGGCGACGTCGATCGCGGGGTGCAATCGCTGCTGCATGGACGAGGATCCTCTCGCCGGGCGCGCAGGGAACGCTACACGACCGCGATGTCGACCGCGGGCCGCATCGCCGACAGCTTCTTCAGCACGCCGTGAATCGGGTGGTCGCGGAACGCGGCGACGAGCTTGTCGTCGACGGGCTTCTTGGCGTCGACGTCGGGATAGGCGAGCTGCGACAGGTTCGCGTCGAACCGCGGGCCCCACTTGCGCGCGCCCAGCCGCGCCGTCGTCGAGCAGTTGTCGATCATGTACGAGACGCCGCGCGCGTGCATGTACGGCAGCAGCGAGTCGACCGCTTCGATGACGGACTCGTTCGCGATCTCGGAGTACGGGTGGCCGCGCTCGATGAGCACGTCGACCTGCGCCATCATCGTCGCGATGAACACGCCGGCGGTGAACGCGTGCGTCTCGGCCGGGCGCTTGCCGCGGTTCGCGCGCACGGTCTTGCCGACCTGCCACATGCGGCTGCCCTCGATGCCGGGCATCGGCTGCTTCTGCAGACGCTTGCCGGCCATGACGACGCTGCGCAGCTCGTTGCCCGACTCGACCTCCTCGTAGATCTCCTCCATGACGGGACGCGTCGCCGCGTAGGCCGCGGAATAGGCGCGGTCGAATTCCTCGCGCTCGGTCGCGGACAGCTTCTCGTACAGCGCGAGGATGCCGTCGTGCGAGATCGTGTTGGAGATCGGGCCGGTGACCGCTTCGCAGGCGTTGACGAACGCTTCTTCCTCGGACTGGCCCTCGGCCACGTAGCGGCGGTACAAGCTCTCGACCATGCCGTGCACGGCGCCGAGCAAGATGCCGCGTTCGCCGTAGATGTCCGAGAGGTACTCCTGGCGCATCGTCGTCTTGAACGTGTACGGCGCGCCGAGGCCCACGGACCAGGCGAGCGCGATGTCGGTCGCGCGGCCATCGATGTCCTGCTCGACCGCGAAGCTCGTGTTGATGCCGGCGCCGTTGACCTCCCTGCCCTGCTCGTACAAGCGGCGGACGGACGGGCCCATTCCCTTCGGGCAGACGGCGATGACGTTGACGTTCGCGGGGAACTTGTCGCCGACGTTGCCGAGGTGGCCGAGCAGGAAGCCGTGCGACAGGCCGAGCGTCGAACCGGGCTTGAGCTTCTGGAAGATCTTCGGATACAGCTCCGCGACCGCGGCGTCGGCGATGAGGACCAACGTGAGGTCGGACTTCGCGATGACGTCGAGCATCTCGCCGAGCGTGCCGTCCGCCTCCGTAAAGCCGACCTTGCGCGCGTTGTCCATCGAGGACGAGCCGGCGCGCAGCCCAACGACGACGCGGATGCCCGAGCCTTCCAGGGATTCGCGCAAGTTCTGCGCTTGCGCCGGTCCCTGCGATCCCCAGCCGATCACGCCAATCTGTTGGATGCCCGCCAGCGCCTTCGGCAGCAGCGGGAACAAGTTACGCCCGCCGCGCACGAACGACTCCTTGCGTCCGTCGAGCGCGAGCGTCTCAACAGAAAAGATCTTGGACGTGAACGTGTTGTCCATCGATCACCTCATCGATGTGGTACCCGCCAAGTGGGCCTCGCCGGGCGCTGGGATTTGCGGTGGGTCGGTGTGGGCCCTGCAACCGTCAGCACGATCAGAGTACCGCAAGACGGCCACGGCGCGCAGGGCGCGCCGGCCGACGAGCATGGGTTACCGGCGCCGGCGCTGCTATCGCCGCAGCTGGACGACGAACGTGCCGAGGACGACGAGGGCGAGCCCGGCGATCTGCGTGACGTTCAGGGCCTCGCCGACGACGAGCGCCGCCACGATCGCGGTCTGCGGCAGCATCGTGCTGTTGATGACGCTGGCCTCGACGGCGGTCAGCGTCTGCAGCGAGCGATTCCACATCGTGAACGAGAACGCCGTGTTGACGACCGCGAGCCACACGATGATCGTCCACTGTTCCGGGCCGGGCGGCACCCACCCCTGCACGGTCAGGCCCGTGGCGAGCAGGAGGGCCGATCCGATGCCCATGCTCACGAACGTCACGACGACGGCCGGGTGGCCACCGACGTTCGCGCGCCGCCCGACGATCGCGGCGACGGAGTTCGTCATCAGTCCAATGAGCGCCGCGATGATGCCGGGGCCCGCGATCTTCGCGAGGGTGATCGGCCAGAAGTACACGAGCACGCCGGTGGTCGTGAGCGCGACGCCGAGACTCTGCACGATCGTCGGCGGCTCATGAGCGCGGCGCCAGCCGGTGATCGCGACGATCGCCGGCGTGAGGTTCAAGACCAAGCCGAGCGTGGCCGCGGGCACCAACGACAGCGCGATGAACTGCGATCCTTGCGAGACGGCATAGTAGACGATGCCGAGGAACGCGAGGCGGCGCCAATCCGCCGGCGTCAGAGATCCGATCGCCCAGCGGTTGGAGGCCCGCGCGAACACGACGGCGGCCAGGCACAGAGACGCGAGCACGTAGCGCGTGCCAGCGAAGGTCAAGGGCGGCAGGTTGGCGCGGAACGCGATCTTGATCAGCGCCCACGACGTCGCCCACAACGTGTTGACGAAGAGCACGCGAACAATGGCGGCGCGGTAGGCGGCAGTGGACGACCGGGGCACGCTGGAAGCGTAGCAGAATTGCCATGTTCGGTCTTGACGATGCGAACTGGTGTTCGCTATTGTTTGTGGCACTCGCGGGGAGAACCGCTCCCGCCATTCGAGGTCGAACGTGGCGACGCAAGCCGTCCTCCGAGTCCTTCCGCAGTCGCTTCCCCGCCTACAACCCGATCGTTCCCATTGGCGCCTTCCCGAGCTCGCCGGCCGCTTGACGGAGATCGCCTCCGCGACCGAGCCGGCCGGACTGACCGCGGCGTTCGGGCTCGTGCACGAGTGCCAACGCTCGGGCGAGTGCGCGGCGTGGATCACGACCATGCACAGCGTCTTCTTTCCGCCCGACGTCGCCGAAAGCGGCATCGACCTCGATGCGCTCGCGGTAGTGCGCACGCCGAACGCCGCCATCGTGGCGCGTGCCGCCGATCGCTTGGTGCGCTCCGGCACGTTCGCGCTCGTCGTCGCCGACATCGGACCGCACGAGGCAATCCCCATGCCGCTGCTGTCGCGATTGAACGGGCTCGCGCGGAAATACCACGCGGCCGTCGTCTTCCTCACGCAGAAGGGCGGTACGGCATCGGCGATCGGATCGTTGATTTCGCTGCGCGTGCAGGCACGGCGGCAGCGCACGGGGATCGATCGGTTCGAGTGGATGCTCGACGTCCTGAAGGACAAGCGGCACGGTCCGACGTGGCGATACGCGGAGGCATGCCGTGGACCGGCTGGCTTGCGTTGACGTCCCGGCGCTGCCGCTGCAGATGCTGCTCGGATGCAACCCATCCTGGGCGGAGCATCCGGCGGCGGTCGTCGCGGAGGACAAGCCGCAAGCGCTGGTCTTGTGGATCAATGCCGCCGCGCGCCGCGCCGGCATCCTGCCCGGATCCCGTTACGCCGCCGCGTTGTCGCTGTCGCCGATGCTGCGGGCCGGCGTCGTATCCGCCGCCGAGATCACGCGGGTGGTCGACGACATCGCCGCGTGCCTGCGCAAGTTCTCGCCGCGCATCGAGATCGCGCGCGACGAGCCGGGCGTCTTCTGGGCCGACGTCTCCGGCTTGGAGAGAATCCAGCCGTCGCTGGCGTCGTGGACGCGCGACGTGCGCGCCGCCTTGCGGGCGGCGGGATGGCACGCGACCGTCGTCGCCGGCTTCACGCGGTTCGGCACCTACGCGGTCGCGAAAGCGATGCGCGGCGCACGCGTCTTCGACGACGACAGCGCCGAGCGAACGGCCGCCTGCGACGTGTCGCTCGACCGGCTGGCGATTCCCGCCAACGCGCGCGACGGGCTCCTGAAGCTGGGCATCCGCACGGTCGGTGACTGCCTCGGCCTTCCCGCGCAAGGATTGCGCGAACGATTCGGCGTCGAGATCCACCGGCTGCACGCGCTGGCCTCCGGAGACGCATGGGCGCCGCTGCAGCCCAGCCCCGAGGTCGAGCCGGTGCGGCGCGTATTGTGGCTCGACGACGCCGAGGCCGACTTCGAGCGCTTGTTGTTCCTGTTCAAGCGCCTGTCGCATCCGCTGCTGACGGCGCTCGCGGCGCGCGGCGCGGCGCTCGTCGCGCTCGACATGCGCCTACAGCTCGCAAGCCGAAACGCCGGCGACGAGGCGCGCGCCGAGCAGATCCGTCCGGCGGCGCCGACGCTCGATCCCGTTCAGATCCTCGAATTGGTGCGGCTGCGCTTCGAAGCGCGCCCACCGTCCGCCGGCGTCGTACGCGTCGAGCTGGAAGCGCACGGCGCGCACGCGACGCCGGAGCAGATCCGATTGTTCCGGGAGCAGACGAAGCGCGACCTGGCGGCGGGCAACCGCGCGCTGGCGCGCTTGCGCGCCGAGCTGGGCGAGGACGCCATCGTGCGCGCGGTGCTGCGGGAGGGCCACATGCCGGAAGCGATGTTTCGCTGGGAGCGGCTCGACGCGCTCGCCGTGCCCCGTCCCAAGGACATGGCGCAGCGCACGCTCGTACGGCGCTTGCGCGCGAAGCCGGCCGAGATCACGGCGCGCCCGTCGCACGCCGCCGATTGGATGCTCGCGAACGTCACTGAGGAAGCCGTCGCGGAGCAACGGGGACCGTACCTCGTCTCCGGCGGCTGGTGGGCGCGGGAAGTGCACCGCGCGTATTACTTCCTGTGGACGCGGCAGGGCGAGCTGTTGTGGGCGTACTTCGACCACAAGCGCCGGCGCTGGTACCTGCAGGGGCGTGTGGAGTGATCGATGCGCCGCGCGCGTGGGCGCGGCGCGGGTAACGCCGCCGAGATTCCATGTACGCGCCGTTGTGGTGCAAGACGAACTACTCGTTCCTCGAAGGGGCGAGCCATCCCGGCGAGCTGATCGAAGAAGCGCATCGCTTCGGGCTGCGGTCGGTCGCGATCACCGATCGCGACGGCGTGTATGGCATCGCGCGCGCGCACGTGCGGGCGCGCGCGCTGGGCGTCGATCTGATCGTCGGGTCGCAGGTCACCCTCGACGACGGCAGCGTCCTCGTTCTGCTCGCCGCCGACCGCGGCGGCTACGCGAACCTGTGCCGGCTGCTGACGATCGGCCAAGGGCGCCTGCCCAAGGGTGAGAGCGCGGTGACGTGGGACGAGGTCTGCGCGCACGCCGGCGGACAAATCGCGTTGTGGGGCGGCGACTGCAGCCGCCTCGTCGAGGAAGCGCCGGACGGCGCGCGCCGCGCGCCGCTCGACGACGTCGCCGGCCGGCTGCGCGAGGCGTTCGGAGACCGCTTGTACGCGATGGCCGCGCGCCACTGCCGGGACACGGAAATCCGCGAGGAGATCCGGCTGCGCGAGCGCGCCCAGCGCTACGGCTTGTCGATCGCCGCCGCGCACGAGGTGCTGTACCACACGCCTGCGCGGCGCGCCGCGCAGGACGTATTGACATGCATCCGCCACGGCGTCCCATTGTCGGAGGCGGGACGGCGCATCAAGCCGAACTCCGAGCACGCGCTCAAGCCGCCCGTCGCGTTCGCGGCGCTGTTCGAAGACGACGAGAGCGCGATCGCCCGCACCGAGGAGATCGCGGCGCGGTGCTCGTTCTCGCTGGCAGCGCTGCGCTACCGCTATCCCGCGGAGCGGCTCCCCGACGGCAGCACCACCACGGAATGGCTCCGCCACCTCACATTCGCGGGCGCGCGCCAACGGTACGACGGGTGGATTTCCGACGCGGTCACGGCGCAGCTAGAGCGCGAGCTCGCGCTCATCGAAGAGCTGGACTATGCCGGATACTTCCTCACCATGTGGGAGATCGTCGAGTTCTGCCGCGCGCGCGAGATCCTCTGTCAGGGCCGGGGATCCGCCGCGAACTCCGCGGTCTGCTACGCCCTCGGCGTCACCGCCGTCGATCCCGTCAAAATGGACCTGCTCTTCGAGCGCTTCCTGTCGCGCGAGCGCAACGAGCCGCCCGACATCGACCTCGACATCCAGCACAACCGCCGCGAGGAAGTCATCCAATACGTCTACGAGAAGTACGGGCGCGATCGCGCGGCGATGGTCGCCAACGTCGTTCGCTACCGATCGCGCTCGGCGGTGCGCGAAGTGGGGAAGGTCCTCGGGCTTCCCGCCGTCACGGTGGATCGCCTCTCAAAGCTGCTCTCGTACCACGACGAGGCCTCATCCGACGTCCTGCGTCAAGCCGGGCTCGACGCCGACGCGCCGGCGCACCAGCACCTCCTGCGCGTCGCTGGCGAGATCCTCGACTTCCCGCGGAACCTCAGCATCCACCCCGGCGGATTCCTGCTCGGGCACGAGCCGGTGCGCGACATCGTGCCGATCGAGCCGGCGACGATGGAAGGACGAACCGTCATCCAGTGGGACAAGGACGACCTCGAGAACCTCGGCTTGTTCAAGGTCGACCTGCTCGGGTTGGGCGCGCTGACGCATCTCGATCTGTGCTTTCGCATGCTGCACGCGCATCGTGGCCTCGCGCTCTCGATGGCGACGCTGCCGCCCGACGATCCGGCGACGTACGACCAGATCTGCGCCGGCGATACCGTCGGCGTCTTCCAGATCGAGAGCCGGGCGCAGATGTCGATGCTGCGGCGGCTGCGGCCGCGCAAGTACTACGACCTCGTCGTCGAGGTCTCGATCGTGCGCCCGGGGCCGATCGTCGTCGGTATGGTCCACCCGTACCTGCGGCGGCGCAACGGCGAAGAGCCGATCGAGTACCCGCACCCTTCGTTGATCCCCGTCCTCCAAAAGACGCTCGGCGTGCCGTTGTTCCAAGAGCAGGTGATGAAGCTCGCCGTCGTCGTCGCCGACTACACGGGCGGCGAGGCCGATCAGCTGCGCCGTGACATGGCCGCCTGGCGCAGCACCGGCAAGATCGACCGCCACCGCGAGCGCCTGATCTCGCGCATGGTCGCCAAGGGCATCGACGTCGAGTTCGCGGAGCGCGTCTTCAACCAGATCCGCGGCTTCGGCGAATACGGCTTCCCGGAGTCGCACGCCGCGAGCTTCGCGCTCGTCGCGTACGCCACGGCATACCTGCGGCGGCACTATCCGGCCGAATTCACGTGCGGGCTCTTGAACGCGCAGCCGATGGGATTCTACGCGCCGGCGACGATCCTCGAGGATGCCAAGCGCCACGGCGTCGGCGTCGTCCCCATCGACGTCACGAGCAGCGATTGGGACTGCACGCTCGTGCCGATCGCGGACGGCGAGGCAACCGCCGGCGCGAAGCGCGATACGCCCGCGTTCGCGGTGCGCATGGGGCTGCGCTACGTGAAGGGGCTGCCCGAAAAAGACGGCCAGGACGCCGTCACCGCGCGGCGGCGGGCGCCGTTCGCTTCGCTGACGGATTTCGTGCGGCGGACGCGGCTCGACAGCCGCCATCTGGTCGCGCTGGCCGAGGCGGGCGCGTTCGAGGCGCTCGGCCCCGGCGGCGTGCCGCTCGACCGGCGATCGGCATTGTGGCGCGTGCGCGCGCTCGCGACGCGGCGCGCGGTGACGCTGCCCCTGGAAGTACGGGAAGCGGATCCCGACTTCGATCCGCTCCGCGATTTCGAGGAGATCACGTGGGATTACGACGCGTCGTCGCACAGCACGCGCGGGCACCCGCTGGGGCCGCTGCGCGCGGCGCTCACGCAGATGGGGCTGCCGGACGCGCGCGGCGTCGCGGCGATGCGCGACGGGGAGCGGGTCCGGTACGCCGGGCTCGTGATCTGCCGCCAACAGCCGGGCACGGCGTCCGGCGTGACGTTCTACACGCTCGAGGACGAAACCGGCTTCGTGAATCTCGTCGTCTGGCGCAAGGTGTTCGAGAAGTACCCGGTGCTGGCGAAGGCAGCGTTGTTCTTGGGCGTCGCTGGAAAGCTGCAGAAGCAGAATGAGGTCGTGCACATCGTCGTCGATTCGCTCTGGGAGCGGTCCGGCGGCGACGCGCCGCGCGCCGCGATGGCGCGATGGCGCGGCCGTCGCTACCGCCGCTGCACGAGCCAGAGGCCGGCGAGAACGAGCGCGCCGCCGAAGACCGCCAACGCCCGCAGCTCTTCGCCGAGCAGCGCCACTGAAGACGCAACGCCGATGACCGGCACCATGTAGGCGAACGCGCCGGCGCGCACGGGGCCGATCCGGCGAATACCCTCGTACAGTGCGACGAAGCTGAACACCGTGCTGAACAACGCCAGGTAGGAGACGCCCGCCCAAGCCACGGGCGGCGCCGGCGCCAGCGTCGACCACCCATTCTCGACGAACGCCATCGGCAACAGCGCGAGCAAGCCGAACGCGGTCGTGTACATCGTCGCGGTCACCGGCGATCCGCTCAGATGCGCGCGCTTCACCGTCAGCGAATACCCTGTCCAGCACACCGCCGTCAGCATGAACAGTATGTCTCCGGTCAGACGCGTCGGCGTCGACGCCGCGCCCGCGGGGTTCACGACGAGAAACAGACCGAAGATCGCGATCGCGAACCCGGCGATCATCGTCCGCGAGATCGGCTGCCGGTAGGCGAGCTGCATGGCGAGCGCCGTGACGACGGGCGTGAACCCGGGACCGATTACGGCACCGTCGGAGGCCGGCGCCAACCGCAAGCCGTTCAGGAACAACGCGTTGTGCAGCGCGACCGCGGTCAACCCCATGATCGCGTAGGCGCCGAGCGTGCGCCGATCCGGCGGCGGCTCGCGCAACCCCTGCGCCTTCGACCACGCCCAGAGGAGGGCGGCGGCGATCGCGAACCGCACGATCGCGACGGCGAGCGGCGAGATCGACGCGACCGCGACGCGCGCCGCCACCCAGGAGCCGCCGACGGCGACGTGCGCGAACGTGAGCAGCAAGATCGCCGTCCGTTCGTCGCCGGCGGAGCGCGGGGGTGTCATTCCCCGCGGAGATTCGTCGACGCCTCCAACGCCCCTGCCCGCGCGGCAGCGCGCTGGCGTCGCCACGGCGCGAATTCGGGACGCTTCCGCCGGGAACCTCGACAATGGGCCGCGATGCTCTAGGATTGGGGGTTTCGGGAATGCGACGAAGCCCCCGCGTCGGTTCATTCGTCAAATTTCCGAGGGCTCGCTGAACATTACTCCGACATCTGAAGGAGGATCCGATGAGAGTTCGTTTCGTCATCGCCGTTGTCGCGTTTTTGTTGCTCGCGGGGCTCGCTGCCCAAGCGATTGCCGAGGACGGGCGTCTGCTCGATGTCACGCGTCTGTCCCATCGCGAGCGCGACCTGGACGTCCTGCGTTTCGGGTCCTGTCAGAACGTCCGGTCGATCAAGCTCAAAGCCCGTCGCGGCAACGCTGAAATCGAATCCTTGATGGCCGAGTATGGCAACGGCGCGCGTGATCGCCTGCCGGTTCGCCAGCGCATCGCTGAGGGCAGCGAGACGGCATGGAGCGACCTGCGCGGCGGCGTGCGCTGTTTCGGGCGATCGCGGTGGTCGGCGATACGGAGATGTCCCTCAATCAGGCGCGCATCGAATTCTGGGGTCGTTGAGGGGTTTCCGCCTGCCCCACCGAATCTTCTCCGAAGCCCGCCGCGGCAACGGAAGTCCCACCCGCGTGCCGCGGCCGGAGGGAATCTCACGATGTTGTCCGCTGAACGCACCGCATCCCTCATCGAACGATACGCGGACGGGCCGCGATCTCTGGAGGCGGCGATCGCCGGCATTCCGCCGGACGAGATGCGATGGCGCCCCGGCCCGACCGATTGGAGCATTCACGAGAACGTCTTCCACCTCGCCGACACCGATCTCGTGACGTCGGTCCGCGTGCGGTTCATCCTCGTCGAGCCCGGCGCGCCGATGCCCTGGTTCAATCAAGGCGCTTGGGCCGCGGTGATGCGCTACGCGGATCGCTCGCTCGCCGACGCTTTGGCGATGTTTCGCGCGACGCGCGCCGCGACCGTTCCGCTGCTGCGGGACGCGCCGACGGCGGCGTGGTCGCAGTCCGACGTCCACCCCATCCACGGCTCCCGGACCCTCGAGCAAGTGATCGAGCATTACGGAAACCACGTGCACTACCATCTGAAGACGATCGCCAAGCGCCGCCAGCAGTTCCGCGATCGCCGCGAAGCGCCGCCTGCTTAGACTGCCGCTCGTTGTGGGAATAACATTCCCGGCTGGGCCCCGCCGCACTTGCGCATCAATCGCGCGGGCCGGCGAGGAGGTTGGCGTCTATGCGTCTCTTGGTCCCGGTCGCGTTCGTGATCGCGTTGAGCTTGTCGTGCAGTGTCGCGTTCTCGCAGGGCACGCCGCCGATGCCGGCGGGTGGATCGTCCGAAAACCTCACCGCGATCCTCATCTGCAATGAAGTGGTGTTGCATCTGCGCGCGCCGGTCAACAACGTGTCGACGATGGAGCGCACAAAGATCGTGGCGATCGGATCATCCAGGCGTACGCGAACGAGGACGTTCGCACCGCCACCTTCCGCCTCGTGCCCATCGGGGAGGAGTGGGCGATCTACGTCGGCGGCACGCTGCTCGTGACGGCCGGACACGAAGAGGCTCGCGCCAACAATACCACGCCGCGCGCCTTGGCCGAGGTTTGGCACCACAACCTATCGACGATGATGCCGCGCTGCCCTGCCTCCGTGCCCCCGACGATGGGACGCTAGACCGATCGGCGACGCGACGATTACGACCGAATTCGCGAGTCGCTCCGCGCCGTCTCCAGGCGCGGAGCAGCGACCGGCCGGCTGCGATTGAGGGACGCCGCGCGCCGCCAGACGATCAGCGCGACGGTCGTCAGGATCGCCGCGCCGGCCTGAAATGACACGTCAACGCTCGTCGCGGCGACGACGAATCCGAAGATCAACGGGCCGAGGATCAAGGACAAGCGCTGGATCGTCAGCCGGGCCGACATCGCGAGTCCGAGCATCGGCGGCGCCACCGAGCTCGCCATCAAGCTCATCGTCAACGGCTGGATGAAGCCCATCGCGATGCCCATGACGACCGCGGCGCCGACGTGCGGCGCGAACGACCCGGCCTTGATCGCGAGCAGGTAGCTGGCGGCGCCAACGAGGTTGCCGCCGATGAGGATCGCTGCGTAGCCCAGTCGCCGGACTCCGACCCCCAGGAATGGGCGCACGATCATCGACGCAAAGTTGAGGATCGCGACGAGCACGCCGATCCGTTCCGCGGTCAATCCGCCCTTCTGTAATAACAGTGGATAGAATGTGATCTGCAAGCTCTGTGCGCCGACGACGAGGAAAGAGATGAACAAGATGACGGCGACTCCGTCGTCGCGGGCGAGCGAGAACGCCGCTCGGTACGCGGTCGCCAACGTCACGCCCGTCGGCAATCCACCGGGGCGATCGGCGATGCGTAACGCCGCGACGATCGCCACCAGCGACACGCCGAACATCGCCGCGAACGCGGCGCCGAAGCCGAAACGTTCCGCGACGACGCCGCCGAGGATTGGTCCGGCCACGTTCCCGGCCGAGACCCAGAACGTGTATTGCCCATAAACGGCGGCGCGCTCCTCCAGCGTGCTCCAACCGGCGACCGTCGCTTGCGTCGCGATCATCATGCCGAGGTGGCCGACATTGACGAGGCCGAAGAGGATCGCCGTCCACAGCGGGCTTGGTTCGGGAATGAACAGGGCGGTCGCGATCGCGAACAGGATCGCTGACGCGAGCGACACGCGCGAGGCACCGTGCACGACGACGAGCGCGCCGAGGGAGACGCCAAGCAGCAGCGGCATGACGCTCGACGAGGCGAGCACGGCGCCGACGAGCGCCGGCGATGCGCCCTTCGCGGTAAGGTACAGCGGCAACATCGGTGAGGCGATGTTGAACGCGACCATGTACGCGACGGACAACGAGAACGCCCGACGAAGATTTCCCTTGGCGCCCTCGATGCCGGTTTCCCGATCGGTTGGACGGCGTGAGAACATGCGGCATCGAGCGTCTTCGACGCAGGACGAACGGTACCCTGTGGCAGAAGTTTCCAAGGGCTCATGAAGGAAGCGCCATCGTCGCACGGTTCGCCCGCGAAGGCGCGGCCGACGTCACCGATGAGGCCGCGGTGGGCGCCGCGATCGAGGGCGCGGCAGCGGCGCTCGGCGGATTGTCGATCCTCGTGAACAACGCCGGCATCTCCGGTTTCCTGCTGTTGCTGGACGACGACGCGCCGGCGACGTGGCATCGCGTGTTCGCCGTGAACCTGTTCGGCGCGTATTGGTGCGCGCGCGCGGCCGTTCCTCATCTCCGGCGAGACGGCGGCGCGATCGTCAACATCGCGTCGACGCGGGCACTGGCCTCCGAGCCGACTGGTGAGCCGTACGGCGCCGCGAAGGGCGGATTGCTGGCGCTGAGGCACGCGCTCGCGGTCAGCCGCGGTCCGATGGGCATCCGCGTCAATGCGATCTCGCCCGGGTGGATCCACACCGGCGGCGACGCGCCGACGGCCGAGGATCACGCGCAGCATCCGGCCGGGCGCGTCGGGCAGCCGGAAGACGTGGCCAGCGTTGCGGTCGTCGTCGCGGCCGGCGTCGAATCCGGCTTCATGACCGGCCAGAAGCGTGTGCTCGACGGCGGCATGACGGTGAAGATGATCTACGTCTGACGTCGCGGCCGCGGACACTGGTTTCGCGGCACGCATCGCGGCGCGGCCGCGCGGCGCGACATTCCAACCAATGCTCGAAAGGAGCGCCACCGTGACAACTTCCTTGCAGGGACAAACCGGTCTCGTCTTCGGAGCCGGACGCGGCCTCGGCCGCGCCACCGCGATCGCTTGCGCCCGCGCCGGCATGCGCGTCGGGCTGGTCGCGCGCACCGCGTCCGAGCTCGAGGAAACCACCGCGGCGGTTCGCGCCGCCGGCGGCGAGGCCAAGGTGTTGGGCGGCGACGCGCGCGACGAGTCGCACGTGGCATCCGCGTTCGCGGCGATGGACACGTGGGGCGGGCCATCCTTGGTCGTCAACACGGTCGGCGAGTCGCTGATCAAGCCGCTCGTCGAGTCGACGCTCGCCGACTGGCGCCGGATCATCGACGGAAACTTGACGGCGGCGTTCCTCATCTCGCGCGCGGCGATGCCGAGATTGATCGCGCGCGGCGGCGGCCGGTTGATTCACCTGTCGTCGCGGGCGGCCGTGTTCACGTCGCCGGCGATTCCCGTCTACGCGGCCGCGAAGGCGGGCGTGATCGGGCTCGTGAAGTCGTTGGCGCTGCAAGGCAAGCCGCACGGCGTCTCGGTGAACGTGTTGTGCCCGAGCCCGATGGACACGCCGATGCGGTGGTCCGCGACGCCCGACTTCGATCGTGCTCGTGTCCTGCCGCCCGAGTCGGTCGCCGATCTCATCGTCTTGCTCGCCGCGCACCCAGAGATGACGTTGGAGGACGGCGTCCTCTCGTCCGCGGTCGCGTATTGACGCACGACGTAAGCACGGCGACCGGCGGCGCTTCCGAGCACGCGAGCCCTGGATCCGCGCCGCCGCCGCGCCGCCGCAAGGACCTCTGGGGTGCCGGGCTGTTGTCGACGGGGCATCTGCTCGTCGACATGTACCTGACATTCATCCCGCCGCTGTGGCCGCTGTTCATCGAACGTTACGCGTTGTCGCTGACGACCGTCGGCGTCGTCACGACCGTGCTATCGGTGCTCGTGCTGCCGGTGCAGCCGGTGACCGGTCACATCGTCGACCGGCGCAATCCGCGCGCTCTGTTCGTCGTCGGGCCGGTGCTGTCGGCGCTCGCGTTCAGCTTTCTCCCCGTCGTGCCGGCATTCTGGATGGTCATCGTGCTGATGGCGATTGGGCGCGCCGCGAACTCGCTGTACCATCCGCCGTCGGCGAAGCAGACGATGCTCAGCGCCGGCGCGAGAGTCGGCCTCGTCATGGCGTTCTATCAGTTCGCCGGCAACATCGGCTTGGGCATGGGGCCGATCGTGCTGCCGCAAGTCATTGCGACGATCGGCGTCGAGTGGTCGTGGCTCATCTGCATTCCCGGCCTGATCCTCGCGGCGGTGCTGTACGCGCGCTTCGTGCGGCCGGCGAGCAACGGCGAGCAAGGCCAGAACGCGCGCGTGGCACACGTGCCGGCCACCGGACGCATCCCGATGAGCGTCCCGCTCGTCATGCTGATCGCGGTAATGACCGTGCGATCGGGCGTCTATCAGGGATTCACGACGTTCGGACCGGAGTACCTCATCCGGCGCAGCGCGACGCTTGCGGAGGCCGGGTTCGCGATCTCCTCGATCAACCTCGTCGGCGCGACGTTGGGACTCGCGATGGGCGCACTTTCCGACCGGCTCGGCCGTCGTTCCATCCTGTTCGTCTCCATGCTGATCACGGCGCTCGCGTTGAGCTTCTTCATGCTCAGCCCGGGGACGAGCGGCGTCTGGTGGCTCGCCGTCGCCGGCAGCGGCCTCGTCGCCGTCAACTCGGTGATGGTCGTGATGGCGCAGGAGATGCATCCCGCGCACGAAGCGACGGCGTCGGGATTGATCGTGGGATTCGCGTTCGGGTTGGGGTCGATCTTCTCGGCGCCCGCCGGCATGATCGCCGATCACTTCGGGCTGCCGACCGCGCTGTGGTCGCTGACGGGGCTGGCGGCGCTGACGCCGATCTTGATCTTGCTCGTGCCGATGAGGCGGCGGCGAACCGCCCCGCCGGCGCCTGTCGGAAGTTAGCGAAAAACCGGCCTACGGTCTAGCCGAAGACGCGGTTCTTGCCGATCAACGCGCGCAGCGTCGCGATCTTGCCCGTGTGATAGCCGCGATGCCCGATCGTATAAGCCGACGATTCGCCGATCGTCTTCGCCGTCGGATGCGGAATTTTCGTCGGCTCTTCGAGGTTCGCGCGATTCGTCGCTTCGACGAGCTTCCGGTGCTGCGCCTCGAAGACCTGGCGCACCTCCATGAGCGGCGGCAAGTTCGCGGCGTCGCCGGTGCCAATCTTGAACAGCGCCTCGTACTCGGCGGGAACCACGACGTCTCCGCCGGCGCGCGCCGCGGCGCGACCGTCGTAGAACGTGATGTGCCCGAGCTGCCAGACGATCGATGCGAGCCTGTGCGGGCGCTGCCGCGCTTCGTCGTCGCTGAGATCGGCCGTCGCCTTCAATGCTCTCTCGGCCGTCAGGTCCAAGTTGTTCACGATGTAGGGTCGAGCGTCCACGTCCATCCTCCTCGCAACGCGGTCCACGTGCGCCGTTCGCCTAGCCGAGCAGGCGCGCCTTCGACAGCATCAAGCGAAGCGTCATGATCTTGCCGGCGGGATACTGGCGATGCCCGATCGAAAAGACCAGCACCTCATCGACGTTCGAATACAATCCGGGGAATCCGGGCTCGATGGACTTCGTCAAGTCAGCGGTTTGCGCGAACTTGAAGAGCGCGCCGCTTCTTCATCGGACAACTCCGCGGCCATCATCTTGAGAAGACCGTGCGTCAGCGTCAACTGCTGCACGATCATGGTGCGCGCGTCAAAAGAGCACCTCGTGGCATTTGGAGTTGTACCGAATCGTGGGAGGGGTGGGCGCAACGGTCCTACGCCCGAACCACTTCTCTCACCTTGCGCCCGTACGTCTTCTCCGCCTGCGCCGGATCGACGCGCTCCTCGCGCACGTCCTTTTCGACGAGCTTCGGTTCGCGCTCGTTGACCGCCCCGTAGCCCGCGCCGCCGCCGGAGCGCACGGTCAGCAAGTCGCCTTTCTGCAGGCGCGCGTGCACTTTCGATCCCAGTGTGATCTTCTCACCGTTACGCTCGACGAAGCATGCGCCGGGCGCGCCGCCGAGCCCGCCGAACAGGCCTGGCGCCGAGTGCTTGTGCCGGTCGGAGTGCAAGCCGAAGTTGACGCCGTCTTCGAAGATGCGGTACTTGCGCTCCATGCCCAAGCCGCCGCGGAACTTGCCGAGACCGCCGGAGTTCTCGACGAGCGAATAACGCAGGATCTCGAGGAACGGGAACTCGATCTCGACCGATTCCACGGGCGTATTCATGCCGTTCGTCAAGTGCATGATCATGCCGTCGGCGCCGTCTTGGTTGTACAACGCGCCGACGCCGGCGCCCAGCACCTCCGACAGGACGCTGAGCTTGCCATCGCGGCGGTGCGCCATCGAGATGCCCGTTTGGCAGTCGAACCCGGGGGCGATAACCTTCGTCGGAATCAACGGTGCGAGCGCGTAATTCACCGCGTCGAAGATCTTGTAGCACGTGCTCGTGCGCGCTCGCGTCGCGGCGGGACGCGCCGGATTTACGAGCGTTCCGTGCGGCGCCACGATCTGGATGGGCCGGAACGCGCCGCTGTTCACCATGCCGTGCGCGGCGTGCAGGATCGACATGATCGTGGTGCGGCACGTCGCATCGGTCGAGCCGATC
>VGFF01000026.1 GCA_016868955.1 Armatimonadota bacterium
GCTGGACGCGTTTGCGTCTCGGTTACCGCAGCAGCTCAGCGGCGGCCAGCTGCAACGCGTCGCGCTGGCGCGGGCGCTCGTCATCGAGCCCGCCGTACTGCTCCTCGATGAGCCGCTGTCGAACCTGGACGTGAAGCTGCGCGTCGACGTGCGCGCCGAGATCAAGCGCCTGCAGCGCGACTTGGGGATTACGACGTTGTACGTTACGCACGACCAAGAGGAAGCATTGACGCTCTCGGACCGCGTCGGCGTGATGCATCAGGGACGCCTGGAGCAGGTCGGTCGCCCAGCGGAGGTCTACCAGCGACCGGCGACGCGGTTCGTCGCCGGATTCGTTGGCGAAGGCACACTGATCGACGTCGACGTGAGCCGTGCCGGCGACGGCTGGCGAGCCCGCACGGAGACAGGCTTTGCCGTCGTGCTCCCGGCTTCCGTGATCGGTGACACTGGTCCGGGGTGGTTGTGCATTCGACCGGAGGCGGTGCGGTTGGTCCCAGAATCCGCCTCTGCGGATACCTTCCCCGCCGTGATCGAGCACGTCGAATTCGCCGGGCCCGTCGTCCGCGCCGATCTGCGCGTCGACGGCCTGCCCGGCCCTCTGCGCGCGACGCGTCCGGCGACCGATGTCGTAGTCGACTTGACACCGGGCGACACGGTTCGCGTCGCGTTAGATGCATCCGCGATCGCCGGCGGCCGCCGTGGAGGAATCTCTTGACGATCCGAGCCGTGACTTCGACTTCCACGAGACGTTGATCTCCGCTGACCGTTGGTTCGACATGGAGCTGCGCCACGTCGCGCACGAGATCCTGCATCGCCTAGTCGTCCTGGACGGGGATGCCGACGGGCTTCCGTTTCGGCGGATCGAAGACGCGTATGCGCGCATGCGCGTCATGTGCGGCGTCGTCGGCGTGGAGCACGACGGTGAGGAAATCGTCCGGCTGGCGTTGCGTGTCCTCGGCCAGAAGGGCGCGATCGACGACGAGCGCATCGGGCACGCGGTCGACGCTCACTTCGAGGCGTATCTTCACGATGTACGCGGCAAGCCGGGGCTGGTCGACGCCGTGTCGGCGCTGCGCCATCGCGGTCTGCGGTTGGCCGTCATTTCGAATGTGCTGCATGGCGGCTTCATTCTCCGCGCCCTGGCGACGTTGGGCGTCGCGTCGTGCTTCGAGGCGGTCGTCGTTTCGGCGGAGCTGGGCATCCGGAAGCCGCGCCGGGAGATCTTCGACGCCGCGCTCGCCGGTCTGAACACGGCGCCGGAAGCCGCCGTCTAAGTCGGCAACGACTATCTTCGTGACGTGATGGGGGCCAAGCTGGCGGGCCTGCGCTCGATTTGGATCCCGGACGCCGCGGCGGTCGAGTACCGCGACCTCTCGGACGTGCACCCGGACGCGGTCGTCTC
This sequence comes from Armatimonadota bacterium, assembly GCA_016868955.1. GTDB lineage: Bacteria > Sysuimicrobiota > Sysuimicrobiia > Sysuimicrobiales > VGFF01 > VGFF01. The sequence goes on from VGFF01000026.1 coordinate 1,403, forward strand.
CCGACTCATGGACGTCGTCGACGTCATTGACGGGTGGCGGCGGTGAGACGGCCCACAGGGGTCGCGATGCCATCGCCACCAAGTTGCGTAATACGGTGAAAGGGAAACGGAGCCGCATGGCCCCGTTTCGCGATCGTGCTCCGGCACGCGCCGGATGGCCGGCGCTCCAACATGGCGTGTTAGATCCCTAGCTCGACCTTCTCCGCGGTTTCTCCGATCGCGACCGTGCCCATGGGAACGCTCAGGTGACCGCCGCGAATGAGCGCGCCACCGACGAGCCCAACGGGACCGAGCAGAATGAGACCGGCGCCGCTGATCGCGGCGGCGCCGCCGCTGTCCGTCGTCGAGCGCGTGTTCTCGACCTTCAGCTCGAGCGGCGCCAGCTTGATCGGCTTGTTGTCGACGGCCCTGACCTGAATGAACGACACCGTGGCGCGCGCGTTCTGTCCGAACATGCCGGGGCCGGCGACCCACGTGATGACGCCCGAACCCTCGGCGCCTTGACGAATGACGATCTGGCGGCCAATGAGCACGTTCTGCGCGACACGGAACTCGACGCGGTCGCCCTGGCGCTGCTGGCCGGTGTCGAGCGCCGTGAGGAATTCGAGCGGGATGCGCGTTCCGGCTGGGATCGGTGTGGGAGCCAACGGCGCGGCGGGCGCGGGCGCCATCTGTGTGATGATGACCGGCGCGGTCACGGGCGCGGCCGGCAAAGGCTGCGGCACTGGCGTTTGCGCGTGCGCCACGGGCAGGGCGGCAAACGCGAGAGCGAGGGGTAGGGGAACGAGGGATCTACGGATAGGGTGCATGGAAGCTCCTCCCTCCACATCTTGTATATTGGGTTCTCGAATGATTATTGACGATGCCTGCGCGCGTTGCAAATCGTTCAACTGTCGTGACCATTCCCTCCTGAGAGCGGCCCGGCGAACGCCCCGCCGAGCAGAATGAAAACATAGCCAAAATCACCGACCCTGCCGCGCCCGAGTATTTCCTGGATGCCTATCCCCGGGACGAGTTTCCACAGTACGTTTGGTCCGAACGGCCCGACGGACTGCCGCCCGAGGCGTGGACGACGGAGACGACATGGGGATCGGTCTGCCCTACGACGACGTCACGACGCCGCTCAGCGTGCCGCGGATGTTCCGTGCGTTGCGCGAGGTCGGCCTGCACCCGGAAGACCTCTAGTTCCATCCCCACAACGACACTTGGATGATCGCCGCGAATTGCTTGGCCGCCGTGCGCGAGGGCTGCGCCGCGATCAACGGGACGTGCTTGGGGGAAGGCGAGCGGACGGGCAACGCCCCGCTCTAGGGCGTGCTGATCCACCTCTTGGGCATGGGGTACTTCCCGGACGTCAAGCCCGACTTCTCGGCGCTCAATCGCCTCGCGGATTTGTTCACGAGGATGGGCGAGCCGCTGCCGGCGAAGTATCCGCTGTACGGCCGCGACGCGCATCGAACGCGCGCCGGCTCCATGCCGACGGCTTGAACAAGTTCTGGTGAATGTGCGCGCCGTTCAACGTGCCGGCGTTGCCCGGGCGGCCGCTCGAAGTGTCGCTGACCAAGGACTCCGGTCTCGCCGGGCTGATCTTCGTCATCGAGCAGCGCACGGGCCGCCAGCCGGCCAAGGACGACCCTCAGCTCAACGCGATCCACGATTGGATGCTCATGGAAGTCGACAGCGGACGTCAGACGGCGATCGAGTGGGAAGAGCTCGCGCCCGTCGGTCAGCGGCACTACTGTTAGCCGACGCGCGGCCCGCGATCATTTCGAGGCCAGCAGCTCACAGCGGCGCTCCGAAACGCGCGATCAGGGCGGTGCGACGGAACGCGAACAGGCGAGCCAGCTGCGGCGCGACGAGGAACGGTTGCGCGAGCGCGCCAACGAATCCCAGCGGCAAGACGTAGCGGACGTCATCGACGACTTCCACACCGCCGGCCACCGGACGAAAGACGTGTTCGTGCTCCCACGATGCGAAGGGGCCTTGGCGCTGCCGATCCTGGAAGCGATGCGGAGCCTCGACGGAGGTGATTTCGGTGATCCAACGTACCGGAATCCCGAGCAACGGCCGCACGCTGTACGTGATCAACCGCCCGGGGCGGATCTCCGACGGCGGCGGCGTCGAGAAAGTGAGCCGCATCGACGGCGGTGTCAAGTCGAGCAAGTTCGTCGGGTTCGAGAAGTACGCCCATGCATCTTCGACCGACATCGGCAAACGAAGCGTCGCTTTCAGCGAGAACGTCTTCATCCCGTCATACGATGGCGCGCAGCGCGGCCTCTAGCGTGTCGTAGCGGAACCGATAGCCCGCCGCTCGCAGCCGCGACGGCACGACGCATTGTCCCGATAGCAGCAGCGCCTCGCCCATCTCGCCGAACGCGAGTCGAATGGCGACCGCCGGCACCGCAAATACGGCCGGCCGTCGCAGAACGCGGGCCAAGGTCTTCGTGAACCTCGCGTTCGACGCGCACTCGGGGGCCGTGAAGTTGTAGGCGCCAGCGGTGTCGGCGCGCGCGAGCAGGTGACTCACGCCGCCGGTCACGTCGTCGATCGAGATCCAGCTCAGCGCTTGCCGCCCTGATCCGACGCGCCCGCCAAGTCCCAACCGGTGCAAGGGCAGCAACGCTCCCAAGAATCCGCCGTCCCGGCTGAGGACGTTTCCAAAGCGCAAATGCGCGACGCGTGTGCCGGCGGCGCGCAACGGATCGCTCGCCCCTTCCCAAGCTTGGCACATCGTCGCCAGGTAGTCGGAGCCGGGGCGGCTGTCTTCCGTGAGTTGCTCGTCTGGCGCGCGGTCGCCGTAGTAGCCGACGGCCGACGCACACAGCAGGAGCGCCGGCGGTCGATCCAAGCGTGCCAGCGTCTCGCTGAGGAACGCTGTGGCGGATACGCGACTGTCCCACAGCTCGCGCTTGCGAGCCGCCGTCCAGCGACCGCCGGCGATGCTCGCGCCTGCGAGGTGAACGACGGCGTCATGTCCTTCGAGCTTGTCGGCCTCGATCGAGCGTCCGGCCGGGTCCCAAGCGACCGCGCCGGTCCTCGCGCGGCGCGTGATCGCGGTCACTCCATGACCCCACACGGCGAATTCGGCAGCGAGCGCGCGGCCGATTAGGCCGGTCGATCCGGTCAGGGCAATGCGCATGGTCTGTCCTTTCGCGCGCGAGCCGCGAAGTACACTGGCTTTCTCATGAGAGTTCCGCAGGAGCCGATGTTCCCCTGCGTCCGGGATTTCCAACGTCGACATCGCAGCGTGGGAGATGGGAGGCCGCATGACCTCCCCGCTGTCCTTCGAGGGGCGTCGCGTGGGAGATCTTCGCCTACTTCGGCAGAAGGACGCGATCGATCACGTGAATGACGCCGTTGGAGGCGACGTTGTCCGCCTTCGTCACCGTCGCGTCGTTGATCTTGACCATGTTGCCGATGACCGCGCTCGTGGCCTCCTGGCCTTGCACCGTCTTCGCCGACTTGAGCGACATGACGTCCTTCGCCATCACGTTGCCGGCGACAACGTGGTAGGTCAAGACGGCCTTGAGCTTGTTCTTGTCCTTGGCGACCGCATCGAGCGTGGCCTTCGGGGCCTTCGCGAACGCCTCGTCCGTAGGCGCGAATACCGTGAACGGTCCCTTGCCCTTCAACGTCTCGACAAGTCCGGCGTCCGTGAGCAGATTGGCCAGCTTCTTGATCGCGCCGAGCGTCGGCGTCGGCCTGCAGTACCGCTTCTAGCCCGGCAGGCGGCGCAGCGAAAAACGCGACGGCCCCGCGGCAACGCGGGGCCGTCGCAACCGATCCGTCAGGAAGAAGGTGTTACTTCTTCGAGCCGTCCTTGGCGGGGGCATCCTTATGCGTCGTCGGCTTGGCGTCCGATCCTTGGGTCGCCGGTGCGGTGTGCTTCTTGGCGGGGCCCTTCTTGACCGTCGCCTTCTTGGCGGGGCTCGACGCGGGGGTTTCCGCGACATTCTTAGGCGCGGCCGCCGGTTGATGCGCCAACCCGTTTCCCGTCATGCCCAACAAAGCGATGCCCACGAGCGCAGATACAAACAGTGAGTTCCGAATAACCACCATTTATACCACCCCTCCCTGTAGCTTACCTCTTGTCTATCGACTGGCCGCGCCTTACTGGTCTCGCCGAAGTTCGTCTTGCGCCACCTGGGAAACGCTAGACGACAAATCGACAGAAAGCATCGGTTTGTCTAATGTTTGTTATGAAGTCAAGGGGGTTGGCCGGAGCAGTCGAATGCCGAACCGACGGACTGGGGGGCGTTCCTTCATGGGGAAAGATACGCAAGCGCCGCCAACATCGACCGTTGATGATGCGAAGCCGAAGTACACGATTCGCGCCGCGGCGCAGCGAACGGGATTGCCGCCGGAGACGTTGCGCGCCTGGGAAAAGCGCTACGGAGTACCGGCGCCGGCGCGTTCCCTCTCACGCTATCGTCTCTATTCCGAGGAGGATCTGGGCGAGATCCGATGGATGAAGGTCCTCGTCGACGAAGGCATTCCGCCGCGGCAGGCCGCGCAGCTGGCGCGCGAGCGACGGGCGGCGGGACGTGCGTTCCAGGACTCCCCCGCAAGGGAGACGGGCGCGCTCGTCTTGGATCTCAAGTCGGCCTGCCTCGCCTACGACGAGGATCGCGCGCACAAGATCCTACGGCACGCCGCAACGGTGATGCGACCCAACGAGATCATGCGCAAGGTGCTGCTGGCAGCGGTGGCGGAAATCAACCGTGACTGGGAGACCGGACTCGTCACCCCGGCCCAGGAGCACTTCGCGAGCAAGATCGCGCGCCGGTTCGGCGTGCGCATCATGAGCCTGTTCCGTGAGCGTACGGACGCGAACACGGTCGTCTTGGCGTGCGCGCCGGGAGAGCACCGCGAGCTCGGTCTGTTGACGCTCGCCGTCGAAGCGCGCGCGAGCGGGATGCGCATCGTCTACCTCGGCGCCGACGTTCCCGTCGACGCGTTGCTGTCCGCCGTGCGGGACCTTCGTCCGACGATCGTCGTCGTGGCGGCGACGATGACTGCGCACCTCGATCCATGGCTCGCGGCTGCAGCGGCGGTTCGACCACACGCGAGGAAGACGAGGTTCCTCTGGGCGGGGCCGGGGGTTCACCAAGCCACCGCGAAAGGGCTCCCGGGCGTCGAAGCGACGACGATCGACGAAGCGCTTCAGGCATTGACCGCCGGGCATCCGGTGATCCCACCGACGGCGGCGCGATAGCGGGCCGCCCGATGGCGCAGCGCCTACTGTTGGCGGCCGGACTGATCTTGTTCACCTACGTCGCCACGCATTTGTTGACCCATGCGCCGGTATCTCGGCGCTCGTGACCGCGGAGGTCGCGCGGCTGCGATTCATGGCGTTCTGGCGTCATCCGGTCGCGACGGCGGTGCTGTATGGAAGCCTCGTTACGTACCTTGCGCTCGTGCTGGCTCTTTGTACCGTCGCCGCCACCTGCGCATGCCCGCCGGCGAAGCAGCGCGCATCGCGCTCGGATTGGTCATCCCATTTGTGCTGATCCCGCATATCATCGGGATGCGCGTCCAGCACGCCACGTTCCGCGTCGACGACACGTACACGCAGATGATCCTGACGTAAGTCTTCGTAGACCCCCAGGCCGGGCTCCGAAAGTTGCTGCTGCTGATCGTCGCCTGGACGCACAGCTGCATGGGGTTCACTACTGGCTACGATTTCGCCCCTGGTACCCGAAAGCGGCGCCGCCGCTGCTCTTCGGCGCCGTCCTCGTGCCGGTATTAGCGCTGGCGGGCGTGAACGCGATGGGGGCAGGGCTCTCGGAAACCGCGGCTGATCCCCTGCGGATCGCCGATACCATGGACGTACCGTCGCCGAGCACCGCCGCGACGTTGATCCGCTGGCGGAACCTGACTCTGGCAATCGTCGGGACGGTGATCGCGGGCGTGTTCGCGGCGCGGCACACGCGCACACTCGTCGCGCGCCGCCGCCGCGGGACGGTCCGCATCACGCATCCTTCCGGACGACAGATCTCGGTCACCGCGGGAACCACCGTCCTGGAAGCAAGCCACATGGCCGGTATCCCGCACGCGTCGTTGTGCGGGGGGGCGGGGGCGCTGTTCCACGTGCCGCACGCGCATCGCCGGCGAGGTGAATCGACTGCCGGCACCAGCACCATCCGAATCGCCCGTTCTGGCGCGGATCGCCGCCCCGCCGAACGTGCGCCTCGCATGTCAGCTGCGTCCACACGCGGATCTCGACGTGTTCCCGTTGCTGCCGGCGTCCCCGCGCACGATCGACGTCTTTCGCAGCACGTTCGCGGGGATCGGTCGGGAGCAGCCGATCGCCGTGTTGTTCGCGGACCTGCGGGCGTTCACGCACCTCGCCGATAACCGCCTGCCGTTCGACGTCCTGTTCATACTCGATCAGTACTTCGAAGCCATGGGCCGGGCGATCGAGCGGAGCGGCGGTTACGTCGACAAGTTCCTGGGCGACGGTGTCATGGCGTTGTTCGGGTTGGACACGGATATCGCGACCGGCTTCCGCCAGGCGCTATCCGCTGCCGTCGCGATGGTGCGGTCCGTCGAGGAGCTGAACGGCGTGTTGTCGCACGATCTCTTCGGGCCGTTGCGGATGGGCATCGGCATCCACGCGGGCCCCGTCTTCGTCGGGGAGTTGGGATATGGGCGCGCGCCGCGGACGGCGGCGGTCGGCAACCCGGTCAATTTCGCCAGCCGATTCGAAGCGCTCACGAAGGAGTACGGCAGCCAGATCGTACTATCCGAGGAAGTCGCGTCCCTCGCCGCCATGGAATTGAGCCTTTGCGAGGCTCGTCAGACGCACGTGCGCGGCGTCACGGCGACCCCCGTGGCCCGCTCGCGTGCCGGGGCCGTGGATCCGTCGAGGGGCGGATAGGACGTGTTCAGCGACAAGCGGCCCGGCCGCTGTCGGTGAATCGGCCGCCGGCGGCCGGCGCGAATCGCCACGTGTACCCGGCGAGACCGAGCTTCAGGAACAACACCCCGAACGTGCCCGTTGACCGGACCTCGCTGTTTTCGCGCGCGGTGCGAAACGGATAGTGGCTGCGCCCGCCCGTTCCGACGACGAAGTGCCGCGTACCGTGGCGCGGGTCGTAGCGGCCGTCCGAGTCCTGCGGCGCGAAGCGCTCGTACGTGTGATCGTGGCCCGTGAGCACCAAGTCGGCGCCGGCCGCGCTGACCGCGCGCCAGAGCGGGGCCACCTGGTCCTGATTGCCGTGAACCGCCGACGAGAACCGGGGGTGGTGCCAGAATGCGCCGAGGCAGCCGCTCCGGCCCCGATGTCGATCCAGCTCCGACTGCAGCCATCGGCCTTGCGGCGAGTCCGGACCGCAGCCGCCGACGAGCGCGCAGTTGGAGTTCAGCGATAGGAACAACCAATGGCCGAGCGTGAAGCTGTAGTAACCTTCCCCGGGTCTTCCGGCCGCGGCGCCGAAGTAGTTGAAGTAGCCGGCGGCGCCGCGCACCCCATACTCGTGGTTGCCGATCGCCGGCCGCGTGATCGCACGATGACGCCCCCATGTCGGGTGGTACGAGGCCATGAACTTCGCGAGCGTGCCGTCTTCGTATTGCAGATCGCCCAACGCGAGGACCGCGGCCAGCGGTTGCCCATCCAACAGCTCGGCCGTCGCGCGCTGCTGGCACGCGTGCGGTGTGCCAGCGCCGTCGCGGAAGTTGCCGTTCGCCGGGTCGCAGGCGATGTCGCCGGCGGCGGCGACGTGGATCTCGGCGGTGAGATCGGCGTCCGGGGGAGCCACGGCGAACGCCGAGGAAGCGAACAGGAGCATCAACGCGATGCTTGCCAACTTCGTAACACGATCTTCGCGCATCGCGAAGAAGAGGTTCGGGGCACCCTCCCTATTCCCTCTCCGGGGAACACGCTAGAGTGAGATGCGTATGGCCCTCGAGCCCGTAGCGATGGAGCTCCAAGCGCTCACGCGCAACCCCGGCATCCCCCTGGATCTGGACGTCGTCGAGCGGCTGCGCGTGAATCGCAGCGCCGTCGAGCGCCGCGCCGAGACGCTGCCGACCCGCCGCACGGTCAAGAAAGAGTGGCAGCTCGCATGGCTGCTACGCGCGATCCAGTGCATGGATTTGACCACGCTGGCGGGCGACGATACTCCCGGCAACGTGCGCCGTCTGTGCGCGAAGGCGATCCGCCCCTTGCGCGGCGACCTGCTTGCGGCGATGGGATTCGCGCCCGACGAAATCAAGGTTGGCGCTGTCTGCGTTTACCACAACCTCGTCGAGACAGCGGTCAGCGTGCTGCGGGGCAGCGGCATCTCCGTGGCCGCTGTGTCAACGGGGTTTCCCGCCGCGCAGACGCCGCTACCGCTGAGGCTCGAGGAGATCCGTGCGTCCGTCGCCGCCGGCGCCGCCGAGATCGACATCGTGATCTCGCGCGCGCACGTTCTCACCGGGCAATGGGACGCGTTGTACGACGAGGTGCGCCAATTTCGCGCGGCGTGCGGCCATGCCCACCTGAAGACGATCCTCGCCTGCGGGGAGCTCGGCACGTTGCGCAACGTCGCCGCCGCGAGCTGGGTGTGCATGATGGCCGGCGCCGACTTCATCAAGACGTCGACCGGCCAGGAAACCGTCAATGCGACGCTGCCGTTCGGGCTCGTGATGACGCGCGCGATCCGCGCGTTTGCCGAGCGCACCGGCTTCGCCGTCGGATTCAAGCCGGCGGGCGGAATTCGCACGGTGAAGCAAGCGCTCGATTGGCTCATTCTCGTGAAGGAAGAGCTTGGCGTCGCTTGGACGTCGCCGGCGCGGTTTCGCATCGGCGCCAGCGGACTCCTTACCGACATCGAACGGCAGATCGCGCACAACCTCAGCGGTCGCTATTCGGCGGCGCACCACCATCCGATGCCGTAGGTGATCGCGAAGGGCCGGGAGGCCGAATGAACGTCAAGGAGATCCTGCATGCGATGGCCTACGGCCCAGCCCCGGAAGCGCGCGATTCGGCGCTCCGCTGGCTCGACGGCCACGAGCGCCGCTTCCGGCACTTCATCGACGGCGCCGGGCGTGATCCCGCCGAGAAAACGTGGTTCGAGACGCACGATCCGGCGCAGGCGACGGTGCTGGCGCGCGTCGCGCAGGGAACAGATGCGGACGTCGACGCCGCGGTCTCGGCCGCGCGCGCGGCATTGCCGGCCTGGCGCGGCGCGAGCGGGCACACACGCGCCCGCTACCTGTACGCGATCGCGCGCCAGATCCAGAAGCACAGCCGCTTCTTCGCCGTGCTGGAGACGCTCGACAACGGCAAACCGATCCGCGAGACCCGCGACCTCGACATTCCGCTCGTCGCCCGCCACTTCTACCATCACGCGGGCTGGGCGCAGCTGCTCGATCGCGCGTTCCCCGGCTATACCGCGGTCGGCGTCTGCGGCCAGATCATCCCGTGGAACTTTCCGCTGCTGATGCTCGCTTGGAAAGTAGCGCCGGCGCTGGCCGCCGGCAATACCGTCGTGTTGAAGCCGGCCGAATTCACGCCGCTCTCGGCTCTAGCGTTCTGTGAAGTCCTCACCGAGATCGGGCTGCCGCCCGGCGTCGTCAACATCGTGACCGGGGATGGGACGACCGGCGCGGCGCTCGTTCGCCACGCCGGCGTCGACAAGATCGCGTTCACCGGATCGACGGAGGTCGGTCGGATCATCCGCCGTGAGACCGCCGGAACGGGGAAGCGACTCTCGCTGGAGCTCGGCGGCAAGTCGCCGTTCATCGTGTTCTCGGACGCCGATCTCGACAGCGTCGTCGAAGGCGTCGTCGACGCAATCTGGTTAAACCAAGGCCAGGTCTGCTGCGCCGGATCACGATTGCTCGCGCAGGAGGACGTCGCGCCGCGCCTGTTCGCCAAGCTGCGCGCCCGCATGGAAACACTGCGCGTCGGTGACCCGTTGGACAAGGGGATCGACATCGGCGCGATCATCGCGCCCGTGCAGCTGCAGAAGATCGAAGCGCTCTGCCGCGCCGGGTGCGACGAAGGCGCCGTGATGTGGCAGCCGACGTCGGCCGCGCCGGCGGAAGGATGGTTCTTCCCGCCGACGCTGTTCACCAACGTTGCGCCGTCGTCGCGGATCGCGCAGGAGGAGATCTTCGGTCCCGTGCTCGTCGCAATGACGTTCCGCACGCCGGCGGAGGCAGTCGCGCTCGCCAACAATACCCGGTACGGGCTTGCCGCCAGCATCTGGTCCGAGAACGTCAACCTCGCGCTCGACGTCGCGCGCAAGGTCAAGGCCGGCACGGTTTGGGTCAACTGCACGAACCTATTCGACGCGGCGTCGGGCTTCGGCGGCTATCGCGAGAGCGGCTTCGGACGTGAGGGTGGCCGCGAGGGCATGTACGAATACCTGCGCCCGCCGGCGCTTCCGGCCGCCGCGGTGACGGGGGCGTCGCCGCCCGATGCGGCGAGATCCGCAGCCGACAAACAGACACCGCCGATCGATCGGACGCCGAAGCTGTACATCGGCGGCAAGCAGCAGCGGCCGGATTCCGGGTACAGCACGGCCGTGCGCGCGGCCGACGGTACGATCCTCGGCGAAGTCGGCGAGGGCAACCGCAAGGACATCCGCAACGCCGTCGAGGCCGCGCACGCGGCCGCGGCCTGGGGCACGACGACGGCTCACGGACGGGCGCAGATCCTCTATTATCTGGCCGAGAATCTGGAAGCGCGCGCCGCGGAGTTCGCGCGCCGGATCGCGTGCATGACCGGCGACGAGCCCGCGGGGGCGGCGCGCGAAGTGCGGCGTTCGATCGAGAGGCTTTTCTCCTACGCCGCCTGGGCCGACAAGTTCGACGGTTCCGTGCACGCCGTAAACGTTCCGGCGCGCGATCTGACGATCGCGATCCACGAGCCGGTCGGCGTCATCGGCATCGTCTGCCCGGATGAGGCGCCGTTGCTCGGGCTCCTCTCGCTCGCCGCGCCGGCGATCGCGATGGGCAATACGGTCGTCGTGGTTCCTTCCGAATCCCATCCGCTGGCCGCTACGGATCTCTACCAGGTCTTCGATACCTCCGATCTGCCGGGCGGCGTCATCAACCTCGTCACGGGGCCGCGGGACACGCTCGCGAAGGTCCTGACGCAGCACGACGACGTCGACGCGGTGTGGTACTGCGGCGGTGCGGCGGGCGCGGCCATGGTCGAACGCGAATCCGCGGCGAACCTGAAGCGCACGTGGACGGAAACCAGCGGCCCGATCGATTGGGCATCCGACGGCGCGGAGGGAGAGTCGTTCTTGCGCCGCGCAATCCAGGTCAAGAACGTTTGGGTCCCATACGGCGGATAGGAGCGCTGGCCGCGCTCGCCCTGGCGCTCGTTGCGCTGTCCGCGTGCGGACTGCGCGCCGCCGACGTCGCCGGCGTGCCGGAAGCGCGCGTCGACGGCTGCGTCGAAGGCGACCGCGTGCGTTGGGGCGTCGTGCGGGAGGGACTCCGCGCGCCCACCTTCGAGGGATACGCGGGCGGCGACCGGCCCGAAGGCGCGTATTCGATGATCACGACGCGCGTCGGGCGCTGGGAAGCGCGACGTCTGGCGCGGACGGCGCCTTGGCGGTTCGCCGCGGGCGCTGCGCGCGAGGACGGACAACCATGGGGAATCTGAACGTCACTTTCTACGGTGCCGTGCGCACTGTCACCGGCTCGATGCATCTGCTAGAGCACCGCGGCGCGCGGCGGAGCCGTGATGCGGTTCGACGAACCGGTCACGGGCTGGTCGTCTACCGGCGAACGGGTAACGGTTCGCACGGCGGCTGGCACCTACGAGGCGGGCGCGATGATCGTGAGCGCCGGCGCCTGGCTGCCGCGAATCCTCACCGGCCTCGGCTTTGGGCTCGCGGTCGAGCGGCAGACGGTCTATTGGTTTCAACCGGCGCGGCCCGCTGACTTCGCACCGGCACGGTTCTCGGTTTTTATTTGGGAGAAAGCGGACGGGCACTTTTACGGCATTCCGGCTACGGATGGCCGGGGCCTCAAGGTCGCAGGCCACCATGGCGGCATCCCCGCGGACCCGGACGAACAGACCTCGGATCCCGGGCCGCACGAAGCATGGCTGCGGGCGTGCCTTGCAAGCGACCTTCCGGGCGCCGCCGGCTCCCTAGAAGCCTCTCAGAACTGCCTCTACGCGAAAACGACCGACAATCACTTCGTCCTCGATCGGCATCCGGCGTTCCCGAACGTGATCGTCGCCTCTCCATGCTCAGGTCACGGATTCAAGTTCGCGAGCGTCTTCGGCCGGATTCTTGCTGACCTCGCGACCGAGGCGGCGACGAGTCTGCCCATCGGATTGCTGTCTCTCGATCGATTTCGTACAGGGGCAGCGGAGCCGGCGGCAAAAAGGTATCATTTCTAAAGTCATGGCAGGCACGAGCATGTTCGGCCGCGACGACGATGAGCGGCCAGTCTCTCAGATCATCGATACCCTCCTCACGATCGACGGCGATATGCCGATTTCGATTGGCGACGTCATCGTGCGCCTCGGGGAGCGCGCGTTCGGGGTCGTCCTCATCTTGCTGGCGATCCCGACATTGATCCCGATCCTGCCGCCGGGCGCCTCCGGCATCAACGGCATCCTGTACATCGTGAGCGGATTGCAGATGCTTGGCGGTCGCCGGCAGCTCTGGCTCCCCGCGCGCGTGCGGCGCTACAGGTTTTCGCGACGCAGCCTCGACCTGCTGCGCCAGCGCGGCGTGTCCACCCTGCGGCGCATGGAGCGATACTCGCGGCCGCGCCACACGCCGTTCAGCGACGTCGCGCTGCTGCGCTTGATGGCGATTCCGACGCTGGCGATGGGCATCATCCTCTGGTTGCCGATGCCGCTCATGAACACACTGCCCGGCATGGCGATGATGATGATCGGCATCGGCATCCTGAACGAGGACGGCTACTTCCTCATCAGCGGGTCCGCGCTCGCCGCCGGCGTCCTTGCGCTCGTCGGTGTTTTCTTCAACGAGCTCGTCCACTTCTTCAAGTGGGTCCTGCACCTCATGCCCGGATAAGCCGATGACACCTGACTTACCGATGCGGGTCTCCGCCCGCGTGATCCGCGGCAAGGGGCGCGGCAAATGGCTCGGTTATCCAACGCTGAATCTGACAATCCCTGCCGGGTTTCCGCTGGCGCACGGCATCTACGCGTGCCGCGTCTTCGTCGGAGATGAACTGCATGCCGGGGCGTTGCACTTCGGTCCAATTCCGGTTTTCGACGAACCGGCGCTATCGTTCGAGGTGCACTTGCTCGACATGACGCTCGCCGACGCGCCGGCGGCCGTCGACGTGGAGATCGTCCGGTACCTGCGGGCCGTGCAGAGCTTCCCGTCGTCGGCGGCACTGGCGGAGCAGATCGCGCGCGACGTCGACGCAACGCGGCGCGCGCTTGCCGCCTATGACGAGTCGCGGCGTTGACGAGCGCGCCGCGCGGCGAGCGCTTGCAGAAGATCATCGCGGCCGCCGGATTGTGCTCACGCCGCACCGCCGAGACGTGGATCCGGGAAGGGCGCGTGCGCGTAAACGGCAAGATCGCGTCCGTCGGCGACGCCGCCGGACGCGACGACGACGTGCGCGTCGACGGGCGCCCGCTGCCGAGCATGCCGCACCCGGAGACGTGGATGCTGCACAAGCCGGTCGGCTACGTCTCGACTGCCCACGACCCGGAAGGGCGGCCGACCGCGCGCGGTCTCGTTCCGATGCGCGCGCGCTTGTTCAGCATCGGCCGGCTAGACTTGAACGCCGAGGGATTGCTGCTGTTCACCAACGACGGCGACCTTGCGAATCGACTCATGCACCCGCGCTACGGCGTCAAGCGCGTCTATCGCGTGCGCGTGCGCGGCGTTCCCGAGCCCGCGGCGCTGGCGCGCCTTCGCAGGGGAATCCATCTCGAGGACGGGCCGACCGGGCCGATCGAAGCATCGCTCGAGCGGCCCGCGGGCAGCCACGCCTGGGTGATCGTGACGCTGCGCGAGGGCCGCAACCGCGAGGTCCGACGGATCTTCGAAGCGATCGGGCATCCCGTCGCGCGCTTGATCCGTATCGCCTACGGGTCGCTGAAGCTGGGCGCGCAGCCGATCGGCACGGCGCGTCGGCTCTCGCCGGCGGAGATCGCGGCGCTGCGGCCCGGCCGGGCGCGACCGATCGACACTGTGCGATCCGGGAAGCGTCCTTGAATCCCCGCGACGGTGAGAGTATAAACGCTATGGTGCGATTCGCGGGCTCCCTCGCGTTCAGGCGGTGAAGCGTTGAAGGCAGCAGCGGTGTGGCGGACGTTGGTCGGGGACCCCCTCGAGACACAGCGCCTCTCCCAAGAACGACTGACGAAAACGAAAGGCTTGGCTGTCTTCTCCTCCGACGCGCTGTCTTCCAGCACGTACGCGACGGAGGAGATCCTGCATGTCGTCGTGATCGCCGGTATCGCCGGGTTGTCAGTCATGATGCCCGTCGCCGCCTCCATCGTCATCCTGTTGATGATCGTGACCCTCTCTTACTATCAGACGATCCGCGCCTACCCGGCGGGCGGCGGCGCGTATATCGTGTCTCGCGATAACCTTGGCGTGATGCCAGGGTTGATCGCGGCCGCGGCGCTTCTCGTCGACTACGTTCTCACGGTCGCGGTCAGCATCTCGGCCGGCGTCGCCGCGATCACGTCGGCGGTTCCGGAGCTGTTCCCGCACCGGGTCGACCTTGCCGTCGCGTTCGTGGTTTTGATCTCGATTGCGAACTTGCGCGGCGTCCGCGAGTCCGGCGCAGTGTTCGCGATCCCCTCATACGCGTTCATCACCATCTTCGGCGGCATGGTGCTGTGGGGTCTGTTGCGAATCGCTACGGGGCAGCTCCCGCATGCCGAGCCGCAGGTCCACGCGCCGGTCCACGGCAGCGAGTTCCAGGCGGCCACGCTGTTCTTGATCTTTCGTGCGTTCGCGTCCGGCGCCGCCGCGCTCACCGGCGTCGAGGCGGTGAGCAACGGCACGCCCGCGTTCCGTCCGCCGGAATCCCGTAACGCGACCACTGTGCTCCTGATCATGGTGGGGATCCTAGGCGTCATGTTCCTCGGGACGAGCTTCTTGGCGCGCTGGCTCGGGGTCGTGCCGCTCGAGACGGAGACGGTTGTATCGCAGATCTCCCGGACCTTGATCGGCGGCGAATCGTGGATGTATTTCGGCGTGCAAGCGGCGACCGCGCTGATTCTCATTGTGGCCGCGAACACGGCGTACGCGGCGTTTCCGTTTCTGACGTCGATGATCGCGCGCGACCGATATCTGCCGCGCCAGCTCAGCAATCTCGGAGACCGTCTCGTGTTCTCCAACGGCATCCTCGTGCTCGGGCTCGCCGGCGCCATTCTGCTCATCGGCTTCAACGCGCGGACCCATAGCCTCATCCCGCTGTACATGATCGGCGTTTTCCTTTCATTCACGCTGTCGCAAGCGGGGATGGTCCGCCACGGCTTGAGGGAAAGGGCGCGGGGCTGGCAAGTGCAAGTCGCGATCAGCGGATTCGGCGCGGCCTGCACGGCCGTCGTCGGCGCCGTCGTCGCGGTCGTCAAGTTCGCCGATGGCGCATGGATTACCGTGTTCGCGATCGCCGGCATCGTCCTCGTCATGAGAGCGATCAAGCGGCATTATGCCGACGTGGCGCGGCAGCTGTCCCTGGAGAACATGAAGACGCCGGAGCCGTTCTGGTACCATAAGGTCGTCGTTCCGATCAACGACGTCCACCGCGGCATCCTAGAAGCGGTTCGCTACGCTAAGTCCGTGACCGGCGACGTCACGGCCGTCTACGTCGAGATCGATCAGGCGCGACGGGAGGACATCGAACAGAAGTGGGAGCAGTGGGTTCCCGACGTTCCGCTCGTCGTGCTGCCGTCGCCGTACCGATCGATCGTCAGGCCGATCCTCCTGTACCTCGATCACATCCACCGGGAGAGCGGGCCGCGCGGCGTGATCACCGTGGTTCTGCCGGAATTCGTGCCGCGTAAGTGGTGGCACCATCTGCTGCACAATCAGAGCGCGCTGATGTTGAAGTTCGCGCTGTTGTTCCGTGTGCGGCGGAGCGGCCGATACAAGGTCCTTGCCGATGTGCCGTACTACTTGAGCCGATAGATGAGCAACTGGCGGACGGCGCTTCGCTTCACGTGGATCCTGATCGCGGCGGTGAGCGCCGCCGGGTGCGCGCCGCGCCCGGCGGCGCTCACCGAATACAAGAACGAACCGATCGGCGTCGCGCTGAGGCACCCCGAGGGTTGGAAGCCGCTGACTTCGGCGGATGGGAACTGGGTCCAGATCGTGCCGGCCACGAGCGCGACCGGCGAGCCCGACGCCTCCCGCCACGCCGAGTTCATCAGCGTGCGCGTCGTGCGCGGGAAACCGGCGACGGCCGACGACACGCTCCGGCGGGAGGCGTTCACGATCCTGCCGTTCCACGGGGTCGCGAAGTTCCAGCGGGCGCCGGCCGAGGGCGTCCGCTACCGCTTCGAGGGAACAGGCACCGCGGCGGCGGCGCAATGGGCGGGCGTCGGCTTGCTCGTCGTCGAGACGGAACGGCTCGTGCACATCGTCTGCGCCAAGCCGGTCGAGAAGTGGCGCGAGGGACAGAAACAGTGCGACGACGTCATCGCCAGCGTATCGATGCGGTCGCCGTAGACCGGCTGCCGCGCCGCGATAGACGGCCGGTGCTCTTCCCCTAGAATAGAGCCTAGAAAGGGAAACGAAGTCGATCATTCGGCGAGGTCGTTGGCATGGTCACCGGATCCGGGTACGCCGCGAAGACGAAGCAGCGGAAGACCCGAATGAGCAGATTAGTGTAAGCCGGAATGGGGAAGCGGAGGTAGGCAGTTGCCGCCGGGACCAGATGCCGGGCCTCTGCTTCTTTTCGAGGGAACGCGAGCGAACGTGATGATCGGTTGCCGGTTCGCCATCTACCCGATGCGGGACGACTTCGTCGACGTCATTCTCTCGGCCGTGTGAACGAAGGAAACGGATGGCTTGACCCTGAAGACCGACGCACTGGGCGCATTGCTCATTGGCGAGCCTGATCGCGTCTTCGACGCCGTTCGGACGGCGTACGCGGCGGCGGCCGCGCGAGGGGCGCACGCGGTGTTGTCGCTGCATCTGTCGCGAGGATGTCCTGGCGAGCCGGACGGCGACTGTGATCCGCAGGGCAGGCCGATGGCGTGAGGAGGCCGATGATGAGGTCGCGGGTCGACTACGAGAAGGTTCCGACCACCCGAAGGCACGCGCGCTTGGAGACGATGACGAAGGCGCGCGAAAATGCGGAGATCGCGGTCGCGGTCGCGTTGTCCGTCGTGCTCGGTCTCGTGAGGATCTACCATCTGCCGCAAGGCGGATCGATCACCGCCGGCAGCATGGTCCCGATCTTCCTTGTTGCGATGCGCTGGGGCGGTCGCAGAGGGCTGGTCGCCGGCATGCTGACGGGCTTCGCCAACTTCCTCTTGGCGCCGACGTTCGTCCACCCGCTGCAGTTCCTCCTCGACTACCCGATCGCGTTTGCCGCGCTCGGACTGGCGGGCTTCACAGGGAATCGTCCTGCGCTGGGGGTGGTCGTAGGCGGCGCCGCGCGGTTGTTCTGCCACTTCCTCAGCGGCGTCGTATTCTTCGCGGCCTACGCGCCGAAGGGAACGAGCCCTTACCTGTATTCGGCGGTCTACAACAGCTCGTACATGTTGCCCGAGATCGTGACCAGCGTGTTCCTCACCTTGCTGTTGCTGCGCGGGCTGCCGCCAGCGCCCCAGTTGCCGGGAGACGAGGACGCCGATGAGGA
This sequence comes from Armatimonadota bacterium, assembly GCA_016868955.1. Classification (GTDB taxonomy): domain Bacteria; phylum Sysuimicrobiota; class Sysuimicrobiia; order Sysuimicrobiales; family VGFF01; genus VGFF01. The sequence goes on from VGFF01000026.1 coordinate 19,172, forward strand.
CCTCATGGCCGCGACCGGCGACGCACCGGCATCGGCGCCGAAGCCGAGGCGTGGCGCGGTCGTGCGGCGGACCGAAGACGCGCGTCGCCGCGGTTGATGAAACGGTTGGCGTTGCACGACGACGATCGGCCGGCACCAAGACGGAGAATCAAGTCGTGAAGAAGGTGGAGAAAAAGGTCATCCGCGTTGCCGCACTGTGCTCTCTGTATCCGCTCGGCGGCGACACGTACATGGACGCGATCTACGACGTCATCGATCGCGCGAAGAACGAACCGAACCTCACGGTGACGCCCGTGCACTTCGCGACGCGCCTCGACGGCGAGCTCGACGACGTGCTGCGCGTCATCCGGGCATCGTTCGAGGCCGCGCCGCAACGCCACGTCGTCGAGCTCGCCACGATCTCCGCCGGCAGCCCGACGCGGGAAGAGGGTTCCGCTTCATGAGCACGGAGGCGATGGCCGGCGGCCGCGAGCCTTGGTCGCTGCGCGACTTCGTCGTGGTCGGGGTGATCGGTCTCGTCTTGGGCTACCTGTTCCTGCAGTGGGTCCCCGTGTGGTTGCCCGCGAGCGCCATCGGGCCGATCGCCCAGGAGGCGCTGTTCGGATTCTGGTTCCTCGGCGGCATTCTCAGCGCGTACATCGTGCGCAAAGCGGGCGCCGCGCTCCTCGGCGAGATCGCGACCGCGTTCTTCCGAGTGTTCCTCTTCGGGAGCCCGGCGGGCGTGCTGCTACTCGTGACGGGGTTCATGCAGGGTCTCGGTCCCGAGCTCGTCTTCGCGTTTGCCCGCTATAGGCTATGGGCGCCCATGGTGATCGTCGCCGCCGGCGGCGCGCTCGTCGCCCTTCCGTGGAACTGGTTCCGCCTCAACTACTTCGCCCTGGACGTTTGGCTGCTCGTCGCGCTTGCCGGTGCCCGCGTATTCAGCGGCGGCGTGCTCGGCGGATGGCTGTCGTGGATCATTGGCCGCGCGTTTCTACGCACCGGCGTTCTGCAGAACCTGGCGATCAGCCGCGCCGAGCGGTCCTAGGTTCGCCAGTAGGCGCCTGATCGCGAAGCGGAACACCTTCGCGTCCGCTACCCATTCGCCACCACGCCCGCATTCGCGGCGCTCGACCTCACGTTGTGCAGTGGGGAGCGGATGCTTCTGCTCGGTCCGAGCGGCGCCGGCAAGAGCACGCTGCTGCTCACGCTCGCCGGCTTGATGCCCAGGGTCGTGCACGCGCACCGAGACGGAAACGTGCGCGCGCGCGGCGCTCCCGGCATCGTCTTTCAGGACGCCGACGCCCAGATCTGCATGCCGACGGTCGAAGAAGACGTCGCGTTCGGCTTGGAGAACGACGGCGTGCCCAGCGCGGCGATGCCGGAGCGGGTCGACGCCGCGTTGCGCGCCGTCGGCCTCGCCGAGCGCCGGGCCACCCGCGCCGATCGCCTCTCCGGCGGTCAGCGCCAGCGCTTGGCGCTCGCTGGCC
>VGFF01000027.1 GCA_016868955.1 Armatimonadota bacterium
GTTCGTTTGGATGGGTTTCCTGACATCCGACGAAGTCAGACAATTACCGGCTAAACCCTCGAAGCTTTCGAGGGGCGACAAACGATGCAATGGATGATGGTGGGCCCGCCTGGATTCGAACCAGGACCCAACCGGTTATGAGCCGGTTGCTCTGCCCTTGAGCTACGGGCCCGCGCTCGCCGGCCCACGCGGAAAACCGCTATTGGTGGGAAGATCGCCGGCGTCCGAGTTCAAGACTCGCAGAGCCGGCGGCAATGTCAAGGGAGGGTCCGCCTTGCTGCGGCGCTTGCTGAACGTCTTGCGGTCGTTTGTCGGGTTGTTCATCCGCTCCGCCGAGGATCCGGCGCGCATGCTCGAGCAGAACTTCGTCGGCTGCGGCGTCATCGAAGAGCGCGACAGCGGCCTGTCGCGGTTCGGCCGCGAGATCGTCGCGGAGCTGAACCGGCTGGGAATCGTCATCGATCTGTCGCACGGCGGGCCGAAAACGAAGATGGCGGCGAGCGAGCACTCCCGGCACCCCGTCGTCCTCTCGCACTCCAACCCGTCGGCGCGCGTCGACGTGCCGCGCAACATCACCGACGCGCAGATGAAGGCGGTGGCGGCGAAGGCCGGCGTCATCGGATGCTCTTCCGATCCGCCGCTGAACTGGCGCGGCGGTCCGCCGCCGAAGCTCTCCGACTTCATCGACAACATCGCTTACGTCGTCGACCTCATCGGCATCGACCACGTCTGCATCGGCACGGATTCCGAGGCGACGAAGGGCGCCTATCCGCCGCAGCTGCGCGCGATGCTGCGGCGCAAGTACGCCGACACCACGGGCGCGTTCCACAAGACGTTCCCGCAGGGCGCAGCGATGGAGGGGCTTGAGGAAGGGTTGGCCGACTGGCCGAACATCACGGCCGCGCTGTTGGCGCGCGGCTTCGCGCCGCCCGACGTCCAGAAGATCATCGGCGGCAACTTCCTGCGCGTGTTCCAAACGCTCTGGGGCGGCTAGCCGCCCTAGAGCACCCCGCACGATCCTGCGGTTCCGCCGCCGAGGCGGCTCGGCGGCGGAACCGCACGCGGACCGGCGTTACCCGCGCGGTCCCAGGTGCCGCAGGTAGTCCAGGTTCGACAGGTCGAACCCCAACATGCGCATCATCGCCGCGATCTGGCTGCGGTGGTGGACCTCGTGCAGCGCTAGCTGCGTCATGACGTCTTCCGGCGACACCGAGATCTGGGACCCGTCCCGCCGCGTGAACACGCCGACGCGTGCCCAGGCGGCCGCGTCCAGGCCGCGCATGTAATCGATCATCTCGGCGCGCTGGCCGTCGAACGCGGCCCGCAGCGATGCGACGTCGGGCATCGCCTCTTCCGAGAACGCCCCCGCCGGCCGCCCCCGCAAGTTGCCGAGCCAGGACCCCTCCGACCCGCCGACGTGCACGGCCGTCTTACGCAGCGTGCCCAAGCCGAACGGGAACGTCTGCGTATACTGCGCCGTTGTCAGCTTCGCGAGCGCGTCGAGCCACTTCGGACGGACGCGGTGGTTGTACTCGTGCAACGCGAGCGGATTCATCCTGCACCTCCCGGATACCAGACCTTCATGAGATACAACCCGCCGGCGGCGACCACCTTGCCGGCGCGCTGGCTGTCCCGCCCGGCCAGAATCGGGGCGACGGTGTCCGGCGACCGCCGGCCGTCGCCGACGGGTAGCAACGTGCCGACGATCATGCGGACCATGTGGCGCAGGAAGTGGTCAGCGACGACGTCGACGAGCACGATGGCCCCGCGTCGGATCACGCGCGCCGAGCGAATCTCGCAGACCGTCGTACGCGGATCGCTGCCGGTGGCGTGAAACGCGTCGAAGTCGTGCGCGCCGATCAGGGGCGCGAGCCCGGCCGCCATCGCCGCGGCATCGAGCGGGGCCGCCCAAGCGAGCGCGCGCGTCCGCCAAAACGGGTGGCGCCCGGCGCCATTCCAGATGACGTAGCGGTACCAGCGCGCGAGCGCGTCGTGACGGGCGTGAAATCCGGGTGGGGCGTCCTCGCACCGGCGCAGCGACACGTCCGCCGGAAGATGGTGGTTGCACGCGGCCGCGAAGCGCGCCGCCGTCATCGTCGTGTCGCCGCCCACGTGGGCCACCTGCCCCAGCGCGTGCACGCCGGCATCGGTGCGGCCGGATCCGACGACACGCGCCTCGGCGCCGAGGACACGGGCGATCGCCGCCTCGAGCGTGGCCTGGACCGATCGCTTCCCGGGCTGCGACTGCCATCCCGCGAACGCGGCGCCGTCGTAGGCGATCGTCAACTTCAGCGTGCGCAACCGCGCACCGTCACGAGACGCGCCCCCACCAGACCGCCAACGCGCCGACCGCGGTGACGGTGAAGGCGGCAAAAAGGTCGCCGGCGCCGAATCGGAGCTGGCGCATCCGGGTCCGCCCCTCGCCGCCGCGGTAGCAGCGGGCCTCCATCGCCAACGCCAGCTCGTCGGCGCGGCGGAACGCGCTGACGAACAGCGGCACGAGGATCGGAATCATCGCCCGCGCGCGCTGGAAGAGGTTGCCGCTCTGCAGCTCGGCGCCGCGCGCCATCTGCGCCTTCATGATCTTCTCGGTCTCGTCGATCAACGTCGGGACGAACCGCAGCGCGATCGTCATCATCATCGCCAGCTCGTGCGCCGGCACGCCGACGCGGCGAAACGGACGCAGCAGGCGCTCCAGCCCCTCGGTCAGGTCCATCGGCGACGTCGTCAACGTGAGCAACGACGTCGAGGTCACGAGGATCAACAACCGCACGGCGACGAACGCGCCCTCGCGCACGCCTTCGCGCGTGACGACGAACGGGCCGCCGCCCCAGAGGACGGTGCCGTCGTCGTGACCGCCGAGGAAGACCTGGAGCAAAAACGTCAGCACGACTAGGAACAGGATCGGACGGAGTCCACGCAGCACGGCCAGGATCGGCAGCCAGGACGCCGCGATCGACGCGATGACGAGCGCGGCTAGCACCCCGTAGCCGGGGAAATCGCCAACGAGGAATATCACGGTGATCAGCGCCAGGGACGCCAAGATCTTCGTGCGCGGATCGAGCCCATGCACGAACGACCGGCGCGGCACGTACTGGCCGGCGACGAGGCCGCGAAACACCTACGCGTCCCCTCGCTCGCGACGGCCGCCGCTTGCGCCGGCGCGCATCGTCCGCGCGATCTCGTCGACCGCCTCGGCGACCGTCAAGCGGTCCGTCCGCACCGGCAACCCGCCCGCCCGCAACCGCCAGAGCAGATCGCTGACGCGCGGCACGTCCAGGCCGATCTCCCGCAGGCGGTCGGCGGCGGAGAACGCGGCGCGCGTCGGCGCGTCCAGCGCGACGCGCCCCTGGTGCAGGACGACGATGCGCTCGCAGAGCCGGGCGACGTCGTCCATGCTGTGCGCGACGAGCACGATTGTGATCTTCTGCTCCGCGCGCAACGATTGAACGCGATCGAGGATCTCGCGGCGGCCGACCGGATCCAATCCGGCCGTCGGCTCATCGAGGACCAGGACCGCCGGCTTCATCGCGAGCACGCCGGCGATCGCGACGCGGCGCATCTCACCGCCCGACAGCGAGAACGGCGACCGGGGACCGAACCGCTCCGGATCGAGGCCGACGAGCCGCAGCGCCCAGGTCACGCGCTCTTCGACGTCCTCCTCGTCCAGGCCCAAGTTGCGGGGGCCGAACGCCACGTCGCGGGCGACGGTCTCCTCGAACAACTGATGCTCGGGGTATTGGAACAACAGACCGACCGTGCGCCGGACTTTGCGCACGTCGGCGCCGCGGCGGTCGAGCGACTCGCCGGCGACGATGACGCGTCCCGACGTCGGGCGCAACAAGCCGTTGAAGTGTTGGACGAGGGTTGACTTGCCCGAGCCGGTCGGTCCGACAATGCCGACGAACTCGCCGCGTCCGATCCGCAGCGACACGCCCTGCACCGCCACCGATTCCAACGGCGTGCCGGCCTGGTAGACGTGCGAGACGTCCTCGCAGGCGATGACCGCGTCCGCGTTGGCCGGCGCGATCTCCGGATGATCGGGAGACGCCGCTCGCGGGCTCATCGCCGGCCCGCGAGCGCCAGAATCGCTTCCGCCAGCCCGGCGATCTCGACTCGCCCGGCCTCGACCGCCACGCCGCGGCGTCGCAGGCCATCCGCGACCTGAGCCGCCTCCGGGAGATCCAACCGAAGCGCCCGCAAGCGCGCCGCTTCGGTGAACAGCTGGCGCGGCGGCGCGTCCAGCGCCAATCGCCCCTCGTGTAGCACGAGGATGCGGTCCGCCGTCGCCGCTTCGTCCATGTTGTGCGTGATCGCGATGATCGTGATGCCGCTCTCGTCGCGCAGGCAGCGGGCACTTTCCATGACCTCGCGTTGCCCCGCCGGGTCGAGCATCGTCGTCGCCTCGTCGAAGACGATGCACGATGGCCGCAGCGCCAAGATACCGGCGATCGCCACGCGCTGCTTCTGGCCGCCCGACAGCAAGTGCGGCGGCCGCTCGCGCAGCGCGCTCATGCGCACCGCCGCCAACGCGGCGTCGACGCGGACGCGGATCTCCGCCGGCGGCACGCCGAGGTTCTCCGGACCGAACGCGACGTCTTCCTCGACGATGCTCGTCACCAGCTGGTTGTCGGGATTCTGGAAGACCATGCCGACGCGGCGGCGGATCTCCCACAGGTGCTCGTCGACGGCGGTGTCGAGGCCGTCGACGCGGACGCGGCCGCCCGTCGGCAGCAGCAACGCGTTGAGGTGGCGCGCCAGGGTAGACTTACCGCTGCCGTTGCCGCCGATGATCGCCACGAACTCGCCGTGCGCGACCGTGAACGAGACGTCCTCGAGCGCGCGCACCGCCCGCGCCGTTTGTGGATGGTACACGTGCGTGAGGTTCTCGACTTCGAGGAGGGGGGCAGGCATGGGATCGTGCCGGCGCGCCCGCGGGCGCGCCGGCTCGTTCGCGGGTTACTTCTGGACGAGCTCCACGAAGGCCATCGGCGTCGCGTCGCCGCGCCGCTGCGCGTCCTTGACGACGCGCGTGTAGCCGCCGCGGCCCTTCTCGTAGCGCGGCGCGACCGTGTCGAACAGCCGCTTCAGCGCCGTGCGATCGGCGATCAGGCGGCCGGCCTGACGGCGCGCGTGCAGCGTGTTGTCCTGGGCGAGGCTGACGAGCTTGTCGGCGATCTTCTTCGTCTCCTTCGCCTTCGGCAGCGTCGTGTGGATCTTGTCGTGCGTGAACAGCGCCGTCACGAGGTCACGGAACAACGCGCGGCGAGCGCCGCTGTCTCGGTTGAGCTTTCGCGTCTTGACGCCGGTTCCCATCTCGATTCACTCCTTGCGGGCGTCAGGCGCCCCGCTTGCGCAGCGACAACCCCAGCGCCGCGAGCTTCTCGATGACCTCGTCCAACGACTTGCGGCCGAAGTTCTTGACGTTGATGATTTCCTCTTCGGTCCGCTGGATCAACTCGCCGACGGTATGGATGTTCGCGCGCTTCAGGCAGTTGTACGGTCGGACTGAAAGATCGAGCTCCTCGATCGGCATCGTCGCGTAGCCGTTGCCCTCGGCCGGGCCGCGCCGCTCCACGGCCGCCTCGGACTCGTCGCCCGCTTTCGTCGTCAGCCGGAAATGGTCGATCAACAACCGCGACGCAGCGTCGATCGCGTCCAGCGGATGGACGGCGCCGTTCGTCCAAACTTCGAAGGTCAACCGCTCGAGGTCGGCGCCCTGCCCGACGCGCGTGTCGTCAACCTCGTAGTTCACCTTCTGGATCGGCGAGAAGATCGAATCGATCGGGATCACGCCGATGACGTGCTCGCTCTTGGGATGGCGCTCGGCGGCGACGTACCCGGTGCCGCGCTCGACGACGAGCTCCATCGCCAGCCGCGCGCCCTTCTTGTCGATCGTCGCCAGCACGAGATCGCGGTTGATGATGTCGACCTCGGCGTCGGGCGAGATGTCGCCGGCGGTGACCTTCCGGTTGCCGCGCACGTCGAGCCGCAACAGCTTCGGATTGTCGGCGTGCGACCGCAGCGTCAGCTCCTTGAGGTTCAGGATCACTTGCGTCACGTCCTCGACGACCCCGGGGATCGTCGAGAACTCGTGCAGCACGCCGTCGATCTTGACCGACGTGACCGCCGCGCCCTGGATCGAGGAGAGCAACACGCGCCGCAGGGCGTTTCCGAGCGTCATGCCGAAGCCGCGATCGAGCGGCTCGATGACGATCCGCGCGTACGTGTCGGACGCCTCGGACTGCTCGACCTTCGGCTTGTTCAGCTCCCACAGACTGAAGATGTTCATGGATGCCTCCGGCCCGGGGTGACTACCGGGAGTAGTACTCGACGATGAGCTGCTCCTGAACCGGAACGTCGATCTCTTCGCGGGCTGGCAGCGCGACGATACGGCCCCGATTCTGGGTGCCATCGAGCTCCAGCCACGGCGGCGGGCTCTTCGGCCCCCCTTCGAGCAAGATCTTGACGCGGCCGTTCCGGCCGCCACGCGCCGTCAGCGCGATCGACTGGCCCGGCTTCACCTGGTACGACGGGACCGAAACTTTCTGGCCGTCGACGCTGATGTGGCCGTGGTTGACGATCTGGCGCGCCTCCTTGCGGGAAGCCGCCAGCCCGAGGCGGTAGACGACGTTGTCGAGCCGCGTCTCGAGCAGCTGCAGCAGGCGCGTGCCGGTGACGCCCTTCGACTTGGCGGCCTGCTGAAAGTACGTCTTGAATTGGGTTTCGTAGACGCCGTAGATGCGGCGAAGCTTCTGCTTCTCACGCAGCCGGATCGCGAACTCCGAGGACTTCCGACGACTGGCGGCGTGCATCCCCGGCGGACTCTGCCGTTTCGCGACGGGGCACTTATCGGTGAAGCACTTGTCGCCTTTCAGGTACAGCTTCATGCCTTCGCGGCGGCACAGACGGCACACCGCTTCGTGATACCGGCCCATGGGGGCTCCTCCTGCTCAGGATCGCGCCGGCCATCGACCGGCGACCCCGCCTCTCAGCCTGATCGCGGGGTGTTGCTGTAGGGAGCGCAGCCGCTAGACGCGGCGGCGCTTGCGGGGACGGCAGCCGTTGTGCGGTACCGGCGTCTCGTCCTTGATCAGCGTGATCTCGAGCCCCGCGCCTTGCAGGGATCGGATCGCCGCCTCGCGGCCCGGACCCGGGCCGCGCACGTAGATCTCGATCGCGCGCACGCCATGCTCCATCGCCTTGCGGGCGGCGGCTTCCGCGGCCAGGCCGGCCGCGAACGGCGTGCCCTTGCGCGCGCCCTTGAATCCTTGCGTGCCGGCACTCGCCCAGGACAACACCGCCCCTGTCGGGTCGGTGATGTTCACCTGCGTGTTGTTGAAGCTCGAGCGGATGTGCGCCTGCCCGGCGGGGACGTTCTTCTTTTCCTTGCGCCGAGGGCGCGCGCCAGTCTTCGCCATTCCGTCCTCCCGTACGTCGTGGTGACGCGGCTACTTCTTCGCGATGACCTTCTTCTTGAGCCCGACGGTCTTCTTCGGGCCCTTGCGCGTGCGCGCGTTCGTGCGCGTGCGCTGGCCGCGCACCGGCAGACTCTTCTTGTGACGCGACCCGCGGTAGGCACCGATCTCGACGAGACGGCGGATGCTCATCGCGACGTCGCGCCGCAGGTCGCCTTCGACCTTGTACGTCCGGTCGATGACGTCGCGCAGGCGGGAGACCTCTTCCTCGCTGAGGTTGCGCACCCGCTTGTCGGACGCGACGTTGGCCGAACGCAGGATGTCGTAGGACCGCGACTGACCGATCCCGTAGATGTACGTCAGCGCTACGTCGACGCGCTTGTCACGCGGCAGGTCCACACCGGAGATGCGTGCCATTCTCGTCCTCCCGCCGCGGCGCGGCTACCCTTGCTTCTGACGATGCTTCGGGTTCTCGCAGATGATGCGAACCCGGCCGTGCCGGCGAATGATCTTGCACTTCTCGCAAATCTTCTTGACGGACGCGCGAATCTTCATGCCGTCCTCCTAAGGCGTCGCGCGCGTCGGCGCGCGACGGTTACCGATATCGATACGTAATACGACCCCGGGTCGGGTCGTACGGCGACAGTTCCACCTTGACGCGATCGCCGGGCGAGATCCGGATGAAGTTGATGCGCATCTTGCCCGAGACGTGCGCCAGGATCCGGTGCCCGCTTTGCATCTCGACGCGAAACATCGCGTTGGGCAGGACCTCGACGACCGTTCCTTCGACCTCGATGACGTCCTTCTTCGTTGACATCCACACCCCGGAGGTCGGTTCGTCGACCTGCCACGAAACTTTATTCTACTGCAGAATTCCGTCCGACTCCAGCTCGGTCAGGACCTCGTGCCCGCTCTCGGTGACCGCCACAGTGTGCTCGAAATGCGCCGAAGCTTTCCGATCCGCCGTCCGGACGGTCCAGCCGTCGGGGTCGATCATCGCCCGCCAGGTGCCGACGTTGACCATCGGCTCGATCGCGAAGACCATGCCCGGCCGCATGACCAACCCTTGCCCGCGCCGGCCGAAGTTCGGGACCTGCGGCTCCTCATGCAAGTTACGACCGAGCCCGTGCCCGGCGTAGTCGCGCACGACCGTGAAACCCTCCGCCTCGACATACGCTTGCACCGCTTGGCCCAGGTCGCCGAGCGTCGCGTCCGGACGGACCGTGTCGATGGCGCGCCGCAGCGACGCTTCGGTGACCGCCAACAGGCGGCGCAGCGTCGAATGAATCTCGCCGACGGCGACGGTCGCGGCGACGTCTCCGTGAAACCCCTCGACGTAGGCGCCGAGGTCGACGCTGACGACGTCGCCCTCCTTGAGCAAGCGCGGACCCGGGATGCCATGCACGATCTCATCGTTCACGGACGCGCAGATCGACCCGGTGAACCCGTGGTAGCCCTTGAACGACGGGGCACCACCCATCGCGCGAATCTCGTGTTCGGCGATGGCGTCGAGGTCGAGCGTCGTCACGTCGGGCGCGACCGCGGCCAGGACACGAGCCAGCGCACGCGCCGCCACGTGACCGGCCACGCGCATGCGGTCGATCTCCGCCGGCGTCTTCAGGGACGCCGCGATGCGGGGCATCGGCGCTGCGTCCGCCCGTGTCCTCATGCCCTTCCCTCACTCGCGTCCCGCCGCGCGGCGGCGGATTCTCCCGGTGCTACCGTCGTCGACATCGCGTCCATCTCATATCGTTCACCGGCGACGAGATCGAGAATGCACCGAATCGACCGATCCACCGCGCCGTACTCTTGGTTGCCGTCCACCGCACAGAACACGCCGTGCGCCCGGTAGTATTCCACGAGCGGCGCCGTTTGTACCTCGTATACGTCGAGCCTCCGATTCACCGTTTCCGGCTTGTCGTCATCGCGCTGAAACAGCGGGCTGCCGTCTACGTCGTCGCGCCCCGGAACCTTCGGCGGATGGTACTCCGCATGGTAGATACGTCCCGACTTGGAGATCCAACGGCCGGTCAACCGCCGCACGAGGACGTCGCGCGAAACATCGAACGCCACCACCGCGTCGATCTTCCGTCCCAATCGCGACAGCATCGCGTCGAGCCCTTCCGCCTGCGGAATCGTGCGCGGAAAGCCATCGAGCACAAAGCCGCCGGCGGCGTCCGGCTCCTGGAACCGGGCCTCCATGATCCGCAGCATGACGTCGTCGGGAACCAGGTCGCCGCGATCCATGAAGCCCTTCGCCAACCGGCCCAGGTCGCTCGCCGATGCTATCGCCGCTCGCAGCATATCGCCGGTGGAGATCTGCGGCCATCCTCGCTCTTCCTCCAGGCGCTTCGCCTGCGTCCCCTTGCCGGCGCCCGGCGGCCCGAGGAAGATTAAGTTCACCGCATGAATCCTTCGTAATGCCGCATCAAGACGTAAGCTTCGAGCTGCTTCATTGTCTCCAGCGCGACCCCGACCACGATCAGCAACGAGGTGCCCGCGAGGTACAGCGTCAGGCTGCTGGCGGCGCGGAACAGCAACGGGAAGACGGCGATGAACGCGAGGAACAGCGCGCCGACGAAAGTCAGGCGCTCGGTGACGCGCAACAGGAAGTCGCTCGTCGGTTTGCCCGGCCGGATGCCGGGGATGAACCCGCCGTGCTTCTTGATGTTCTCGCTGATGTCATCCGGATCGAACTGGACGGCCGTGTAAAAGTACGTGAACAGGATGATGAGGATCGCGTACAGGACGGTGCCGATCCAGTGCTGGCCCGGCGTCAGCTGATTCCCGACGTCGACGAGCGGTTGCCAGCGCGTGAACGACGCGATCGTCGCCGGGAACTGCAACACCGAGATCGCGAAGATGATCGGAATGACGCCGGCCTGGACGATCTTCATCGGAATGTGCGTCGACTGACCGCCCATGAGCCGCCGGCCGACGACCCGCCGCGCATATTGCACGGGGATGCGCCGCGTCGCCTGCGTGATGAAGATGACGCCGACGATGCTGATCAACACCACCGCGATGTCGACGAGGAATAAGAAGAGCGACGCCGATCCGACTTTGATCGTCGCGATCGTCGAGGCGATCTGCTGCGGGACGCGGGCGACGATACCGCCGAAGATCAACAGCGACATGCCATTGCCGACACCGTGCTGCGTCATGACCTCACCCAGCCAAGTGAGGATCATCGAGCCCGTGACGAGCGTCAAGATGATCAGCGCCAAGTTCTGCGGGCTGAAGTCCGAGATCGCCCGCCCCTGGGAGAACGACTGGATCAACCCAGTCTGCCCCCATCCCTGCAGCGCCGCCAGCGGAATCGTCATGTACAGCGTGTACCAGCCGATCCGCTTCCGCCCCGCTTCTCCCTCTTCTTGAACCTGCTTCTTCAAGTTCGGGAACGCGATCTGCACGAGGCTCATGATGATCGACGCCGTGATGTAAGGAATGACGCCGAGCGCGAAGATCGAGAAATTCGACAACGCGCCGCCGACGAGCAGATCGAGGAAGCCGAACGCCGTGTTGCGCGTCGCTTGCTCGAACTGCTGCCGGATCGCCTCGACGTTGACGCCAGGCACCGGCAGGTGCGCGCCCAACCGGAACAGCGCCAGCATCGCGGCCGTAAAGATCAGCCGCCGCCGAAGGTCGGGAATGCGAAACGGATTGGCGATGCCGCCGGGAATCATACGAGGACCTCGACCGCCCCGCCCTTCGCTTCGATCGCCGCCTTCGCCGACGCGCTGAAAGCATGCGCCTTGACGGTCAGCGCCTGCTCCAGCGTCCCCGTGCCGAGGATCTTGATGCGGCCTTCACGGGTGACGAGGCCGGCTTCCCGCAGCACGTCGGGGGTCACCGTCTGACCCGCCTCGAACCGCGTCAGGTCGCGCAGATTGACGGTCCGGTATCCGAAGCGCACCTTGCCGCCGGTGTGCGAGCTTCCGTAGGCTCGGACGCCGCGTTGAAACGGCATCTTCTTGCCGATCGGCGTTTGGCCCCCCTCGAAGCCAGGGCGCGGGCCCTTGCCGCTGCGCGCCTTCTGTCCCTTGGCGCCGCGGCCGGAGTAAGTCCCCTTTCCAGAGCCGTGTCCACGGCCGACGCGCTTGCTGGTGCGGCGCGAGCCGGTCGCGGGGCGCAACGTACCGATGCGAAGCGCCATCGTCATGCCCTTCCTTTCTCATTGTCCGGCGCGGTGGCCGGCTCGACGCTGACGAGGTGGCCGACCTGCCGCAACAAGCCGTCGAGTTGAGGCCCGGTCGCGCGCACCGTCGACTGCCCGATGCGCCGCAAGCCCAAAGTAGCCACCCCGCCCCGCTGCGGGTCGGTCGAACCGCTGAGCGAGCGCCGGAGCGTAATGCGAACGTGTTTCGTCATGACTGTTGGACCTCCCGACACGAAGCGCTACGACGCAGCGCCGGCGCGCTCGCCGAGAAGGTCGGCGACGCGCTTGCCGCGCGCGCGCGCGACCTCCGATGGCTGTCGCAGGCTCTCCAGCCCGACGAGAGTCGCCCGTGCCATGTTGATCGGATTGCTACTCCCGAGCGACTTGGAGAGGATGTCGCGGATGCCCGCGGCTTCGAGCACGGCGCGCACGGGGCCGCCCGCGATGACGCCCGTCCCCTCGGACGCGGGCTTCAGCATCACCCGCGCGGCGCCGAACTGCGCCACGATGTCGTGCGGGATCGACGTGCCGCGGCGCGGCACGCGAAGCAAGCCCTTCTTGGCGTCCTCGATCGCCTTGCGGATCGCGTCGGGAACCTCGGCCGCCTTCCCGAGACCGACCCCGACGGTTCCCTGCTCATCGCCGACGACGACGAGCGCGGAGAAGTTGAAGCGCTTCGCGCCCTTCGTGACCTTGGCGACGCGATTGATCGCGATCGTCTTCTCGAAAGTTAGATTGACGTCCTTGGAATCGACGCGCTTGGCCATCTTGCTCCCCTCTAGAACTCAAGTCCGCCCTCAAGAGCACCGTCCGCGAGCGCCTTGACGCGGCCATGGAAAAGATAGCCGCCACGGTCGAAGACGACGGCGGTGACGCCCTTCGCCTTCGCTCGCTCCGCGAGCAACAAGCCAACTTCCTTGCTCTGGTCGAGCGGACGCTTGCCCGAGATCCGCGCCTTCGCGTCGGGATCCAGCGAGCTGGCCGCGGTCAACGTCGCGCCGCGGCCGTCGTCGATCACCTGGGCGTAGATGTGCCGGCCGCTGCGGTAGACGCACAGCCGCGGCCGCTCCTCCGAGCCGCGCACCCGCTTGCGGAGCCGCACGTGCCGAACCTTGCGTTCGGCGTTCTTGTCTGCCTTCGTCTTCATCGCGCTCCTCCGCTACTTCTTGGCGCCGCCGGTTCGGCCGGCCTTGCCCGCCTTCAGCTTGACGACCTCGCCGGCGTAGCGAATGCCCTTGCCCTTGTAGGGGTTCGGCTCGCGAATGGCGCGGATCTTGGCGGCCATCTGTCCGACGGCTTCACGGTCGATCCCGACGACCGACACGCGGTTCGGCTGCGGCACCTCGAACGAGATGCCCGCCGGCGCCTTGACCTCAACCGGGTGGGAGTAACCGACCTGCAACACGAGGTTCGTGCCCTGCTTCTGGGCGCGGTAGCCAGTACCGTGCAGCTCCAGATCGATCGTGAAGCCGCTCGTCACGCCCTTGACCATGTTGGCGAGCAGCGCGCGAGACAGTCCGTGCAACGCGCGGTGATGACGCAGATCCGTCGGCCGGCGCACGACGACGCTGCCGTTGTCCACCTCGAAGGTCATGTCGGGGTGAAAATCCCGGTCCAGGTTGCCCTTCGGGCCCTTGACCGAGACGCGCGCTCCCGCGACCTTGACGTCTACCCCTTTGGGCACCGCGACCGGCGCCCTCCCGATCCGACTCATGACGATGTCTCCTATCGCGCGCTACGCGCTACCACGCGTAGCAGATGACCTCGCCGCCGACGCCGGCGGCGCGGGCCTGCTTGTCGGTCATGATCCCCTTCGACGTCGTCAGGATCGCGACGCCCAATCCGGCTTGCACGCGGGGAATCCGGCCGCGCTTGGCGTAGACGCGCAGCCCCGACTTACTGATCCGCTGGATCCCCATCAGGACGCGGTCCTTGCGTGGACCGTAGCGCAGGTTGACGCGGATCGAGCCTTGGTTCCCCTTGACGGGCGTCACCTTGAAGTCCGCGATGAATCCTTCGTCCTTCAGGATCCGCAGGATCTCTTGCTTCACCTTCGACGCCGGCATCATCACGTGGTCGTGGCCGGCGCGATTGGCGTTCCGAATCCTCGTCAACATGTCCGCGATCGGGTCTGTGATCGTCCCCATTCCGTATCCTCCGGTCGTGGCGCGGCGCTACCAGCTGGACTTTGTCATGCCGGGAATCTCGCCTTTGTAGGCCAGCTCACGGATGCAGATGCGGCAGAGCTTGAACTTGCGAAAGACGGAGCGCGGGCGGCCGCAGCGCTCGCAACGGGTGTAAGCGCGGACCTTGAACTTCGGCGCCCGCCGCCACTTCTCGATGATGCTCTTCTTCGCCATTCCGCCTCCGCGGGCTAGCCGCCCGCCACCTGATCACGGAACGGAACACCGAGCAACCGCAGCAGCTCGCGCGCCTCCTCGTCGTTCCGCGCCGTCGTCACGATCGTGATGTCCATGCCGCGAATCTTGCCGACCTTGTCGTACTCGATCTCGGGAAAGATGAGCTGCTCGCGGACGCCGATGTTGAGATTGCCGCGCCCGTCGAACGACCGCTCCGAGATCCCCTTGAAGTCCTTGATGCGCGGCAACGAAGCGTTGAACAGCTTGTCGAGGAACTCGTACATGCGCTGCCCGCGCAAGGTCACCTTGGCGCCGATCGCCACGCCTTGGCGCAGCTTGAACGCTGCGATCGACTTCCGCGCCCGCGCGATCACCGGCTTCTGGCCGGCGATGATCGACAGCTCCTCGGCGGCCTTGTCGACCTGACGCGAATCGGAGACGCCTTCGCCGACGCGCATGTTCAAGACGACCTTCTCCAACCGCGGGATCTGCATCGGGTTTTTGTATTGGAAGCGCTCGCGCAGGCCGGTGACGGCTTCGTTTTCGTAGCGCTCCTTGAGTCTCGCTGCCATGTTGATCTCCTGCCGCCGTGTCCCTCGCGTCGCGGCCCCAAGCCTGCTCTACTTGCGATCGATCGTCTCCCCCGACCGTTTCGCCACGCGGACGCGGTTACCGTCCGCCAACACGTTCGTGCCGGCGCGCGTCGGCTTCTTGCTGTCGGGATCGACGAGCATCACCTTGGACGCGTGGATCGGCAGCTCTTTCTCGACGATGCCGCCCTGCGGGCTCTTCTGCGTCGGCTTGCGGTGGCGCTTCACCGTGTTGACGGCTTCGACGATCACGCGGTGCGTCTTCGGGAAGACCTGGAGAACCTTGCCGCGCTTGCCCCGGTACTTGCCGGAGATCACTACGACCAGATCGCCCTTGCGTACGTGCATGCGCGCGCGCTGCGCGCCGATGACCGGCATCACAACACCTCCGGCGCCAACGAGATGATCTTCATGAACTGGCGGTCGCGCAGCTCGCGGGCGACCGGGCCGAAGATGCGGGTGCCGCGGGGGTTGAGCTGATCGTTAATCAGGACAGCGGCGTTGTCGTCGAACCGGATGTAGCTGCCGTCGGCCCGCCGCACTTCCTTGCGCGTCCGGACGACGACCGCGCGCACGACCTCGCCCTTCTTGACCGTGGCGTTCGGGATCGCCTGCTTGACCGAGGCGACGACGATGTCGCCGATTCGCGCGTAACGGCGCCGGCTGCCGCCCATCACCCGGATGATGCTGACCTCGCGCGCGCCGGTGTTGTCGGCGACCTTCAGCCTGGATTCATTCTGCAACATGGAACGATGCCTCCCGCGCCGCCACTACTTCGCGCGTTCCAGGACGTCGAGGACGCGCCAGCGCTTCTCCTTGGACAAGGGGCGCGTCTCGGCGATCCGCACGCGGTCGCCGACCTTGCATTGGTTCGTCTCGTCGTGCGCCTTGAACTTGCAATTGCGGCGCAACGGCTTCTTGTACAGAGGATCACGGGACACAGAAGCGACGCGGACGACGACCGTCTTGTCCATCTTGTCGCTGACGACCTCGCCGACGATGGTCTTGCGGCGATGGCGCTCCGTCGTGCTCATGCCTGCTCCCCTTTCCGGGTCAGCTCGGTCTTCACCCGCGCGATGTCCTTGCGGACCTCCCGCAAGCGCGACGGACTCTGCGCCTTGCCGGCCGCGATCTGCACGCGCAGATTGAACGCCTCCTGCTCGGCGTCGTCGAGGCGGCGGCGCAACTCGTCGGGCGCCATGTCGCGTAGCGCCTTGGGATTCAATTCGCATCCCCTCCCAGATCCTCGCGCTTCATGAACTTCACGCCGATCGGCAGCTTGTGCGCAGCCAGCGTCATCGCCTCGCGGGCGACGGATTCGTTGACGCCGGCCAGCTCGAACATCACGCGGCCCGGCTTGACGACGGCGACCCAGAATTCGGGGTTGCCCTTTCCGCTGCCCATGCGCGTCTCCGCCGGCTTCTTCGTCACGGCCTTGTCAGGGAAGATCCGGATCCACAGCTTGCCGCCGCGCTTGATGTAGCGCGTGATCGTACGGCGCGCTGCCTCGATCTGGGCGCTCGTGATCCAGCCCGCGTCGGTGGCGGCGAGCGCGTACTCGCCGAACGAGACGTTGGACCCCTCGTAAGCCAGCCCGCGCCGGCGGCCGCGATGGTGCTTGCGGTACTTGACGCGCTTTGGCATCAACATGGCGAATCGATCCTCCTGCCCTTATCGCGCCGCGGCGGCCCGCGCCGCGCGCCCTTCACGCCGATGCTCCGGGAACACGTCGCCGCGGTAGATCCAAACCTTGACGCCGATGCGACCGTACGTCGTCAGCGCCTCGGCCACGCCGAAGTCAATGTCGGCGCGCAGCGTATGAAGCGGCACGCGGCCCTCGCGATACCACTCATAGCGCGCGATCTCGGCGCCGCCGAGTCGTCCCGAGCACGAGATCCGGATCCCCTTGCCGCCGGAGCGAAGCGTCCGTTGCACCGCCTGCTTCATCGCCCGGCGGTGCGCGATCCGGCGCTCCAGCTGTTGCGCGACGCTCTCGGCGACGAGCTGCGCCTCCAGCTCGGGGCGGCGAATCTCCTGCACGTTGAGCTGCGTCTCCTTGCCGGTGAGCTCGCGGAGCTCCTTCTTGAGGGCGTCGATGCCGGTGCCGCCGCGGCCGATGATGATGCCGGGGCGCGCCGCGTGCACGGTGACCTTCAATCGGTTCACGGCACGCTCGATCTCGATCCGGGAGATGCCGGCCCGATGCAGCTTCTTCTTGACGAACTTACGCAGGCGCAAGTCCTCATGAAGAAGCTCCGCGAAGCCCTTCTGGCTATACCACCGCGACTCCCAGTCACGGATGACGCCGATCCGCAGCCCAACCGGATTGACCTTCTGCCCCACGCAACACCTCCGCCGGCGCCGTGCGCCGTCTTACTGCTTCTCCGCCACGACGACGGTCACGTGGCTCGTCTTCTTCTGGATGACGTCGGCGCGCCCGCGGGCGCGCGGCATCATACGCTTCCACATGCCGCCGGCCGGTCCGCGATCGATCATGATCCGCGACACGACGAGCGTGTCGCGGTCCAGCTCGAGGTTGTTCTCGGCGTTGGCCGCCGCCGAACGCACGGCCTTCTCGATGGCGCGGGCGCTGCGGTGCGGCATGTTGCGCAGGACCGCGAGCGCTTCGTCGACGGGCCGGCCTCGCACCTCGTCGGCGACGCGCCGCATCTTCAGCGGTGACATACGGATGTACTTGGCGATCGCTCGCGTTTCCATTGGACTCCCCCGAGCCTAGGGCTTCGCGCCGGTGGCGCGCTCCGACCCGCCGTGCCCCTTGAAGATGCGCGTCGGCGCGAATTCGCCGAGCTTGTGGCCGACCATCTGCTCAGTGACGTAGACCGGCACGTGCTTGCGGCCGTCGTAGACCGCGATCGTGTGACCGACGAAGTCGGGCATGATCGTCGAGCGGCGCGACCACGTCCGCACGACGCGCTTCTCACGCTTCTGATTCAGCGCGGCGATCTTCTTCGCCAGCGGCTCGTCGACGAACGGTCCCTTGATCTTGGATCGGCTCATCTGTCGCCTCCTACTTCCGGCGCTTCACGATGTCGCGATTGCTCGGCTTGTTCGGCTTGCGCGTCTTCTTGCCGAGCGTCGGCTTGCCCCACGGCGACACCGGACCGGGCATGCCGATCGGCGACTTGCCTTCGCCGCCGCCGTGCGGATGGCTGCGCGGGTCCTGCGCGACGCCTCGCACCGTCGGCTTGACGCCGAGCCATCGCTTGCGTCCGGCCTTGCCATATTTGATCGCTTCGTGCTCGACATTCCCAATCTGGCCCACCGTCGCGCGGCAGACGATCTGAATCTTGCGCACCTCGCCGGACGGCAGGCGCAGCTGCGCGATGCCGCCTTCCTTTGCCATGATCTGGGCGGCGCCGCCGGCGGCGCGCACGAGCTGGCCGCCGCGATTGGGCTGTAGCTCGACATTGTGCACCATCGTGCCGACGGGAATGCTCGACAGCGGCAGCGTGTTGCCGGAGCGGATCTCGACGTCGGGACCGGACGCGACCGTCTCGCCGACGGCCAAGCCGACCGGCGCCAGGATGTACCGCTTCTCGCCGTCGGCGTAGTGCAGCAACGCGATACGCGCCGAGCGGTTCGGATCGTATTCGATCGCCGCGACCTTGGCCGGGACGCCGATCTTG
Source organism: Armatimonadota bacterium (assembly GCA_016868955.1). Taxonomy (GTDB): domain Bacteria; phylum Sysuimicrobiota; class Sysuimicrobiia; order Sysuimicrobiales; family VGFF01; genus VGFF01. The sequence goes on from VGFF01000027.1 coordinate 18,175, forward strand.
TCGCGCACGAAGTCGATCTCGCGGTATAGGCGGCGATGCCCGCCGCCGCGGTGGCGCGTCGTCACACGGCCCTGATTGTTGCGGCCGGCATGCTTCTTCAGCGACTTGACCAGGCTGCGCTCCGGCTCGGCCTTCGTGATTTCCTCGAAGGTGTAGCCGGTCTTGAACCGCAGGCCGGGCGTATGTGGCTTGAACCTCTTGATTCCCATCCGGTTCCTCCCGGCGGCCCTACATCAACTTCTCGAGATCGATCGTCTCACCGGCACGTAGCGTGACGACCGCCTTGCGGCGCTCCGACGTGCGGAATGTGTTCTTGCCGCGGCGGCGAAGGCGACCGGGAAGGTTGACGACGTTGACATCGGCGACCTTGACGCGGAACAGCCGCTCGACGGCATCGCGGATCTGCGGCTTCGTCGCTTCGCGCTGGACCTCGAACACGTACTTGCCGGTCGCCGACGCGCGCATGGACTTCTCGGTGATGAGCGGTCGTACGACGATGGCGCGATAGTCGCTCACGACAGAACCTCCTGCAACGCGCCCAGCGTGCTCTGCGTCACGATGATGCGATCGGCGGCGAGCAGGTCCGCGACGTTGAGTGAGCCCGGCGTCAAGACGACGACGTCCGCAAGATTCCGCGCCGCTCGGCGGACGAGGGCATCGGCGTCGTTGACGACGAGGCAGGCCCGGCCGTCGATCGACAGCGCACCGAGCGTGTTGGCGACCTCGCGCGTCCGACCCTCGGCGACACCGAAGTCGGAGACGATTGTCAGGCGGTTCCCGGCGACGGCGTCCGAAAATACGGAACGGAGCGCGAGCGCACGCATCTTCTTTGGCAGGCGCTGCGTGTAGTCGCGCGGCTTCGGGCCGAACGTGATGCCGCCGCCCATGAAGATGGGAGCCTTGCGGCTGCCGTGCCGCGCCCGGCCCGTGCCCTTCTGCCGCCAGAGCTTGCGCGTGCTGCCCGAGACCTCGCCGCGCGTCAGCGTCGAATGCGTGCCAGCGCGCGCGCCGGCGAGCTGGGCCACGACCGCTTGGTGTACCACGGCCTTGTGCGGCTTCAAGCCAAAGATGGCATCGGGCAGGTCGACCTCCCCGACGAATTTTCCGGACGGACCGTACGTCGCCGCCTTCGGCATCTCGAATCCTCCTACGAACTTGCCTTGCGCACGACGATCAAACCGCCACGCGGGCCGGGCACCGCGCCGCGAATCAACAGGAGATTGCGCTCAGGGTCGACACGGACAAGACGCAGCCCTTGGATCGTCACCCGCTCATTGCCCAGGCGCCCGGGGGCGCGCTTGCCCAGCCAGACGCGACCGACGCCGGAGGCGCCCATCGATCCGACGGCGCGGTGCATCAACGACACGCCGTGGGAGTCGCGCTGGCCGGAGAAGTTGTGACGCTTCATCGCGCCCGAGAAGCCTTTGCCCTTGGACTTTCCGGTAACGTCGACGGTGTCGCCGTCGTGGAACGCGGTCACGGCGATCTCCTGGCCGACCTCGAACGTCTCGCCGGCGCCGAGTCGGAACTCGCGTAGCACGCGGCGCGGCTTGACGCCGGCCCGCGCGTAGACGCCGCGCATCGGCTTGTTCACGCGGCGCTCGGGGACCTCTTCGAACCCAACCTGTATAGCGCGGTATCCGTCGCGCTCGGTCGTGCGCAGATTGACGACGACGTTCGGCGATGCCTCGACCAACGTGACCGGCACGAGGTTGCCCGCTCCGTCGAAGATCTGCGTCATACCCACTTTGCGTCCCAAAATCGCGGTCATTGGTACCCTCCTCGGAAGGCTTCCTGCCGCCTCCCGATGCCCCACGCGCCTCGCGTCGTGCGCCGGCCTACTTCAAGCGGACTTCGATGTCCACGCCGGCTGGGAGATCGAGGGTGCTGAGAGAATCCACGGTCTTCTGCGTCGGCTCGACGATGTCGATCAGCCGCTTGTGCGTCAGGACCTGGAAGTGCTCCATCGACTCCTTGTCGGTGTGCGGCGATCGAATGACGCAGTAGACGTTACGATCGGTCGGCAATGGCACGGGCCCGGAAATGCGGGCACCGGTGCGTCGCGCCGTATCCACGATCGTCGCCGCCGACTGGTCCAGCAGCCGGTGATCGAACGCTTTCAGCTTGATGCGGAGTGTCTGCGCCACGGTGTGCTGCTCCCTACTCGGTGATCTTGGTGACGACGCCGGCGCCGACGGTGCGCCCACCTTCCCGCACCGCGAACCGCAATCCCTCTTCCATCGCGATCGGCGCGATCAAGCTCACGCCCATCGTGATGTTGTCGCCAGGCATCACCATCTCCACCCCGTCGGGCAGCTTGATGTCACCTGTCACGTCCGTCGTCCGAAAGTAAAACTGCGGCCGGTACCCAGTGAAAAACGGCGTGTGCCGGCCCCCCTCTTCCTTCGTC
>VGFF01000028.1 GCA_016868955.1 Armatimonadota bacterium
CGCACCGACGGCACACGTCCATCGGCGGCATCTCACCTGTCTCTAACGAGAGGAGGTGGCTCCGCCAAGTCGAAATCGCCTAACCGTTACCCGGCCACGACATCAGGGTAGCTTTAGGGCGCCGGGGAAGGATCCATCGGCCCAGGGATCGCCGCCCGCCGCGGCGTATTCCCCGGGGCAACGGCTGGGTCGGTCGTGCGAGCGGGGGGTCCTCAAACGCGAAGGTGACGCTTGATAGTTCAAGGTCCTCACGTCGGTTTGCGCGCGGTGCGCGAGCGCGACGTCGAAATGCTCGTTGATCGCATGAGCGATCTCGAGGAGCGCGGCGGATACCTCCCGCTGTCATTGCGCTCGGAAGTCTCGTTTCGCGCCGAATTCCAGCAGAACGGCATGCTCGGCGACGACCGCGGCATGTTCCTCGTCTGGGGCGAAGGCGAGCGCTTGCTCGGCAGCGTCTCGTACTTCCGATCCGTCGGCTGGTTCGACGCATTGGAGCTGGGATATCGGCTCTTCGACCTGCGTGAGGGCCGGCGCGGCATCATGACCGAGGCGTTGACGCTTGCCACGTACGTGGTGTTCGTCAGCAAGGAGGTCAACCGGTTAGAGCTGAGGATCCTCGTCGACAACGAACCGTCGCGGCGATTGGCCGAGCGCTGTGGATACCGGTTGGAGGGCGTCGCCCGCGCCGCGGTGTTCCACCGCGGCGTCCACCGCGACGTCGCGATCTACGCGATCCTGCGTGCCGAGTTTCCGCAGACGTTCGACGGCGCGCTGGCGCGACTTCGCGGAGGGACGACATGAATCACCGCAATCGCGTTTCCCGCTTGCTTCTGTTGTTTGCCGCCGCGGCGGTGTTCGCGCTCGCCGCGTTCGGTGCCAGTCCACTGGGCGCGCAGTCGCCGCCACAGGCGCCCGGAGGCGCGCCGGAGTCGGCGCTGCCCGAGGTCAACGGCTGGCGGCTCGGATCTCCCATGCTGCAAGCGCGGTCGGAGCACGGCATCGCGGTCGCCGCGGGCCGCATGTACGTCGTCGGCGGGTATCCGCCGGGCCGCGTGCCCTCCGACGTCGTGCAGGTGTACGAGTTCGCGACCGGGCGCTGGACGACGGGCCCCAACTACCCCGTGCCGCTGCACCACGCGATGGCCGCGTCCGTCGCCGGCAAGGTCTACATCGTCGGCGGCGAGATGTACGGCGCCGGCAGCGGCCGGCCCGAAGAATACATCGACTTCGTGTACGAGCTGGACCTGGCGGCCGGCAACACGTGGCGCCGGCGCGCGGCGATGCCGACGAAGCGAAGCGGTGGCGGGGCGGCGGTGCTCGGCGGACGCATCTACGTCGCCGGCGGACGGCCGCCAGGAGGCTCGGACTTCGCCGTCTACGATCCGGCCGCGGACACGTGGAGGCGGCTGCCGGATCTGCCGACGCAGCGCAACCACCTCGCGATGGCGGCCGTCGACGACAAGATTTACGTCATAGGCGGCCGCTTCGGCGCCGGCTTCAACAGTGAGCGCACACCGGCCGTCGAGATCTACGATCCGGCGACGAACCGCTGGACCGCCGGCGCGCCGATGCTCGGCCCGCGCGGCGGGCTCGCCGGCGCGACCGTCGCGGGCTGCATCTTCACGTTCGGCGGCGAAGGCAACTACCGTGACAATCGCGGCATGTCCGACGAGACGGAAGCGTACAATCCGCGCACGGATTCGTGGACGCGCCTGGCGCCGATGCCCACGCCGACGCACGGACTCGGCGCGGCCGCCGTGTTCAATGACGGCATTCACTTGCCCGGCGGATCGATCACGATCGGCGGCGGCACGGGCACCGTCATCCACTGGATCTACCGGCCGACGATGACCTGTAGCTCGCAATACGGTTCGACCGCCTCATCGCGAACGGCACCCTCGTCACCGCGCGGGAGGGCTTTCGCGCCGACATTGGCATCGCCGGCGGTCACATCGCCGTGATCGCGGCGCCCGGCCAAATTCCGGCGGAGAACGTCGCCGCGAGCGCCGCAGTGATGGCTGGTGGTCGTTCCTAGAGCCCATGTTCACGCCGCGCCCTGAAATTCACAATGACGAGGAGTTTCCGGTACGATAGAAGTTGAATCGGAACGGCGGCCCGGATTGACGCGTGTGCCGTCTTTTCGATACCGGCTCGGCCAGATGTCGCGAGGCGTCAGGTCAAGCAGACCAGCAATCGCAGCTTCGCCATCAGCATCCGCCTTCCGAACGGCTGCGCGGCAAGCGCGAACCGGGAGACCCTATGCGCTCGATGCTGCTCAAAACGGCTCGTCGCGAGTTTTCGTTGCACATCCCGCCAAACGCCGGTTTTCTGCGGTGTTGCGGTCTCCAGTCTCAAATCGTCCCGGTCTCAAACTGAGCAGTACCCCACACGGGTCGGGCGCCACGGCCGCGCTCGCGACTTACGCGGCGTCGATCCGCTATGAGGAGTTGCCGGCCGCGGTCGTCCACGCCGCGAAGCGCGCGATCCTCGACACGCTCGGCATCTCGATCGGCGGCCTGCGCACCGAGCCGGGTCAATCGGTCGTGTCGTTCTACGAGAAGTACGGCGGCGCCGGGCGCGCGCGCGTCCTCGCGACCGGGAAGCGATACGGGATCTTCGACGCGACCTACCAGAACGCGGCGCTCGCGAACTTCCTCGATGCCGACGACTCGCTGGGGGAAGGGCATCTCGGTTCGACGATCACGCCATCCGTTATGACCGCCACGTCACTGGGCGCGTTCGCGGGACGCGACCTCATCGCGTCCGTGGTGGCCGGGTACGAGGTGTCGGCGCGCATCGGGTCGGCGATCCGGCCGACGCCGGAACGGTTCCGAGACGTGCGCGGGTTGGGTACGTTCCAGGTGTACGGTACTGCATCGTCCGTCGGCCGACTGCTCGGCCTCGACGTCGAGACGATGCGCCACGCCTTCGGCATCGCCGGCGCGAACGCCCCCGTTCCGTCGGTCTATAAGGAAGGCATCGGCGAGCGGCCGATGGCGTGGGTGAAGAACAACTTCGGCGCGTCCGCGCAAGGCGGCGTGCACGGCGTGCTGATGGCACAGCACGGCTTTCGCGGGCAGAAGACGTTCCTCGACGGACCGAAGGGGTTCTGGAAGATGGCCGGCTCGGACCGCTGCGACTTCGCCGCGATGACCGCCGGCCTCGGCGAGGATTACTGGATCCTGCGCAACGGCTTCAAGCCGTATTCGTCGTGCCGCTACCACCACGTCACGCTCGACGCCGTGCGTGCGTTACTGCGCGCGCATCCGACGGCGCCGTCGGACGTCGAGGAGATCGAGGTGCGGACGATCTGGCGCGTCAGCGAGCACCAGACGGTCCGCCCGCAGGATCTGATCGACGCGCAGTACAGCCTGCCGTTCCAGATCGCCGGCCAGTTGCTCGGCCGCGCGTCGCGCTTTGATTGGATGCTGACGACGCCGTTCGACGACCCCGACATGCTGCACGAAGGTGGGAAGGTGCGTTACGTGGAGGATACCGGCCACGAGCGGCTGTTCCAGACCGCCGGCAAGGTCGGCACGTCCGTCACGCTGAAGACACGCGCCGGCACGTTCGCGGCGACCGACGCCGAGGCTTGGGGTGGACCGGCGAAGCCGATCACTGACGCCGACCTCGAGCGGAAGTTCACCGACTTCGCGGGGTCCGTAATCGGCGAGGCGCGCGCCCGCGCGCTCGCGTCTTGGATCTGGCGGTTGGAAGAGACGACCGACGTCGGCGCCGAGCTGGCGCGAATTCTCGATTCCTGATCGCTAACGCCGCGCGGTCGCGGCGACCGGCGGCAAGGCCGCGAGAACCTCGTCGGTCGTCTTGACCTTCGCGAAGACTTCGTTGAGGACGCGCATCGACGCGTCGTGCAGCGCCGCTGTCCAGGAGCAGCTCGCGTCGTCGACGACGATGACGCGGTACCCGAGATCCTTCGCGTCGCGGGCCGCCGATTCGACGCAGCCGCTGCTCATGACACCCGTCATCACGAGGTTCTCGATTCCCATGTTCGACAGCGCGTAGTGGATCGTCGTCGACAAGAACACGCTGCCGGTCGTCTTGTCGAAGATCATCTCGTCGCCCTGCGGCGCCAACTCGGCGAGGATCCGCGCGTCCTTGGAGTCGGGCCGCGCCATCAGTCTCAGCTCGCGGTGCGCCAGGCTTCGTTCGCGGCCGTCGTTCGTCATCGAGCGGATGCGCGTGTAGACGACCTCGATGCCGCGGGCGCGAAACGCGTCGAGCAGCCGGCGCGTGTTCCGCACCGTGACGTCGAGCGCCTTCGCCATGTGATCGAGACCGTCGGTCAGTCCCTGATCGCGGCGGTACTTGTGGATGCCATGATCCATCGACGCGTCGGCGTATTGCATATCTATGACGAGCAGCGCCGCTTTGCCGGGGCTGAGATCGAGCTCCGCGAGGCGCGGGCGCCAACCGATGTACGGATCGTTGTGGGAAATCTGCGGGGGTGTCATGGCGGGACGTTCGTCGCCGGGACGGCGGTTCTCCTGCCACCCGCGATCATGGCGCGGCCGATCCCGACGCCACGTCCGGATCCGGCGCCGCGCCAGGTTGGACCACGGTCAACACGTAACCCGCCGCCGCCGATCCCAAGATCATCAGCGACATCGCCGCGAACGCGGCCGAGAATCCGTAGTGATCGACGATCCAGCCGACGAGCAAGGGCGCGATCATCGAGCCGGCGTCGCCGAAGACGCGGTTCATCCCGAACATCGTGCCCCAGGCGCTCGGCGGGGAGCGATCGGTGATCATCGCGATCACGAAGCTGCCGCCGAGGTTCGTCCATGACACGATCGAGATCGCGACGAGCAGCCCGATCGGACTGCCGACGAACAGGAAGCTCAAGACCGCCGTTGCCAGGCCGAACAGGCTGATGAACACGACGGCGCGCGAACCGAGCCGCGCCGCCACGCCGCCGCCGATGATCGCCGAGCCGAAGCGTTGCGCGGTGCCCGCCATCATGACCCCGCCAATCGCCGCCGGACCCATGCCAAGCGCGTTCGCGGCGAACAGCGGCACGAGCGTGAAGACGATGCCACCGAACGAGACGTTGAACGCGAGGTTGCAGAACCCGACGCCCCAGATCTCGCGCCCCGAAATCCGTGACGGTGCGCGAGAGGCGCCGCGATCCGTGCCGTCCTTGGCTTCCGGCGCCGGCAGCGGCAACCGCGGCGCGATCGCCATCGTCACCAGCGCGGCTAGGATCGTGACGATCAGCGAGTAGCGCCAGGACAGCCATCCGGCGATACCGCCGCTGATGGCCGGGCCCAGGGACATCCCGACGATGCCGGCGATCTGGTGGTAGCTGAACAAGCGCGCACGATTCTGCGGCGTCGTCAGCCGCGCCAGCCACAGGTGAGTCGTCAGCAGGAACATCGAGCCGCCCAACCCCATCACCATGCGGGCGCCGAGCAGAGCGGGGAACGTCGGCGACATCGCCATCGCGCCGCCGCCGAGGACCAGCAGGGCCGCGCCGCCGACCATCGCCTTGCGCAGCGGCGCCCGCGCGATCGCGCGGCTCATCGGCAAGTTGAACAGGACGCGGATGCCGTTGTAGACGGTCAACATCAGGGCCGCCGCCGACGACGATAAGCCGAATTCGCGTTGGATTTGCGGGATGAGCGGGCCGATGAACGTCAATCCGGATTCGAGGATGACGACGACGCCGAGCAAGGCGATCGCGCCTTCGGCGCGGGCGCGTCGCGCCAACGGTCAGCCGGCCCGCCGCGCGAACCGGCACCAGATCTCGTCCTGCCGCGCCTGGTCGGCGAGCGCGTCATCGCGGCACTCCAATCGCAAGTGCGCGTCCGCGAACGCGGCCTCGACGAACGCGCAGTGGTGCGGCCGCGCCGAACGCGGATGCGCGTAGGGGCGAAAATACTGGCAGCTCGCGCACATGCGGCACGCCGGCAGCTCCCCGCTGCGCTGCAGGGCGCGGATCACCGTGACCAAGCTGCGCAGGCACGACCCTCGTTCCGTCGGCGACAAGAAGGCGATCTCGCGCAGCACCGCGGGCGGCCAGCCGGCGGCGATGCGCCCCCGCGCCGACAGCGAGATCGCGACCGCGCGCCCGTCTCCGGCGCGCTTGGTCTTGCCCACGAGGCGATTGCCGACGAGGGTCGCGACCGCCTCGCTGGCGGTCGGCGCCGTCACCGCGAGATGGCGGGCGATCTCGGTCAGTTGCAGGGGGCGCTCGGCGACTTGCAGCGCCGCGAGGGTCTGAACTTGGGTCGGGGACAAACCGCGCGGTCCGTGCGTCCGCCAGACGCCGCTTCGCAGCGCCGTGCCGATCTGCGCCAACGCCGCCGCCAGGCGCGCGATGATCGGTCCGGCGCCGCTTTCCAGAGCATCGCTGCGAGGAGCACGTTCCATCGTGCTCAATCTACTTGGCCCCCGCGGGATCGGCAAGCAACGGCAGCGCATGCCAGCGGCCTGACGCGCCTTGACAGCGGCGGCGCTGCCCGCAAGAAGACTTAGGTCCCCGAAATACATTATGGCGGTAGGACGACGATGACACGACGGTTCGGGACGGGGGGAGTTGCGGCGGTATTCGTCGCGGCGATCGCGCTGGCGGGCGGAGGGATGGCGACGCGCACCTCCGGCCAGACGACGACGCGCGAGTACGCGGTGAAGATGCGGTTCTGGAAGGCGACCGTCGCCGGCGTCCCGACGATCGCGGTGACGAATCTGCCGGCCGACGCGATCGCATATGAAGGCGAGACTGTCGTTTTTCGGGTGACGAACGAGAGTCCGATCCCGGAAGGCTTCGCGATCGACGCCTACGGGATCAAGGAGACGCTGAAGCCCAAGGAGTCCAAGACGGTCCGCGTCGCCAACGTCCGACCCGGCGCGTTCGTCATCTACTGTCAGCTGCACCCGTTCAGCGACCACTACACGGGCACGTTGCTCGTCCTGCCCAAGCCGTAGCCCGATCACATCCGGATGGGCGCGCCGCGGCGTGCCCATCCGGAAACGCTGCTGACGGCTCGCCGCGCCTGAACGTCAGGGTGCCGGCGCCGCGGTTCGGCCCCGACCCTCGGGGCATGACGACGATTCTGCTATTGCTGATCTCCAACGTGTTCATGACGTTTGCCTCGTCGCCGCGGCCTTCTTCATCTTCTACGAACGATAGCGCCAAGGAACGAGGGCCCCCGGACGGGCCGCAGTGGCGCCCGGGCAGGAGAACGGACCGCAGCGGTGGAAAACAGTCGACAATCGACAGTGCTACGCGTCGGACGGCCGGCGGCATACCGCCCGACCGCTGGACCGCGAGACCGTTCGTCGCAACTTCCGTTCAGGGAGACACCGGATGATTCGTTCCGAAGGCAAGCGCGTCGTCGTCACGGGCGCCGCCGGCCGCATCGGCGCGGCGATCTGCGCCGAGTTCCAGAACGTTGGCGCCGTGGTGATCGCCTTCGACCTCAAGCCGGCGCCGTCGGCGCTGGCGACGCTGCCGGCCGACGTCTCCCTATCCGCCATCGACGTCACGAGCCGCGACAGCGTCGAAGCGGCCGCGCGCGCCGCCGGCGACGTCGACGTCCTCGTGCTCGCGCACGGCCGCCAGATCCGCGGCACACCCATGGCCGACGCCGACGACGCGGCTTGGGACGCGATCATGGAAGTCAACCTGAAGGGCGTCTTCCGCTGCTGCCAGGCGTTCGGGGCCCCGATTCGCGCGCGAGGCGGCGCGATCGTCGCGATCAGCAGCATCAACGGCGTGCTCGCCTCGAAGACAGGCGCCGTCTACTGGGTGTCGAAGGCCGGGGTCGTCTACATGACGCGCGTCCTGGCGCTGGAGTGGGCGCCGCGCGTGCGCGTCAATTCCGTCGCTCCGACGACGGTGATCACCGACATGTCGAAGGATTTGGCGAACAATCCGGCGTTCCTCGAGAAGAAGATCGCCGACATTCCGATGGCCCGGCTCGCCGAGGCCGAGGACGTCGCGGCCACCGTGGCGTTCCTCGCATCCGACCGCGCCGGCATGATCACCGGACAGACCATCGCCGTCGACGGCGGATTGTCGTTGTCCTAGCCGATCGTCGTGCGCCGGCTTCGCGTCGAAGGACTCCGCAAAGCGTTCCCTCTCCCGGCTGGCGGTACGCTTGCCGTGCTGAACGGGTTGGACTTTTGCGCCGAGCCGGGATCGTTTCTGGCGCTCCTAGGCCCGTCCGGGTCGGGGAAGTCGGTGACGCTGAATATCCTCAGCGGCTTGATGGCGCCGACGGCGGGCACCGTGCGCTTCGAGGACGCTGACGGGCAAACCCGGGCCGGACGGGCTACGAAGATCGGATATGTCTTCCAGAGCCCGCGCCTGTTGCCGTGGAAGACGGTCGCCGACAACGTCGCGTTCGTTCTCGATCGCCGCGCCGGTCGCGATGAGATCGCGCGCCGCGTCGCGCGCGTGCTGGACCTCGTCGGCATCCGCGAGTTCGCCGATTACTACCCGCATCAGGTATCCGGCGGCATGCAGCAGCGAGCGGCCATCGCGCGCGCGCTCGTCTACGAACCCGACGTCGTCCTCATGGACGAGCCGTTCAGCCACCTCGACGAGATCACCGCCCGCGGCCTGCGCGCCGAGATCGTGTCGCTCTGGCGGCAGATGGGGATGACGATCCTGTTCGTCACCCACGACATCACCGAGGCGTGTTTCCTCTCCCAGCGCGTCGTCTTGCTCACGCCGAAGCCGACGCGCGTTTTTCGCGAGATCGACGTGCCGCTGCCGTACCCGCGCGTCTACGCGTCCGACGCGCTGTTCGAGCAGGAGAAGCGCGTCCTGCGCACGTTCGAGGAATCGATCGCCGAGCACCAGTTGGCGCCGCGAGCCGCGGTCACGGGGAGCCCGATATGAACGAACCGATGCCGGCGCCGGCGGCGCAGTCGCTGGCGGACCAAATGTACGCCTACCTGGAAGCGGCGATCCTGCGCGGCCGGATGGCGCCCGGGCAACGCCTCGTGGAAGGCGAGATCGCGGCCTGGTTCCAGACGAGCCGCTCGCCGGTCCGCGAGACACTGAGGCGGCTGGAGCGCGACGGGCTGGTCACGATCAGCCCACGGCGCGGCGCGATCGTGCGCCAGGTCACCGAGCGCGAGGTCCTCGAGGCGCTGCGCGTTCGCGAGGTGCTGGAGGGGCTCGCGGCGCGGGAGGCGGCCGCGCTGGCGACCCCGCAGGACGTCGCGCGTCTCCGGGCCGCGGCGGGCGGCCGTCGCGGCGGCCGCGGAAATACGCCGGCCGAGGACTTTCACGCCGTGCTCGTCGATGTGGCGCGTAACGGCACGCTGGAACGGATGATGCTGGAGTCGAACAACGTCGTGAAGCTGATCGGCGCGGCCGCGGGCCGCGCTCCGGCGCGGGCCGCTCAGGTCGCCGCCGAACGGGAGGCCGTTGTCCGCGCGATCGCCGCCGGCGATGCCGACGGCGCCGAGCAGGCGGCCCGCCGTCACCTGCGCGCCGGACGCGATCACCTCGTCTCCGGTTGGCCGGCGGAAGCGGAGCGGACAACGGCGGCGCGCGCACCCCGCCGGCGCCGCGGCGACGTTCCGGCCGCGTTGGAGGCGTCTTCGCCGTCGTGAACGTCACTCGACCGTGGATCGTTCGATCCGCGCCCGCGATCGCGGCGTTCGCGCTGACGCTGCTGATCTGGCACGGACTGTCGCTCCTCTACCCGCCCCACCTGTTTCCGGGCATCGGCCGCTCGCTCGCGAAGATCCCGGAGTTCGCGGCCGAGGGCGTCCTCTGGAGCAGCATCTGGGTGACGACCTGGCGCACGCTCTACGCGTACGCGTTCGCCCTGCTGTTCGGCGCCGTCGTCGGGATCCTCATGGGGTACCACCGCGGCTTCGAAACGCTGAGCAAGCCGTTCCTGTACATCCTGCAGACGATCTCGTCGATCGTCTGGGGCTTCTTCTCTGTGATCTGGTTCGGGTTCGGTCACTTCTCGGCGATCTTCGTCGTGTTCATCGTCGGCTTTCCGATCCTCGCGTTCGCGTTCTGGGAGGGCGTCAAGGCGATCGACGTCGACCTGGAAGGAATGGCGCACGCCTTCGGCGTCGGTCGCGCCGAGGTGCTGCGCGGCGTGACGATCCCCAGCCTCTATCCGTACCTGTTCGCGGGCGTTCGCAGCTCCTACAGCTACTGCTGGAAGATCGCGATCTTCGCCGAGCTGCTCATCGGGCATCAGGGCATCGGCTACCGCCTCTACTTCTCGTGGGAACAGTTCCGCGTGACCGAGGTCTTCGCTTGGGTCGTCGTCATGATCATCTTGATGCTGCTGTCCGAATACGTGCTGATCCGTCCGATCGAACGGCAAGTCATGCGCTGGCGCCCGCAACGGGCATGAACGATAACGGAGGGAAACGAAAATGATGAAGAACTGCTTCACGCTTGCGCCGCGCGCCGCGGCCATCGCCGTCGGACTCGTCTTGCTCGCCGCCGCTTCGCCGGGCGCGCAGCCGCGGCCGGCCGATCGCGTGCGCCTCGGCTACGTCGTCGACATCACGAGCATTCCCTACATGGTCGGGCAGGAGCATCGCGACGTCGCGCGCGCGAAGTACAACCTCGACGTCGAGTACGTTCCCTACGTCCGCACCGCCGACCAGATGACCGCGTTTCGCGGCGGTGGCATCGACGTCGCCGAGGCAGGCTTGACGGCGGCGGCCCTGCTGCACAAGGAGGGGTTCGGGCTGCGCGTCGTCCGCGGCTGGCAGCTGGCGGCGTTCAAGATGCTCGTGCGCGCCGGGGCGCCCTACCAACGGATCGAGGATCTGCGCGGCCGCCGCGTCGGCGTGGCGTCGCTGGCAGGCACGAGCTACGTGGCTACGGCGATCGGGTTGCGGCTGCGCGGGCTCGACCCCGGCAAGGACGTTTCGATCGCGACGGCGGCGCCGGCGAATCTGATCGCCGGGCTGGAGCGCGGCGACCTGGACGCGATCACGTTGTGGGAGCCGTTCATCACGCCGATCCTGTGGTCGAAGCGCTACCGCGTCGTCGCTGATCCGGTGTCGGTCTACGAGCAGACGTACGGCGAGAACTTCGTGCAATCGGGGTTCATTGCGTCGCAGAACACCTTCGAGCAGCGACGTGACGTGCTGCGGCGCCTCAATCGCTTCCAGCAGGACATGCTCGAGGTCACGCTGCGCGAGCCGAAGCGCGCGAACGAGATCGCGGCCCGCCGCGGCAAGGGCACGCTCGATCTGACCGCCGTCCAGCTGCAGATGATCCGCAAGGAGTGGGGTGACCGCTGGGTGCGCGGCGGCATGGACGACAAGCAGATCCAAGACGCTTCGCGCTATCTGCAGCGCGTGCACGAACTGCAGATCGTCCGCGACCGCATCGACGCGCGGGACTTCTGGGCTGCGCCCTAGCTAGCGGCCGGCGGGTACGTCGATCGGCACGGGCAACGGACGGTCGCGGCGGATGCGCAGGACGAAGAACAACGGCGCCAGCGCCGTCGCGGCGATCGCCACGCCGGCGTAGACGAATCCAATGCGCCCAACGAGCAAGCCGCCGAGCGCCGGGAAGAGCAGCAGAGCGGCGCGCGTGATGAACTCCGCCGATCCGAACGCGCGGCCGCGGTCCTCGGCGGTCGTGTAGTCGGAGAGCATCGCTGTCGCCGAGATGATCCCGCCCGACCAGCCGATGCCGAGTAAGAAGATGAACACCGCCTGCGAGATGTAGTCTGCGGCAGCGAGCGCGCCGAAGTTGGACGCGCCGGTCAGCAGGATCGAAGCGGTCATCATCGGCTTGCGGCCGATCCGGTCGGCGAACGCGCCGAGCGGTACAGCGAACGCGTACATCCCCAGCACGTGCAGCGAGATCGCGAACATGATGTCGCCGAGCGGCACGTGATGGTGCCGCATCGCCACCGGCGTCATCGCCATGCCGAGGCTCATATTGCCCCAGAGGGTGGCCATCGTCGCGATCGCGGCCGCGAACGCGATCGCCTTGTCGGGTCCGAAATCCAGCCGCGGCAGCTCTCGGCCCGCGGCGGCAGCCGCCGCGCCGTCGCGCGCGGCCAGGCGTTTGCCGATCTCGAGCGGATCCGGTCGCAGCGCCAGGAAGAGCGGCACGGCGCAAGCGAACAGCGCCGCGCCGACGATCCACGCGAGGACGATGCTGTCGTGGTCGGAGACTCCCGGGCGCGCGGTGAAGAAGCGCGCGATCACGGGCGACAGCACCGTGCCGAGGATGCTGCCCATGAAGACCATGCCGACGGCGCGGCCGCGCGCTGCCGAGGGGTGCATGTCGGCGGCTGCGACCGTGATCTGCCGCAGCGGCCCGGACGCCGCGCCGTAGCAGAGCAGCGAAGCGAGGAAGATCGGCAGCGCGCCGAGGTTGAACGCCCAGGCGATCAGCAGCGCGCCACCGGCCGAGAGTCCGGCGCCGATCGCCAGGACGGGTCCGCGTCCCCAGTGGTCCATCCAGCGTCCGAAAAGATGTGCCGTCAGGAGCTGGCCGACTGCGCTCACGCTCATCGCGACGCCGGTGAGCTCGACGCTGCCCGTCAACTCCTTGATCGCCAAGCCGCCGAGCGCGGGCATCTGCATGAAGACGACGATCGAGAAACCCTGCGCGGCCATCAACAGCAGCATGTGACGACGGATGATCCGACGCAGGTCGGAGTCGGCGGGAGCCATAGCGGCAGTATACGTCAGCGTATTCCGTCCAGATTCACGAATGCACGCCGGCGCGGGCGGGTCGTCTCCGTGATCCATAGGCCTCGCAGATCGGCGCCGCGCGCCTCGATCGTGATTGTCGCGACGTCGCGCGTGACTAGCGTCAGCGGGCTGGCGCGCGTAGGCCGCCCGCATCACCTCTTAGTACGGCGTCGCGACGGTCACGCGCAGGATCGCCACGAAGACGGGACGGCCGTAGAAGTCGCGGCGACAACGCCAAAATGCGCCTTCGTGCGAATGCAGCGCCGCCCGTTTCCCTTCCAGGATCGCTTCTTCGATGGGGACGGCCGCCGGCGGCAGGATGCCGGTCTGTCCGAACGCGCGCATTGCGACCGAGCTGAGACGCGCGCACCTATTGACCTGGACGAGGACTTCTGCTGTAGTGGCCGCAATCCTTGTTCCGGAGGTCGACCTGGAATTGATCATCACGCACGCCGAGGTCCTATCGCGGCTCGATCGTCTGCGAGCGCGCGCGGCGTGCTCGTGCTGGCGCGTTCGTTGTACGACCGTGCCGGCAACATCGCGTACTTCGCGAATCACTTTCCGCCGTTTCCCGCCGCCATGACGTGGGGTGACATGCGCGGCATCGGCCACGCCGCGTTGATCGCGCCCGTCGCCGGAGATCCCGTTTTGCTGGTCGACACGACCGCGCGCAAGGACATGGTTCCGATCGCCGACGTGCGGCACGCGCGCGCGCCGGAGGGGCTGCCGGGCCCGTTCCTGCCCAACTTCGCGGCCGCGATCGCCGCCGTGCTGGGCGAAAAGGACCTCGGCGCGACGACCATCGGGCTCGTCGGCGAGGACAAGCTACCGCTGCGCATGGAGCGGTAGCTGCGCGAGCGGCTGCCGTCGCTGCGATGGCTGTCTATGGACGACGACGCCGCGCGCATGCGCGCCGTCAAGAGCGCGGCCGAGATCGAGATGCTGCGGCGGGCGGGGGCGACGTGCGCCAGCGGTTACGGGACGACCCTGGCCGCGGTCCGGGACGGCGTCAGCGAACTCGAGATGGTCGCCGCCGCGATGGCGGCGACCATGCGACCCGCAGCGCCGCCATGTCGACGCTGCCCTCGCCGTGACACGGGCCGCGATCGACGCCTGCCGGCCCGGCGTCTTGCCGCGCGAGGTCGTCGCCGCCGCGAACCGAGTGCTCGAGGCGCACGGCTTCGGCGACGCGGCCCGACGGTTCATCGGGCAAGGGATCGGCCTGGAGACGATGGAGCCGCCGCTGTTGTACCCGACCGACGACACGCCGCTGGCGCCGGGTATGGTCCTCCGCGTCGAGCCGGGCATCGAGATCGCCGGTGGCGAGGGCGTGCGCATCGAAGAAGAAGTGATCGTCACCGACGGCGCGCCAGAGGTGATCACCCGGTTCGATCCGGTGTTGTGGTCCTGACGGCGTCCCCTCGTACGGGCGACGGCGGGCGCGTCAGGTCGGCGAGGGGTTGGCCGCGCCCGGGTCGAACTCGTGCCTATCTCAGCGATTCCTGCCGGAGGTGGCGCATGAAAACGTTCCGAACGCTCCGCATCGCCGCCGTCGGCTACATGAAGGCCGGTCCGGTGCGGCCACCGTACCATGTCATCCCCGACGCTTACGCCGAAGGCGCGCGCGAGAACGGCCGGCGCTGGCGCGCGATCTCCGACGAGCTGCCCGCGGGCGCCGTGGCGTCGTAGCTGTGGCTTCGCCGGAGGAAACCGCGCAACCCACCGGCGGATCGCCGCGGGCGGAGCTGTCGCGCGCGGAAGTGTGGGCTTCGCTGCGCATCGGAGAACGGCTGGGCCCGATCGAATGACGGGCCGACGACCGCACCGTCGCGGCGCGCCATTCGATCGGCGTCGGCGTGAACTCGACCGGCGCGGCGGTAGACAGACGCCCGCGGTTGCCGGCGTCGTGCCGCCTGCTGTTTTCTCTTTCGGCGGCGGCCACGCCGTCGCCATTCACCGGCGCTAGGAGCACCGTGGACGAGAACATGCGGTTTCGTACCCGACACAGCCCGTGGATCGCGGCGGTCGCGGCGCTGGCGCTGGCCGCATGCACGCCCGGCGCGGCGCTGCGCGGCGAAGCGCTTAAGCCGCCGCGTCCGGCTCCGGACTTCGCGCTGCGGAACCACCGTGGCGCCACGTTTCGGCTGTCGGCGCAGCGCGGCAACGTCGTCGTGATGTTCTTCGGCTACACGTACTGCCCGGACATCTGTCCGCTGACGCTCGCGCGCCTGCGCAACGCGCAAGCGGCGCTCGGCCCCGATGCAGATCGCGTCCGGTTCGTTTTCGTGACGGCCGACCCGGCGCGCGATCGGCCCGACGTGCTGCGGCGTTACTTGGCGCTGTTCAGCCCGACGATCCTCGGGTTGACGGGGAGTGAAGCGGAGATGCGACCCGTATACACGGCGTACGGCGTCGTGCACGAGAAGGTGCCGCGGGACGGTCCGAACGACTACCTGGTCAACCATTCGTCGCACGTGACCGTGATCGACCGTTCCGGACGGTGGCGGCTCATCGTGCAACACGACCATAAGACGGAGGACCTGGTGGCCGACCTCCGCGTGCTGCTGCGCGAGCCGCTCCCTAACGGCGGTTCCTGATCGGCGGTCATCCTCCGAGCTCTACGGCGCCGCATTTCGTCGCCGCGAACTTCGGTGGAACGCAATCCTGGAACGCAAATGAGGAGGAGAGTCGATGGCGCCATCGACGCGAAGAGGGGGAAGGAAGACCGCGAAGCCAGCTCCGCGCACGCGGGACGTCATCGTCGCCGCGCTCGCCGGCTGCGGGTTGCTGCTCAGCGCTTACCTGCTCGCCGTGCGATTGCTCGACACGAAGTCGTTCTGCCTGACGGGGAAAGCCTGCGACCTCGTGCAGACGAGCGCGTACGCGACCGTCGCAGGCGTCCCGGTGACAGTGCTCGGGCTCGCGTTCTACGGATCGGTGCTCGCGGTCGCCTTGCCGCCCCGCACCAATCCGGCGCGCTGGCGCGCCCTGATGCCGCTCGCCGCCGCCGGGGTCTCGGCGTCCGTCATCTTCACGTTCGTGCAGCAGGTGATCCTGCTCGCGACGTGCAGCACCTGCCTGCTGTCCGCGGTCCTGTGCGTTGCCATCCTCGCAGCAGCGTGGCGCCGCCGGCCGTTTCCCGCGGCGCCGGTAGCCTGGACGACGAGCGGCGCCGCGCTCGTCGCGGTGCTCGTGCTCGGGGGCGCGTACGCGATTACCGCGAACGAGCCTCCGCCGGCGGCGGACGATCCGCAGGCCGTCTACGCGCTGGCACTCGCCGGGCACCTAAAGGCGACCGGCGCGCAATTCTACGGCGCCTATTGGTGCTCGCACTGCGCGGAGCAGAAGAAGCTGTTCGGGCGGGCGGCGTCCGCGCTTCCGTACGTCGAGTGCGACGCGCGCACACCCGGGGGCCGTCCGGATCTTTGCCAGGCCGCCGGCGTCAACGCGTTTCCGACCTGGGTCATCGCCGGGCGTAACACCGAAGGGGTCATGACCTTGGAAGCGCTGGCGAGCAGGTCGGGATACCGCCGGGCGCCATGAGCAACGTACGCCGGCAACCGCCGAGCGCCGAGGCGCGCGACGCGCGGCCGCGTCCGTGGGACTGGCTCGTCTTCACGCGATTCGCGACCGTCATCATGGCGGCGGCGGTGATCGTTGGCGCCGGATTCGCGATCTCGACCTCCGGCGCGCTATCGCAGGCGTATTGTCAGGAATCTTTTCCCGCGCCGGATTCGGTGGTCGCGCGCCCGCCGTCTCAGGTGCTGCTATGGTTCAGTGAATCCGTCAATCCGACGTACAGCACGTTTACGATCGTTGGCCGAGACGGCATCGCGGAGACGGGTGCCCCGGAGCTCTCGGCGGACGGGCGCCGCGTTCGCCTGCCCGTCTCGTCCACCGGCTCCGGAACCTACGTCGTGCGTTATCAGGTGTCGACGACGGGCGGAAACCTCGCCGCCGGATTCTTTCGTTATCGCGTCGCGGCGGGTGGAGCGGCCTGGGCGGCCGCCCAGGCCGCTCCACCCGCCGCACCGTTGGAGCGTGTTTTCGGCTGGTTGTCCCTGGTGAGCCTGATCGGCGCGGCCGCGTGGTGGCTGCGGAACGGCCCGGCCCGTCCGACGCCGTCGGTTCTCGTCGGCGTCGCATCGGCGCTTTCGTTCGCATTGCTCGCATGGCTGATGCGCACTGGCGCGCTCTTGGAGGCGCCGATCGCCGTCGCCTTGCGAGCGGGCTTGGCTTGGCCGACGCTCGCCGGCACGCACATCGGATCCGCGCTGCTGCTAGCGTCCGCGACGGTGCCCGTGTTCGTATTGCCGCCATCGCCGCGCGGACGCCTCCTGCGCATCGCCGTGCCGTGCGTGCTCGCGCTCGCTCTTGCGCTCGTCGTGTTGTCCGGCGGATTGCTCCACCTCGTGGGCAGCGCCCACTTCGCGCCGGTCGCCCTCATGCTGTCGGCCTACCTGCTGGGGACGGCGATCGCGACCGCCATCCTGCCGGAGCTCGGCGACGTGCGCATTCCGTTTCTGCCTTGGACGCACTTCGGCGCGATTGCCCTGGTGCTCGTTGCCGCCGCGTTCCTCGCCGGCGAGCAGCGCCCCCCGGCGGCGGTCGCAATCCTCGCCGGCTACCTCGGCGTCGCCGCCTGCTGGCTCGGCGCCGCCGGCGAGCGCGACGGCCGCCTCGCCACGCTCGGCTTCCAGGTACTGCTCGTCACGAGCGCGTTCGCCATCGTCTCGGCGATCGTCTCGGCCGGTGATGCGCCGCGCATCGCCGGCCACGGCGTGGCGTTTGCGCTTGCCGCCGCGGCGCTGGCCCGGCCCGGTCGCCGGCCAAGCATTGCCGCGCAAGCGGCCGCCGCGTTTCTCGCGTTCGTCACTGCGGTCTTGTAGCGCCGGACCGCTCGCTCGCAGGAAAGTGTATGCTGTATACAAAAGCAGCCGGTCATTCGGGTCGGATCCTCTCTCGTGGAAGCGTTGCGTGGCGCAGACCGCGATCGGCAACATGACGGTCCGCGAACGCGTCTACCGGCGTCTTCGCGCCGAAGTGCTGGCGAATCGAATCGCGACCGGCCAGCCGCTGCATCAAGTAAAGCTGGCCGGACGGCTCGGCGTCAGCCGGGCGCCCGCAAGAGCCGCCATCCAGCGTCTCACCGTCGAGCACCTTGCCGAGGCGCGCCCGCGCCGCGCGACGTCAACGCGTTCTTCGACGTGAACACGCGGTTCCATCGCGCGATCGTCGGCGCGTCCGGCAACGACCGGCTCATCGCTTTGTACAACCAGGTTCTCGACGAGATGCGGGGCTACCGCTTGCGGTCGCTTACGCTGCGCGGCGGCTGGAGCCGATCGATCGAGGAGCACGCGGCGGTGCTAGCCGCGGTCGAGGCCGGCGATGCGGCGGCGCGCTTGCGCGCCGCGCGCTGACGGCACGCGCTCGCCCGGAACGGAGTCTGCATGGAAACGATCGCGATTCTCGGCGGGACCGGCAAAGAAGGAATGGGCCTCGGCACCCGCTGGGCGCGCGCGGGACGGCGTATCCTTATCGGCTCCCGCGACGCGGCGAAGGCGCAAGACGCCGCCACGAAAGCATTGTCGGATGCGCCCGGAGCGTCCGTCGATGGGGCAACGAATGAAGACGCCGCGCGCGCGGCCGACCTCGTCGTCCTGACCATTCCTTACGCCGGCATGGAGGCAATCCTGTCCGCGGTGCGCGCAGCCTGCGCGGGAAAGATCGTCGTCGACACGACGGTGCCGCTCCGGCAATTCGCGCCGCCGGTCCTCGACGCGATGCCGGCGGGCTCGGCCGGCGCGACCGCGCAGCGGCTGCTGCCGGACGCGCGCGTCGTGGCGGCGTTCCACACCGTCTCGTCGGCGAAGCTGCACAAGTTCGGCGAACCGGTCGAGGGCGACGTGCTCGTCTGCGGCGACGATGCCGATGCCAAGGCGAAGGTCAGCGAGCTCGCCGGTCTGATCGGCATGCGCGGCATCGATGCCGGCGGCATCGATGCCGCCGCCGCTCTCGAGCAGCTCGCAGCCGTCATCATCGGCATGAATCAGCGGTACAAGAAGAAGTCCATCGGCGTTCAGTTCACGGGAATCTAGGACCGCCGCGCCATGGTCTCATCTTCCTCAGCGGTCGGTCGCGGCGGCGGCGGGCCGCTGACCGTCACCGCGTGCGAAACGATCCCGATCATCGGGCCGGGCGACGACGTCTCGTCGATCATCGGCGCCGCGCTCGCGCGCGAGGGGTTGCACCCGTGCGACGGCGACGTGCTCGTCGTCGCGCACAAGATCCTTTCCGTGGCCGAGGGCGGCGTCATCGCGCTCGCCGGTGTACAGCCATCGCGGGAGGCGCAGGACCTGTCCGCGCGCACGGGCAAGGACGCGCGCGTCGTCGAGCTGATGCTTCGCGAGTCGACCGCGATCTCGCGCGTGCGCCCCGGCCTGCTGATCACGCATCATCGGCTGGGCTTCGTCTGCGCGAACGCCGGCGTCGATCAATCGAACGCCGGTGCCGGCAACGCCGTCCTGCTACCGCGCGATCCCGACAACTGGGCGCGCGCGTTGCGGGAAGCGTTGCGCCGGCGGTTCGGCGTCGCTGTCGCAGTCATCGTCGCCGACACGCACGGCCGCGCGCACCGGCAAGCGGCCATCGGTGTTTGTATCGGCCTCGCCGGCGGCGCCGCCGTGCGTGATCAGCGCGGACGAACCGACTTGTTCGGCTACGAGATGCAGAGCTCGATGGAAGCGCTCGCCGACGAGCTGGCGGGCGCGGCGACGATCCTCATGGGACAAACTGACGAACGGCGGCCGGTTGCGCTGATTCGCGGCACGCCTCTCGATCCTGGCGACGACGGCGCGGCCGCGCTACTGCGCCCGCCGTCGCGCGACCTGTTCAGTTGAAACAGCCGTGACGACGCCCACGCCAACGCCGCGCGATTGCTGGACCGTGCTGCACGGCCGGCGGTCCGTGCGCTTCTAGAGCGATGAACCGGTGCCGCCAGAGATCGTCACGACCCTGCTGGCGGCGGCGTGCGCGGCGCCCTCGGCGCACAACCGCCAGCCCTGGCGTTGGTGCGACCTTGCCGACCGCTCCGCGCGCAATCGGCTTCTGCGTGAGATGGGACGCCGTTGGGACGCGGACATGCGGGCCCGCGGGCTCGACGAGAAGGTGATCCGCGTCGAGCTG
Organism: Armatimonadota bacterium; assembly: GCA_016868955.1. GTDB lineage: Bacteria > Sysuimicrobiota > Sysuimicrobiia > Sysuimicrobiales > VGFF01 > VGFF01. Next base: position 19,858 of record VGFF01000028.1, read on the forward strand.
CGGCTGTCCTACGAGCGGTTCGGCGGCGCGCCGGTGTTGGTCATGCCGTGCCTGACGATGGTTGAGATGGATCCCTACGAACGCCGCGAAGCGCGGCGCGCCGAGCACGCCATGGGCGTGTAGAGCGTCGCGGCATCGATCCAGAACCTTCTGCTCGCGGCCGAGGCGCTCGGCCTCGGCGCCTGCTGGTGCTGCGCGCCCTTGTTCTGTCAGTCTTTGGTGCGGCGCGCGCTGCGCCTGCCGCCCGATCCGGAGCCACAAGCGTTCATCACGCTCGGCGTTCCGCGCCATCAGCCGCCCGTGCCGCCGGGCGCGCTGACGATCGTCGCGAACACGGGCGACGATTTGGAGTGGCACGGTCTGCGCGTCTGCCCCGACGTCGACATCGTTATCTACACGTTGGCCGGGCGCGTCGATCGCGATCGCGGGTGGGGCCTCGCCGGCGACACGACGCGGGTCGTCGACGCGATCGCGTCGCTGGGCGAGGACGCATGGTTCCGGCTCGGCGATCTCGACTTGGCGCCGGCGCTG
>VGFF01000029.1 GCA_016868955.1 Armatimonadota bacterium
AACGAGAAGAGATCGTCCGCCGGGAACATCGGCGCTCCGTGTAGGTACAGCCCATGATCGCCGCCTTGCGGCCAGGTGGACTCGTAGAAGTCGAGGAGCAGATCTCCCGCCCACGCCGGCTCCTGCACGCACAACCCCGGCAAGCTCCAGAGCAGTGCGTCCCGGGCCCGAAAGATGCCGCAGTTCCCGTGACGCGGGCTGCGCGACGTGACGGCGACGAGGTGTCCGCGCTCCAGCGTGCGACCCGTCGCGAAAAAGCGGTTGAAGAACAAATTCAAGTTCGCGCGCGCCTCAGCCGCCGGGTCGCGCAATCGCACGGTGCGCGCTTGCAGCCATCGTTGCGTCTCCGCGACCATCGCCGCGGCGCCGGTCGCGCGCATCGCCAATGCGCTGCGGCGGGCCCCGGCGCCGTCGATCGCGACGGTGACGAAGAACGAACCGACCTCGCCGGCGGCGCAAGTTCGAAGCAGCGCGCCGCGCCGCGCGTCCCCGTCGACATCGGTGACGTGTGTCGCGGAGTCGCCGTCGGCCGCTATCGCCCAGCCGATGAACGGCAACGGTCCGAATGCCTCGCCCGTCGTCACGCCGTCCTCGTCGCCGGCACGCACGATGAGATCGGCGGGAACGTCGCGCGCTTCCCCTGTGACGACGCTGACCGCGTCCCAGTTCCAGGCCACGCCGAACGTTCCCGGTTGGGTGGCGGTGATCGAAATGACGATCGCCCGCTCGCTGGGCGGCGCCACGAACCGCACCGTGATGTCGCGTTCTCCTGCCGAGCCCCGCAGCACAGGCGTCCACGCGTCCTCACGCGCCGCCTCGCGCGGCTGGAACGGGTGCAGCGAGCCGTCGTCGTGAGCACAGACGATGCGCAGCAAGGGCTTCCTCTGACCGCGCAGGCCGAGCAGACCGGACGCGCGATCGGACAAAGCGAAGACGTCCGGGATCTCGCCCGTCCGCGGATCGAGGTGGGGAATCGATAGGTATTCGTTGCCGACAGGCAAGACGGGCGCGTGCATGCCGTGGTCCGATTCGCGCGGCGAGGGGATTTCCCTGCGGCGCGTCAGCGCGCGCGCCGCAACAAGAACGACGCCGCGAACAGCACGATCGCGAACAGCACGATCGCGCCGCCGGTGGCCAGATCGAAGTAGTAGGCGGCGACCATGCCGCTGACGACGGCCGCTAGCGAGGCGGCGACCGCGAGCAGAAGGGTCGCGCGGAAGCTGCGGGCGAGCCGGACGGCCGTCACCGCCGGAATGACCATGAGCGCGCTCGTCAGCAAGACGCCGGTGATCCGCATTGCAATGACCACGGCCAGGGAGGTCAGGATCGTCAGCAAGAGATTGATGCGATCGACGGGGATTCCCTGAAGGCGCGCACATTCCTCGTCGAAGGTGATCGCGAACAGCTCCTTGTACAGGAGTACGATCGCGCTCAATACGCACAGCCCCATCCCGAGGATCAGCCAGAGATCGCTCGGTTGCACCGCCGTGATCGCGCCGAACAAATAGGAGAACAAGTCGACATTGAATCCCCTTCCGACGCTTATGAGCACGACCGCGACCGCGAAGCCGCCCGACAGGAACACGGCGAGCACGGCGTCGCCCTGCAGGTGCCCGGACGTCCGTAGCCGCTCGATGCCGATCGCGCCGGAGACGCAGACGAGCAGCGCGATGGCGAACGGGTAGACGCCGGCGACGAGACCGAGCGCGATTCCGGCCAGCGCGACGTGCGACAGCGCATCGGCGATCAAGCTGAGGCGCCGCAACACGAGGAACACGCCCATGACCGGCGCAATCGTGCCGATCATCAGGCCGCCGAGGAGGGCGCGCTGCATGAAGCCGTACTGCAGGATTTCCGGCATCGTGACGGCGTCAGGCGTACCGCGAACTGCGGCCGTGATGGTGATGGTCGTGGGTCACGACGACGCTGTTCGCGCGATATAGATTGTCCAGCGCCCCGGAGCGCAGCGCTTCACCGGGCTCGCCGTGAAAGAACAACCGTCGATTGAGGCAAGCGAGCCGCGTAACCTCTCTGGCGACGACGCCGATGTCGTGCGAGACGAGAACCAGCGTCGTTCCCTGCAGGCTCAACGCACGCAGCAGCGCGTAGAATCGGTCCTGCGCCTCGATGTCCACGCCGACCGTCGGTTCGTCGAGCACGAGCAGGTCCGGGTGAGTGACGAGCGCCCGAGCGATGAAGACGCGCTGCTGCTGGCCGCCCGACAACTCGCCGATGAGCCGGTTCCGCACGTCCTGCATCCCCACGGTGTGGAGCGCGTCCAGCGTCGCCGCGCGGTCCGCCGGGCCAAACCGGCGGCCGAGTCCGGCGCGCCGGACGCGGCCGCTGATGACGACCTCGAAGACGCTCGCCGGGAACCGCGGCTCGAACGCTGTGGCCTTCTGCGGCACGTATCCGATGCGATGGCTTTCGCGAAACGCGGCGACGTCGGTTCCGAACAGGCGCACGCCGCCCTGCGTCGGTCGCCGCAAGCCCAGGAGAACACTAAGCAACGTCGTCTTGCCGGAGCCGTTGGGACCAATGATGCCAAGGAAGTCCCCCGGCTCGATGGACAACGTGACGTCCTCGAGGACGCGCTCGGCGCCATAATCGAACGTGATCCGCTCGAGGGCAGCGACCGACGTCGGTTTAACGGCAGTCGAGGCCGTCGGCGAGATTTCGGAGATTGTCATCCATCACCGTGACATAAGCGGACCCTGAACGCGCTTGTTCCGCCGTGAGTCGCTCGACGGGATTCAGCACGAGCGTCCGACCGCCGACCTCCCGAGCCATGACCTCCGCCACCTTCGGGTTCGCCTGCGATTCGTTGAAGATGACGGAAACGCGGCGCGCGCGTGCCTCGCGAACGATCTCCCGCAGCTTCCGCGGCGACGGCTCGGCTTCCGGGGATAGACCGGTGATCGCGATCATCGTCAACTTGTACCGTGCGGCCAGGTAGCCGAACGCCGCGTGCGTCGTGATGATCGTCCGCTGACCGCACGACCGCAACCCCGACATGTACCGCTGGTGCAACGCCCACAGATCCTGGCGCAGTCGGCGCGCGTTCGCCTCGTAGACGGCGCGGCCGGCCGGGTCGGCTCGCACGAACCCGGCCAAGATGTTGTCGACCTGCCGCTGCGCCAGCAGCGGATCGAGCCACACGTGCGGATCGGGATCGCCCGCGCTGTGCGCGTGTCCCCCATGGCTCGCCTTCTCGTCGACGATGCGCCGGATGGGAAGCCCGCGCGTCGCCTCGACGCGCACGACCCGCGGCGGCGCGACCCTGGACAACCGCTGTGCCCAGCGCTCGAAACCGGCCCCGTTGTAGACGATGAGGTCGGCGGCCGACAACGCGGCGATGTCGCGCGGCGTCGGTTCGTAGGCGTGCGGCTCGCCGCCGGCCGGCACGAGACTCCTGACGACCGCGCGGTTGCCGCCAACGCGCGAGGCGAACTCGTACAGCGGATAGAACGACGCGAAAACCGATAACGCCGCCCGCGGCGACACTGCCGGTTGCGCTGTCGTCGGCCCGCCGATCGCGAGCAGGATCGCGACCGGCACCGCTCCCCAGAAGCGGAATCTGATCTCTGAGTTCCCCTCTCTTCGCTCACGCCGCGCCCGGCAACCTCGGTTCGCCGACCCGCTTCTGGCAGGGCGCGCAGATCCCGACCAGCTCGAGCCGATGTCCAACCACGTGAATGCCCGAAGGCAGCCGCGTCCCGTCGATCGATCCCAACAGGCACCCGTCGAGGACGGCAACGACGCCGCACTGCTGGCAAATGAGGTGGTGATGATGGCCCGAGCCGGTTCGCGCGAGCTCGTATCGGGACCGGCCGCCGCCGAAGTGCAGCTGCTGCACGAGGCCTTCCGCCTGCATCACGTCCAACATGCGGTAAACGGTGACGCGACCCATGCCGGGCGCGTAGCGCCGCGCGCCGGCGTGGATCTCCTCGGCGTCGCGGGCGCAGCCAAGCTCAACGAGCGCCCGAAGCACCGCCCGTAGCTACGGCGTCAGCCGGCGGCCCGATTCTTGAAACGTGCGCAGGGACCGTTCGACATTTGGAACCATGACGCGTCGTATTGAAACCGAGTTCCAATATCCTCTCATTGTCACGCCAATGTCACCGACCGTCAACCTCGCGTTTGCGGCGGCGGCAGGACCGGCCGGGCGACCTCCCAGGCGAGGTGACCGATCTCCGGCAGGATGAGCCGCTCCAGCGCGAGTCGTACCGCGTTCGTTGACCCGGGCATGCACAGCAGGACGCGGCCGCGAAAAGTGCCGCCGATGGCCCGGCTGAGCATCGCGGCGGCGCCCACCTCCTGGTAGGACAACATCCGGAACAACTCGCCGAAGCCGTCCAGGCGCTTGTCGAGCAAGCGGCTGACGACGTCGTACGTGGTGTCGCGCGGCGCGATGCCGGTGCCGCCCGTCGTCAGGATCACACGGACGTCGGGATCGGCCGCGGCTTCCTCGAGCCACCGGACGATCTGCGCCGGCTCGTCCTTCGCGATCGCGCGGTGGACGATCCGGTGTCCTTGCCCGGACAAAGCATCCACAATCAGCTGACCGCCGCTGTCGGTCTCCAACGTGCGCGTATCGCTGATCGTCAGCACCGCGCACCCGATCGGTCCCCGTCCGAACGCGCGATGTTGTTCGACGCTCGTCTGATCGGTCACGTTTTCCTCCCATGCCGCCGCCGACGCATGGCCTCATGCCGTCCCGGTCCTCGGCCGCCGTCGATCCTGCGGCGATTATCCCACGCGGTACAATCGCTTCCGAGGCCGGTCGACGCGCCGCACGGCGCGACTCTCCGCCGGCCCAAAGGAGACGTGGACGCCCTTGCTCATCCGTGTGATCCCCGAGAACAAGGCGACCGGCAAGACCGCAGCGATGTACGAAAGCGAGGTTCGCGATCGCGGCCGCGCCCACGACACAACGAAGGTCTTCAGCCTGCGCCCCGAGATCTTCGAGAAGTGGCAGGAGCTCTCGAAAGCGATCCGCGGGACGATGCGCCTGCGCCGCTACGAGCTCGTGTGCATGGCGGCCCTGAAAGCGCTGCGCTGCACGAATTGACTCGCCGCCCACGGAGCGGTGCTCCGTCAAAACGGTTTTTCCTACGAACAAATCGAGGCGATCGTCCGCGACTTCCGCCACGCCGGGCTCGATGCGGTCGAGGTGGCCATCATGGCGTTCGCGGAAAACGTCATCCGCGCGCCTCACGACACGTCGATCGCGGACGCCGACGCCCTTCGGTCCCACGGTCTGACCGATCAGGAGATCCTCGACATCACGCTCGTCGCGGCCGCGCGTGCGTTCTTTAGCAAGGTCATCGACGCGATGGGCGTGGAGCCGGACCCCGCGCGTTTCCAGGACTTCCCGGCAAGCTTGCTGGATGCGGTGACCGTCGGACGGCCGTTCCCGCCGTCGCGCTGACGTGCTGATCCGTTCACCGGCGCTCCCGCTATCGGCCGGGCGCGGACGCAAGCGCGCCGGCTCGCGCGGTCTTGTCGGGAATCGCGAGCACGAGCGCCGTGGCGACGAACGCAAGAGCGGCCGCGGAGTGGAACGCGAGCGTATAGTCGCCGAACCGCTCGTAGAAGACGCCGCTGAGAAGCGATCCGACCGCCGATCCGATTTGGTGGGCGAAGAAGATCCAGCCCGATAGCTCGCCGACGGAATATCGGCCGTAGACGCGTGCTGTCAGCGAGGTCGTCGCCGGCAAGGTGGAAATGTCGTTGAGGCCGTAGACGGCGGCGAACGTGAACAGCGCCGCCGTCGTCTCGAAGAACGGCAGGACGACGAGCGACACGCCGCGCAGCAGGTAATATGCGGCGATCGGAAACTTCGCCCCGAACCGATCGCAGGCCCATCCGGACATGAGCGTGCCGCCGATGTTGAGAACGCCCATCACGCCCAACGCTTGCGCCGCTTGTCCCGCTTAGAATCCGTGGTCCGTCGCGTGCGGGATGAAGTGCGTGAGGACGAGCCCCGTCGTCGTGTAGCCGCAGATGCAGAAGCTGCCGGCGAGCAGCCAGAACGGCGACGAGCGCGCCGCTTGCAACACACCCGTGCGCAAAACGATCTCATCGCCCGTCCGCGGGGAGCGGCCATCGGCAGCGGACGCGACGAGGGGGGCGCTCCCCCACGTCGCCCGGATCGTTGCGGATCGCGCACCAGGCGAACGACGCCAGGAGCGCGAGGCAGAGCACGCCCAAAGCCCTGTACGCCGCGCGGCAATCCGCCTGCTGCGTGATCGCAATCGCGCCGGGCACGATGATGAGCTGGCCCGCGGCCAGGCTGCCGCAGATGATGCCGAGCAGGAGCCGTGCGGTGCTTCTCGAACCACCGCACGGCCACGGCGGCGGCGCCGGGACCGACGGCCGCGATCACGCCGACCGTGGCGAACAACTGCCATACGGTCTGGACCCACGACGCCGCGATCATGCCTCGTGTCGAGCGTCGCGAGCGCGACGCTCGACACGAGGCGGGCACCGAACCGGTCCGTCACGCGCCCGACGATGGGCCCGACGGCGCCACACAACAGCAACGACAGCGCCGCGACCGTCGCCAACGCCGCCCAATCCCAGCCGAACTGCGCCTGCAACGGCTTGACGAAGACCCCGAAGGACGCGCGCACACCGGATGATGTCATGAGCACGAGGCACACGGCACCCAATAAAGTCCAGGCGCGGTGAGGTCGGGGATTGCCCCGGAGTAGTGACAACGCGGTGCTTTCACCCTACCACCCCAGCCGCAACACGAACGGGCACCGTTTGGTGCGCGCTGCCTGACCTGTAGAATGGGCGCGTGCGATCGCTCTTCCCTCGGCTCGCGTCCATCGTCTTCGGTCTGTTCTGCTTCTCGTTCGGCATCGTCGTAACGCTGCGATCCGAGGTCGGGCTGGGGCCGTGGTATGTACTCCATCAGGGCCTGACACGTCAGTTCCCGCTGCGGTTCGGCGAAGCCAATATCGCGGTCGGGCTGGTGATCCTCGCCGTGGCCTGGCGCTTCGGGCAACCGCCGGGACCGGGCACGATCATGAACATGTTCCTCGTCGGCATCTTCACGGATCGCATTCTCGACGCCGGTCTCGTCCCGCCGCTCGGGGAGTTCCCCTTGACAGTCCGCGTCGCCGCGAATCTGGCCGGCATCTTCATCGTCGGTCTCGGATCCGGACTCTACATCCGCGCGCGGCTGGGCGCCGGTCCACGAGATAGTCTCATGCTCGCGATCAGCCGGCGGACGAGCCGGCCGGTCGGCGTCGCGCGCAGCGCGCTCGAGATCGTCGTCTTCCTCGTCGGCGTCGCGCTCGGCGGACAGTGGGGACTCGGCACGCTCCTGTTCGCGCTCGGCATCGGTCCGTCCATCCAAATCGCCCTCCGGATCCTGCAAGTGCCTCACGGCGTGCGGTTCCAGCCGACGGCGGCATGCACGGCACGCCGCTCTGCGTGATACCCTGAGGAGGCCGCCGAAACGGCGGCCCGCGTCCGTCGCGCCGCACCAATCCTTCCGGGCGCGCGGGCGCGTTTCGTGTTTGGAGACGATTCCCCGTGGCGCTGAACGGCCTGATCAACCTTCTGGAAACGTGGAAGCCGTATGCCACGCTGCGCGACGCGCTCGCCAGCGGCCGGGCGCTACCATGGGTCCTCGGCCCGGCAGGCGCTCAGAAGGCGTTCGTCCTCGCCCCGCTTCTGTTGCATGAGGTCGCCTCCGCGGGCCGGCCCGTCCTGATTTCCACGGCCGGTCGCGAGGCGGCGGAGCGCTTGCACGACGACCTATCTACGTTTGCGCCGTTCTTGCGCGGTTGCGTCCGTTACTTCCCAAGCGCCGAGGTCTTGCCGTACGACGACTTCCCCGCTTCCCCGGAAGCAAATGCGGAGCGGCTCGTCGCCTTGCGGGCGCTGGCCGACGCCGAGCCCGTTGTGATCCTCGCGCCCGTCGCGGCGCTGCAACGCGGCGTGACGCACCCCAGCGCCGTGAGAGGCGTCGAGGTGACGCTGTCGGCGGGCGAGTTGACGCGGCCGGAGGAGATCGCCGCCAAGCTGGCCTCGGCGGGATTCGACCGCGTGCCGCTCGTGCAAGTGCGAGGCACTTTCGCGGTCCGCGGCGGCATCATCGACGTCTTTTCTCCGTCGGACGAGCATCCCGTTCGCATCGAGTGGTTTGGCGACGTCGTCGAGTCGATCCGCCGTTTCGATCCGGAGACGCAACGGTCGGAGGACGACTTTCCGGCGATCGAGATCGTTCCGGTCGCAGAGCCGGCGGGCGATCACTGCCTGATCGACGTCCTGCCGCCCGGCACGCTCGTCGTGCTCGACGAGCCGCCGGAGATGGCGCACCAAGCGCGCGCGTTCACGACCGCCGCCGAACATACGGAAGCTTTGATGGAAGAAGATCGGCGTGGAGCGCGTACGTACTTCGCGTGGGAAGGGCTCCGCGATCGCTTGAGCCGTCATCGCGTGCTCCCGATGGCGACGATCCAAGGGCCGGCCGACGAGCAGCCCATCATTGAGATGCCGCTGCGCGCGGTCGAGCCGTTCGCTGGTCGCATGCAAGCGCTGGCCCAGGAGGCGCAGCGATGGGTCGCGGCGAGCTGTCGCGTCGTCGTGGCGAGCGCCCAAGCCCACCGCGTCGCCGAGATGCTGCAAGACGGCGGCTTGGCCGTCGACAACGTCGCGACGCTGGACGACGTCCCGCCGCCCGGAGGAATCGTCGCCGTCCCGGCCGCTTTGTCGAATGGGTTCCACCTCGAGGAGGCCGGGCTCGTCGTCGTCTCCGACGCCGAGGTGCTCGGCTGGCGCCGCCGGCGCCGCAAGTTCCGTGTCGCCAAGGAAGGCGCCATCCTCCGATCGTGGACGGACTTGTCGCCGCAGGATCTCGTCGTGCACATCCACCACGGCATCGGGCGCTTTATCGGCATGGTCCGGAAAACCGTGAACGGCGCGGCGCGCGACTACTTGTACCTGTCCTACGCGCAAGGGGACGCGGTGTTCGTCCCGACGGACCAGATCAACCTCGCGCAGCGCTACATCGGCGTCGATGGGCAGGCCCCGAAGATCCATCGCCTCGGCACCGCCGAGTGGGAGCGCGAGAAGCGCAAGGTCAAGGAGGCGACGCAGGAAATCGCGCGCGAGCTGCTCGATCTCAACGCGCGGCGGGAGACCGCGCGCGGGCACGCGTTTTCCTCGGACTCCCCGTGGCAGGCCGAAATGGAAGCGTCCTTCCAATTCGAGGAGACGCCGGATCAGTGGAAGGCGATCGAGGACGTCAAACGCGACATGGAGTCCGAGAGGCCCATGGATCGCCTCATCGCCGGGGACGTCGGGTACGGCAAGACCGAGATCGCCGTGCGGGCCGCGTTCAAGGCCGTGATGGACGGCCGGCAGGTGGCTGTCGTCGTGCCGACGACGTTGCTCGCGCAGCAGCACTACGACGTCTTCCGGGCCCGGTTCGCGGCGTTCCCGGTCCGCGTCGAGATGGTCAGCCGATTCCGCACGACGAAAGAGATCAAGACCATGCTCGCCGCCGTCGCGGCCGGCGAGGTCGACGTCGTGATCGGCACCCATCGGCTGCTGCAGAAGGACGTGAGGTTCCACGAGCTCGGCCTGGTGATCATCGACGAGGAGCAGCGCTTCGGCGTCACGCACAAGGAGCGCCTGAAGAAGCTGCGCGCCGCCGTCGACGTCCTGACGTTGACCGCGACGCCGATCCCGCGGACGCTGCACATGTCGCTCGTCGGCTTGCGCGACATGTCCGTCATGGAAACGCCGCCGTACGCTCGGCAGCCCGTCCGCACGATCGTCGGCGAGGAGACGGATGCTCTGCTAACGGAGGCGATCCGCCGCGAGCTGGCGCGTGCCGGCCAAATCTACGTCGTCTACAACCGCGTCGAGCGGATCGATCGCACCGCCCGCCGCATCGCCGCGCTCGTTCCTGAGGCGCGGGTCGCGATCGCGCACGGGCAGATGCCGGAGACGCAGCTCGAGGACGTCATGCTCGATTTCGTCGGCGGCCGGACGACCGTGCTCGTCTGCACGACGATCGTCGAGATCGGACTCGACATCCCGCGCGTCAATACTATCCTCGTCCTCAACGCGCACGCGATGGGCCTGTCCCAGCTCTACCAGTTGCGCGGGCGCGTCGGACGATCCGACCGACAGGCCTACGCATACCTCCTTTACCCCGCCGGCGCGCGACTGACGCCCGAGGCCGAGCAGCGGCTGCACGCGATGCGCGAATTCGTCGAGCTCGGCAGCGGGTTGCAGTTGGCGATGCGTGACCTGGAGATCCGCGGCGCGGGCAACCTTCTCGGCGCCGAGCAACACGGGCACTTAGCCGCCGTCGGATTCGACTTGTATACTCGTCTGTTAGAAGAAGCGATCCGACGTCTTCGCGGAGAGTTCGTCGAGGAAGCGCCGGACCCGGTCATCGAGCTGCCCGTCCCCGCGTTCCTGCCGGAAGCGTACGTGCCCGACGAAAGACAGCGGCTGGCCGCGTACCGGCGCCTGGCCTCGGTTCGTTCGGAAACCGAGGTCGCGGAATTGCGGGCCGAGATGCGGGATCGCTACGGCGACCCACCGGCGCCGGCGTCGATGCTCGTCGACATCGTGGCGCTGCGCGAGCGGGCGCGGGCGGTCGGCGTCGCGTCGATCGGCTGCGATCGGCGCGGCGTTCTCATCCGTCTCCGCAGGCCGCTGGCGTCGCACGAGGCGGCCGGAATTCGATTGGAATATCGGGCCCGCGTGTCGGTCGTCCCCGACGGCCTGGTCCTGCCGCGAGGCGGCGCCGACGAGAGGATGCGCTGGGCGCGGGACGTGCTCGAATCGCTGATCAAGATGAGGCGTGATCGCGCCGCCGCGCGGGAGCTCGCGGGCGCGCACAGGGAGGATAAATGACGGATCCGAGCACGGTGGCCCCCCGCCGCACCTTCTTCCGGAATCGATCGGTCATCATCGGCCTGATCGTGGCCCTGGCGGTGATCGCAGGAGGAACGTACTTCGCCGTCGGTCAACTGCGAACTCAGGAACCGGTCGCCGCCACGGTCAACGGCGAGCCCGTTTACATGACCGAGGTGAAACAATTCGTCGCGCAGATCGCGCAGCGTTACGGCGTCGACTTGAGCCGCCCCGAGGCAGCGAAGCAGAAGATGGAAATCCTCAACAACGTCCTGCAGCAGCTCATCGATCGCTCGTTGATCCTCCAGGAGGCCCGCCAGCGCGGCGGCGTCGCGACGGAGGCCGAGATCGAGACGCGGGTCGCGGAAGTGCGCAAGAGCTTCAAGACGGAAAACGAGTTCAAGAACGCGCTCGAGGTGCGCGGTCTCAACCTCACGGAGCTGCAACGGCAGATCCAATTCTCGCTCAGCGCCGAGCGGCTGATGGGCGCGCTGGCGCCGCAGAAGCCGAGCGAGGCGGAGCTGCGCGCCGAGTTCGCCAAGAATCCCAAGGCGTTCGACACGCCCGAGCAGGTGCGCGCCAGCCACATCCTCGTGAAAACCGAGGCGGAAGCGCGGATCATCATGGCGCGCCTGCGCGGCGGCGAGCCGTTCGACAAGGTCGCCGCCGAGGTCAGCCTCGACCCTGGCAGCAAGCAGCGCGGCGGCGATCTTGGTTTCTTCACGCGCGGACAGATGGTGCCGGAGTTCGAGAAGGCGGCATTCGCGCAACCGCTGAACCAGCTCGCCGATCCCGTGAAGAGCCAATACGGCTTCCACATCATCCTCGTCAAGGAACGCACGACGGCCAAGAGCGGCACGTACGAAGTCGCCAAGCCGCTGTTGGAGAAGAAGCTGACCGCGGAACGGCAGCAGAAGGCGCTAGAGGCGTGGTTGACCGAGGCGCGCAAGAAAGCGGCGATCGTCAAGAAGATCTGAGCGCCGCGGTGAGCGAGCGTCCAACGTTCGATGACCTCGTGCGCGTCATGGCCCACCTGCGGGCGCCGGGCGGCTGCGCTTGGGATCGAGCGCAGACGCACGAATCCCTGCGCCCTTTCCTTCTCGAGGAGGCTTACGAGGCGGCCGACGCGATCGACGATCCGGCGCGATTGTGCGACGAGCTCGGGGACGTGCTGCTGCAAGTGATCTTCCACGCGCAGATGGCGGCGGAAGCGGGCACGTTCAAGATCGACGACGTCGTACGGGCTCTGCACGACAAGCTCATCCGCCGCCACCCGCACGTCTTCGGACCATCCGAAGACGCCGCATCCGCAACGACCCCCGACACCGTCAAGGCGCGATGGGACGCGCTGAAGCGGGCCGAGCGGGCGCCGGCGGAGGCGCAGCGCGCGTCCCGGTCAGCCGGCGCTTCCTCGCTCGATGAAGTGCCGGCATCGCTTCCGGCATTGATGGAGTCTCAGAAGCTACAGCGGCGCGCCGCCTTAGCCGGCTGCGAGTGGCCGACCGTCGACGCGGCGCTCGCCAAGGTCGACGAGGAGCTTGCGGAGCTCCGTTCCGCGCTCGGCACCCTGGACGCGCCGCGGATCCACGAGGAGGTCGGCGACACCCTAATGACGGTCGTCAAGATCGCGGCGCTCGGTGGTGCCGACGCTGAGGTCGCGTTGCGCGACGCCTGTCGCCGGTTCCGCGTCCGATTCACGGCAATGGAGCGGGCCGCGGCCGCCGACGGCAAGTCAGTGGACGACCTATCGCTTCCCGAGATGGAGCGCCTGTGGCAGGACGCGAAACGAACGGCGCCCTGATCTGATGCGACTCGACAAGTTTCTGCAGACGAGCCGGCTCGTCAAGCGAAGGACGATCGCCGACGCGATGTGCTCGAACGGCCGCGTGCGCGTCAACGGCCAGACGGCAAAGCCCGCGACCGCCGTCAAAGTCGGGGATCGCATCGAGATCGAATATCGCGGCCGGCGGCTCACCGCGACCGTGCGCGCCGTGCCGGAGGGAGCGGTCCGCGCGGCGGAAGCCGCGTCCCTCGTAGAAGTGACGGAGCGCACACACGTCGACGCGGACTGGTAAGGGCGATCGTTCCGCGCCAGCACGCGTTCGGTTCGCTCATCTTCAAGGAGTGTGATCATGCCAACGATCGTGTCCGTCCTCGCCCGCGAGGTTCTCGATTCCCGAGGAAACCCGACCGTCGAAGCGGAGGTTCGTGTAGACGGCGGGGTTGGCAGCGCCATCGTTCCCTCGGGCGCCAGCACGGGGATGCACGAAGCGCTGGAGCTTCGCGACAGCGACAAGACCAGATACCTGGGAAAGGGCGTTCGCGACGCCGTCCGCAACGTGATTGATCGGATCGCGCCGGCGGTGCGCGGGCACGATGCGGCGAATCAAGCGGCGTTGGACGCCACGCTCCTTCGGCTTGACGGCACCGCGGACAAGTCGGCGATCGGCGCGAACGCGCTGCTCGCGGTCTCCCTCGCGGCCGCGAAGGCCGCCGCCGCCGCCGCCGGACAGCCGTTGTATGCGTGCGTCGGCGGCGACCGCGCGACACTCTTGCCGGTGCCGCTGATGAACGTCATCAACGGCGGGGCGCACGCCGACAACAACGTCGACATTCAGGAGTTCATGCTCGTGCCGCTCGGCGCACCGACCTTCGCCGACGCGCTGCGGATGGGCGCGGAGACGTACCACCGCCTGAAAGCGTTGCTGCGCGAGCGCAATCTGTCGACGGGCGTCGGCGACGAAGGCGGTTTCGCGCCGGATCTGCCCAGTAACGAGGCTGCGTTGGAGCTGATCGTCGGCGCCATCGAGCGTGCCGGATACCGCCCCGGCACGGACATCGCGCTGGCCATCGACGTCGCCGCCACCGAGCTTCACCAGCCGGACGGACGATACGTCTTCGAAGGCACGGCGCGGACGGCAGCAGACCTCATCGCGTACTACGAGACGTTGACCACGCGCTATCCGATCGTGTCGATCGAGGACGGGATGAGCGAGGATGACTGGGACGGCTGGGGTCGGCTCACGAGCGCGATCGGCGGGCGCGTCCAGCTCGTCGGTGACGACCTCTTTGTCACCAATCGCGCCCGACTGGATCGCGGCATCGCGGAAGGCTGCGGCAACGCGATCCTCGTCAAGCCGAACCAGATCGGCACGTTGACGGAGACGCGGGAGGCGGTCGAGCGAGCGCAAGCGGCGCGGTTCGGCGCCGTCCTATCGCACCGCTCGGGAGAGACGGAGGACACGACGATCGCCGACCTCGCGGTCTGTTTCTCGGCCGGGCAGATCAAGACTGGGGCGCCCTGCCGCAGCGAGCGGGTGGCGAAATACAATCAACTTTTGCGGATCGAGGAGTGGCTCGGGTCGCGCGCCCGCTACGACGGCGCCGCCGCATACCGCCGCTAGCTCGAAGATGCTGGAACGTCGCTTGACCGTCGACGAGCGGCGCGCGATGCTGGTTCCGAAGTGTCCATGACCTCATCCGTCGCAGCCCAGCCAGCCCCCACTCGGCAGCAACGCCGCTTGCGCGCCGCGATGTTCATCGCGCTCGTCCTCTTTCTGGCGGCGTCGATCCTGCAATCGGGAACGCGTTTCTACATGGCCGGGAGGCAAGTCGACGAGCTGGAACGCTCGCGATCCCGCCTCGTGCGCGAAAACGATCAACTCCGAGAAGAGATCAGGCTCCTATCCGACCCGGCTTACGTGGAACGCGTCGCGCGAGAGCAGCTCGGAATGGTCCGGCCGGGCGAGATCGCGGTGATTCTCGTCCCAAAAGCCACACCGCGACCCAAGCCGACACCCACCCACTGAACGCTGTTTCAGAGTATTCCGCCTTAGATTCTCCTCCGAGCCGGCCGTCGTTGACTTCGTGCCACCCCGGCCGTACAATCCACGGGAATTGCCACCGGAAGGCCGTTAGGGCGCCGGAGAGGCACCCAAAGGGGGCTCTACCAAGAGAATATGAGTTCCGACACGCAACCGAGCGCGACCCCACCGACACCAGGGCCCGCGCAGGCGCAAGCGCCCGTAACGACAACGCAACCCACCGCTGACATCGGGCAGATCGTCGAAGGCACGGTCGTCAAGATCACGAACTACGGCGCGTTCATCGAGCTTCCCGACAACCGCAGCGGACTGGTCCACATCTCGGAGATCGCCGATACGTTCGTCCGCGACGTTCGCGACTACCTGAAAGAACAAACGACGGTCAAGGTCAAGATTCTCGGCCTCAACGACAAAAGCAAGCTCGACCTGTCCATCCGGCAGGCGATGTCTCCCGAGGAGCGTCAGGCGAAGCACAAAGCCCGCGGCACCTTCGAGGAGAAACTCAGGGCGTTCATGAAGCAGAGCGAGGAACGGCTGCTCGACTTGAAGCGCAACACCGAGGCCAAACGCGGCGGGGGCCGCCGGCGCTAGCGAAGCCGAATCCCACGAAGAAACGAAAAACGGCGGGGCGCGACGCGCTCCGCCGTTCTCATTTCCCGCGCGCGCTCCGGTTATCCGAAGCGCAGCGCTTGGACGACCCGCTCGAACGCTTGCCACGTGACCTCGTCCCGCTGCAAGGAGCGAGACGACTCGCGGATGCCCTCGAGCGCGTCGATCTTCGCGAACTCCTCGTCCAACCAAGCGAACGCGGCCCGCACCTGAACGATCTCGGCGTCGCCGCCCGTCTCGGGCAAGATCTGGCGCGTTTTGTCCAAGGCATCGCGCTCCGTGTTGCGCGCCATGCGGTCCATCTCCTCGGCTTCGAGCCGCGCGTACGCAACGATGCCGCGCCGCTCGGTCAACGCCTCCTCGACGACGTTTCGGATCTTGCTGATGTCGCTGTTGTCCGCCTTCATGGGATCTTCGTCCTCCGCAACCCGCTCACTCTTCGCCGAGCGGGATTCGTCCGGCGACGCGCGAATCCTTCTTCCGAGTCTAGTCACGACCGACCGTACGGCGGGTTCCTACCCGTGAGAGGAGACGCCAGGAAATTCCACAAGCCACGCCACTGCCATCGTTTCACCGTCCAACGCATTCTCGTACCGACGGATTTCTCATCGTGCGCGGACGCCGCCTTGAGCTGGGCTGATCGGCTGCGGGAAGTCTTCGACGCCGAGCTGATCCTATTGCACGTCGTCGACACCGGCGCGTTGGAGAACGTCGGCGGCGCCGCCGGCATGGCGGCGGCCGTCAACACTGTGAAGATCGAAGCCGGGGAAGCGCTGTCCAACCTCACGGGCAGCCGGCGCAACGCCCGCTGGCTGCTGCGCAAGGGCCGGCCGCGCGACGCCATACTGGCGGCGATCAAGGACACCGCGGCGGACATGGTGGCCATGGGAACCCATGGGCGCAACCGCTTCTCGCGCATGACCTGCTCGGCAGCGTCGCCGAGCAGGTCATGCGCGAGAGCCCGGTGCCGGTCCTCGTCGTCCGCGACGTCTAGCCTGACGTCTCGAGGGAGAAGTCCTGGGCGGCGGCCGGCGCGACGCCCGGGATTTCCTGGTCCTTGTACTGCAAGCGGTAGAGCTTCGCGTACACGCCGTCGCGGCCGAGCAGTTCCGCGTGTGTGCCGGATTCGACGATTCGGCCTTTGTGCAGCACGAGGATGAGATCGACGTGTTGGATCGTCGACAGCCGGTGCGCGATGATGATCGACGTCCGCCCCTTGAGCACGCGCGCCATCGCGTCTTGGATCAACAGCTCGGTCTCGGTGTCGACGCTGCTCGTCGCCTCGTCGAGCACGAGCACGATCTCGGGGTTGAACGCGATCGCGCGCGCGAACGCGATCAATTGCTTCTGCCCGACCGACAATCCGGCGCCGCGTTCCTTTACTTCGGTACGGTAGCCGTTCGGCAGCGTCTCGATGAACCGGCTGGCGCCGACGTATTCGGCGGCCCTTCGGATCTGCTCATCGGTGATCGCCTCGTTGCCGAGACGGATGTTCTGTTCGATGGTGCCCGCGAACAGGAACACGTCCTGGAGCACGAGCCCGATGTGCCGTCGCAGAGCCCGCTGCGCCATTGTGCGCACGTCGACGTCGTCGATCCGCACTTGTCCGCGCTGTGGGTCGTAGAACCGGCACAGCAGGTTGATGACCGACGTCTTGCCGGCGCCGGTGTGACCGACGAACGCGACGCTCTGTCCCGGCTCGATGAGGAATGACATGCCCTTGAGGACCGGGCACTCCTCCTCCTCGTACGAGAACCACACGTCCCGGAACTCGATGCGGCCGCGCACGCGCGGAAGCGCGGTCGGATCGGGAGAATCGACGACCGCCACCGGCTCGTCGATCAGCCGGAAGATCCGCTCCGAGGACGCCATCGCCGACTGCAGGATGTTGAATTTCTCGGACAGGTCGCGGATCGGCTCGAAGAACCGCTCGGCGTACTGCACGAACGCGACGAGCACGCCGAGGGTGACCGCTCCCTGTACGACGGCGCCGCCGCCGTACCAGAGGAGGGCGGCGACGGTGAGAGTTGCGAGAACCTGCACGGTCGGATAGAACTGCGAGAAGTTCCGAGTCGCCGCCAGGTTCGCTTCCAAGTGCGATTCGTTAAGCTCGTCGAAGCACGCCAGGGTGCTCCGTTCTCTGTTGAACAGCTGCACGATCGACATGCCCATGAAGTGCTCGCTCAAGTACGCGTTGATGCGGGCCAGCCGCACGCGAACGGCCCGGTACGCTTCGCGCGCCCGCGATCGGAAGCGCTCCGTCGCCCAGAGAATCAACGGCAAGACCGCGACGACGACGAGCGCCAGGCGCGCGTCGAGCCAGAACATCGCGGCAACGATGCCGATCAATGTCAGGACGTCGCCGAAGACGGCGACGACGCCGGAGGTGATGAGCTCGTTGAGCGTGTCGACGTCGTTCGTGATGCGCGTGACGAGCCGGCCGACGGGCGTTCGCGTGTAAAAGGACATCGGCAGGCCTTGCAGGTGACGGAAGATCTGCATGCGCAGATCGAACATCACCCGCTGGGCGACGATCTGCATGAGGTAGCTTTGCAGCCAGCGCGACAGGAAGCCGGCGAGCAAGACGCCGACGTAGAGGCCGGCGACGCCGGCGAGCCCGCGCAGCCGCTCGGCTGTCCGCTCGTCGCCGAGCGCCGGCGTGATGTAGTTGTCGATCGCGAGCTTGTACAAGTAGGGACCGGCGAGCTCGGCGCCCGACGAGATGAACAACAACGCGACGGCGGCGGCGACCAAACCGCGGTACGGGCGAACGTATCGCAGGATCCGGCGGACGAGCCGGCCGTCGTAGGCTCTGCCGAGGACTTGGTCCTCGGCGAACGCGCCAAGGCTCACGACATTGGCTCCGCCGCGCTCGCGTCCGACGGCGCGGCGTCCAGCGGCGTCTCATCCAGCGACGCCTCGAGTGCGTCGCGCAGCAGCTGCCGATCGTACATCTCCGCGTACAGGCCGCCTCGCGCGAGCAGCGTCGCGTGATCGCCCTGCTCGACGACGCGCCCCTCGTCGAGCACGACGATGACGTCGGCGTTTTGGATCGCCGACACGCGGTGGGACACGATGATGCTCGTGCGCGTCGCCAGGGCGTCGCGCAACCCGCGGAGGATCTCGTCCTCCGTCACGGTGTCGACGCTGCTGAGGGCGTCGTCGAGGATCACGATCTTCGGGTCGCGGGCCAGCGCTCGCGCGATCGCGGTGCGCTGCTTCTGACCGCCGGACAGCGTGACGCCGCGCTCTCCGACGACCGTCTCGTATCCGTTCGGAAAGTCCTCGACGTCCTTCGCGAGGCGGGAGATACGAGCGGCCTCCGGCACGCGTTTCGGATCGTCGGCATCGGCGCCGAGCGCGATGTTCTCCCACAAGGTGTCCGAGAACAGGAACGTCTCCTGAGGCACGAATCCGATGGCCCGCCGCAGCGAGGCCAACGAATAGCGCCGCACGTCGCGGCCGTCGATCAGCACCTGGCCGCTCGTCACGTCGCACAGGCGCGGGATCAACTGCAGCAACGAGCTCTTCCCCGCCCCCGTCGCGCCAACGAACGCAATCGCCGCGCCGGCGGGAATCCGCAGGGAAACGTGGTCCAGCACGGTTCGATCGCCGTACGCGAAGGACACGTCGCGGAACTCGATCTCGCCGTGGGGATCGCACATCTCGATGGGGTCTTCGGGGTCGGTGATCCGCGGCGGTGCGTTGAAGATCTCGTCCAGGCGCGTCATCGAGGCGCGGCCTTGCTGCCAGAGGTTGAGGACCCAGCCCAACGCGACCATCGGAAAGCTCAGACGCGCCAGGTAGTACGAGAACTGGACGAGCTGCCCGACCGTCAGGCGGCCAGCCATGACCTCGCCGCCGCCTTGGTACAGCAGGGCCATCGACGCGACGCCGAGAATCAGGCTGATCGCCGGCCAGAGCGCGCCCTGGATGCGCGCCAGCGCCAGGTTCGTGCACACGACGCCTTCGTTCTCCCGCCGAAACGTCTCCGTCTCCGCGTCTTCTTGCGCGAACGCCTTGACGACGCGGATGCCGCTGAAGTTCTCCTGCGCGCGCGCCGACAGCGAGCTGAACCGTTCTTGGACCTCGTCGAAGCGCTCGCGGATGCGGCGCCCCAGCAACAAGAACAGCACCGAGACGAGCGGCAGAATGAGCAGCATCGAAACGGTCAAGGGCCGGCTGATCGTCAGCATGAAAGCGATCGAGGCCACGACCATCACGACCGTGTGCACCGAGCGCATCAGGCCGACGCCGGCGAACCGTTGCACGGCGCGGATGTCATTCGTCGCCCGCGCCATCAGGTCGCCGATGCGCGTGTTCTGATAGAACGCAAGCGGCATGCGCTGCAGGTGGCGGAAGTAGTCGCGGCGGAGGTCCGCGTCGATGTGCAATGCCGCGCCGAGAATACGAAGCCGCATCTGGAAGTTAAGCGCCGCCTCTGCGGCGGCGACGGCGACAAGCAAGAGCGCGAGCCAGAGAAGACTAGGCGCGGGGACGCCCGGCCGGATGCCGTCGATGGCCCAGCGGAGCACCCACGGGGCGAGCTGCGCCATCGCGATCGAACCGAGAGAGGCGGCGTATCCGATCAGGTAGGCGCGGCGGTGGGCGCGGACATACTCCAAAAACCGGCGGTTCAACATGGAACGCCCGTCAGGGCTTTCAGTATTATACCCCGCCGATCCATTCCCCCATGGGTCGCACGTCGACGTGGGCCGCGGCGAGCGCCGCCCGGATGGCGCGGGCGCGATCCGACGTTCCCGGCTTGTCGCCGTGAAGGCAAAGCGTGTCCGCATGGATGCGCAACGTCGTCCCGTCGACGGTCGGGATCGGCTCGCCGAGCGCGAGCGCGGCTGCGCGCGCCGCGACCGCGGCCGGCTCGTTCAGCAGCTCGCCTTCGGCACCGCGCG
>VGFF01000030.1 GCA_016868955.1 Armatimonadota bacterium
CGATCACCACCAGAATGCGAAACTCGCGCCAGCGCCTAGACCAAGGGCAATAGGTGTGGCCCTGCACAAAGTCATAGCTCCACACGTGATTGACTCGTTCGGGGCGAAGCCGCACGCACGAACCGTCGTTAAGCCACCGCCTGGTTCTTGGTGGCTGCTTGGCGGGAACCTCCAAACCCTCTTCTCTCCAGATTCGCTTGACCACCGCTTCACTGGTATGCTAGCCTGCGCCGCTGAGCAGTCCACTGACTGTTCGGTACCCGTGGCGACCATACAAAGTGGCCACCTCCAGCACTCCGTGACGCAGTGCCGTTTCATCCACCAAAGGTACCTCTGCATACCGCATGGTGCTCCTGGCCACCCCCAGAATCTGACACGCTCGGCGCTCAGACAGACGCGGATATTTGCCCAAAGCACCTTGCACTGCTGCACGCTGGCGCTATGGGCTTAGAAGTTTCCCCGCGCAACATCCGTGAGCACCGCCTTCTCCAAGTGCAGTTCACCCACCAAGCGTTTGAGTCGCGCGTTCTCCAGCTCCAGTTGCTTTAAGCGCTTTGCCTGATCAACCTTCATACCCCCATACTCACGACGCCAGCGGTAGTAGCTATTGTCCGTGGCCCCGGCCTCCCGGCAGGCTGCGAGCACATCCTTGCCTTGACCAGTCTTGATCTCGATCTCGCGCAACTTAGCCACGATTTGCTCGGGCTTTAATCGAACACCTTTTGGCATAACTTAATCCTTTCGAATGATAAAAACATTCAGTGTCTCTCACTCACTCTGGATCAGTTTTTAAGCGCAGGTCACCTACGGTCACCGTGAAAGTCTCCTCCGACGCTACAACTTCATCCGCGGATCCAACGCATCGCGCAGCCCATCGCCGAGCAGGTTGAACCCCAGCACGGTGATCATGATCGCCGTGCCGGGGAAGATAAGCGTGTGCGGCGCCAGCTGGATGTTCTGCCGCGCGCTGGACAGCATCGCGCCCCATTCGGCCGTCGGCTGTTGGACGCCCATGCCGAGGAAGCCGAGGGCGGCGGCCGAGAGGATCGCGGCGGCGATCTGCAGGGTCGCCTGGACGATCAGGACCGCGACCGTGTTCGGCAAGATGTGACGGAAGACGATGCGACCGGAGTTGGCGCCGAGCGCGCGCGCGGCCTCGACGAACTCGCGGGACTTCAACGAAAGCACCTGTCCGCGAATCAACCGCGCGTACGATGGCACGGAGACGATGCCGACGGCGATCATGACGTTCACGAGGCCGACGCCGAGCACGGTCACGAGGATGATCGCGAGGACGACGCCGGGAAACGCCAGCAATACGTCGATCAGGCGCTGCGAAATGAGATCGAATCGACCGCCGAAGTATCCGGAGAACAACCCCAACGGCACGCCGATCGCGACGCCGATCGCGACCGAGATGCTGCCGATGACGATCGACAGGCGCGCGCCGTACAGAATGCGGCTGAAGATGTCGCGCCCTAGCTCGTCGGTCCCCATCCAATACCGCGCGGACGGTGGGGCGAGGCTCGCCTCGAGATTCGAGAAGTACGGGTCGTAGGGCGACAGGACGTGCGCGAACGCGCCGGCTCCCGCGAACAGCACCAGCAGCCACAGCCCGACGACGGCGCCGCGGTTTCGTTGCAGGCGGCGCCAGATGGCGGCCGCCGCGCGATATCGTTGCCCGCGCACTTCCGCTTCCTTCGCCACCCCGTCGACGCCGGCGGTCGTGCGATCACTCATAGCGGATCCTCGGGTCGAGGAACGCGTACAGGAGGTCGACCGCCAGGTTCAGGACGACGAACGACGTCGCGACGAGCAAGATCGAGCCTTGGATGATCGGATAGTCTCGCGTCAGCACGCCCTCGACGAGCAAGCGCCCGACGCCCGGCCACGCGAAGACGCTTTCCGTGAGGACGGCGCCCGACAGCAGGTTCCCCAGCTGAAGTCCGACGACGGTCACGACCGGGATCAACGCGTTGCGCAGCGCGTGGTAATTGACGACGCGGCGCTCGGCGGCGCCCTTGGCGCGCGCGGTGCGCACGTAATCCTGACGCAGCACCTCGAGCATCGCCGAACGCGTCATGCGGGCGACGAGCGCGGCCGAGCCGAGGCCCAAGGTGATTGCGGGCAGGATCAAGTGCTGCGGCGTTTCGTAGCCGATCGCCGGCAGCCATTGCAGGCGCACGGCGAAGATGAGGATCAAATTCAGGCCGAGCCAGAACAGCGGCATCGACACGCCGACGAGCGCGAAGATCATCGCGGAGCTGTCGATCCATGTGGAGTGTCGCACTGCCGACAGGATGCCGACTGGGATGCCGACGAGGCACGAGACGAGGATGCCGGAGAGCGCGAGCCGGAGCGTGCGTGGAAACCGCTGCCCGAGCTCCTCGCGCACGGGCGCGCCGTTGTAGATCGATTTGCCGAGGTCGCCGCGCACGGCGCCGCCGAGAAAGTACGCGTACTGGACCGGGACCGGCCGATCGAGTCCCAGCGCCTCGCGAATGTCCCGGACCGCCTCTTGCGTCGCCGCCTGGCCGGCCATGATCTGCGCCGGGTCGCCGGGAATGAATCGCACGATGCCAAAGACGACGATGGACACCCCAAACAACACGGGGATCGCGAGGCACAGCCGCTTCAGCAGGTATTGGAACATCGCGCGAGCACGCGTCGGGGGATCTCAGCCGAGATCCCCCGACGGTGAACGATTGATTCCCCGTCCGTTAGCGGGCCGGGCCTAGCTTCGCGTTGTACGCGAGGATGCGCTCGGTCGGATGGACGATGAGTCCGGACACTTCGCGGCGCATGCCGGTGACCTGCGACTCGCTGTGCAAGAACAGCCACGGCGCGTCCTTCATGATGATGTCCATCGCCTGCTTGTACGTGGCGGTGCGGCGGCCCGGGTCGGTGATCGAACGGGCCTGCTCGAGCAGCGTGTCGACTTGCGGATTCTTGTAGAAGAACCGGCTGTTGCCGGCCGGCTGCCACTGTGAGCTGTGGAACAAGCTGTACAATCCGTAATCGGCGTCGCCCGTGACCGTGCCCCAGCCGAGCATGAACAGCTCGACCTCGGACTGTTCCGGCCCCCGCCCGGTGAACTGCAGGTACGTACCCCACTCCATCGTCGCCAAACGCGCGTTGATGCCGGCTTCGCGCAGCTGCGCTTGCACGGCCGCGGCGATCTGCGCGTCCTGGACGTAGCGGCCCGTTGGATGGTGGATCGTCAGGTTCAATCCATTCGGGAAGCCGGCTTCCGCGAGCAGCGACTTCGCCTTCGCGACGTCGTACTGGTACGTCATGATCGGCGAGTAGCCGACGATGCCGGGCGTGATCGGGGCGTCTGAGACGCGTCCGGCGCCGCCGAGGATCGTCTGCACGATGGCACGCTTGTTGACGGCGTAATTGAACGCCTGCCGCACGCGCGGGTCCGTGTACGGGCGCTTCTGCGCGTGGAACGCCATGTAGATCGTGCGCAGGCTGCTCGTGCGATCGACGCGCAGCGCGCGGTTCAGCGCCAGCCGCGTCGTCTCCCGCGGCGGCACGCGCACCGCGACGTGGATCTGGCCGCTCTCCAAGGCGAGCGTGCGCGCGCCGTCATCGGGAATGGAGCGCCAGACGATCTGCTCGAGCGTGGGCTTCTCGGCGCCCCAGTAGTTGGGATTGCGCTCGAGGACGACGCGGTCGCCGCGGATCCACTCCTTGAAGCGGTACGGCCCTGTGCCGACGGGGCTGCGGCCATACGGCTCGCCGAGCGGCGGGCGCAAGCCTGCGCGCTGCATCGCGGTCGGGCTGTGCATCGCCATGAAGTCGTGCGTGAAGTGCGCGATCAGCGGCACGAATGGACGCGCCAGCGTCAAACGAACCGTGAACGGATCGACGACAGCGACGTCGGTGACCTCGCTGACGAGGAAGCGGTAGGTGATCCGGTTGTCAGGGTTGCGGAAGAAGTCAAGGTTCCACTTCACGGCCTCGGCGTTGAACGGCGTGCCGTCGTGGAACTGGATCCCGCGGCGCAACCGCACGGTCACCTGCCGGCCATCGTTGGAGAGCTGCGCGGCCTCGGCGAGATTCGGAACGATCTTGCCGTCCGGCGTCAGCCGGAACAGCGTCTCGGCGATGTGCGCGAGGACCTCCGAGTCCGGCGCGGCCGTCGCGTAGAAGCTCAGCGTCACGGAGTCGGCGCCGCGCCCGATGATGAGCGTGCCCCCCGCCGGCGCCTGCGCTTGTCCTTGCTGCGGTAGACCCATCGTCGCGATGAGCAGCGCGACGAGGAGAATCGGAGCGAACCGTCTTGGCATTGACACTCCTCCTTATACACGGACCTGATACACGGACCTGCGAAACACTTGCGAAACATCTGTGTTCGCCAACTGCAATTGTCCGGTCATCATCACGATCGCACGTCACGGCAAGTCATGTTGTTGATTGCGTTCTACGGGCGTCGTCCGGACGTGCACCCCCCGCATGGTGACGCCCACTGGGAAGCCGGCGTCAAGGAGCAACGGGGCCGCCGTATCGCGATTATAAGGTCTCCGTGTCGTTTATCGATAAGCGCGATCGGTAGATTCAAGCCCCTAGAATCGCATCACGACCTCGAGGCGATAGGCTTCGCCGCCGGCGCGAACGCGCGGGAACACGAGGGTCGCCTTGCGGATCCCGGAGGGCAACGCGTCGAACGCCAGGCGCCCTTCCACGCGGGCGCGCGGGCCGACGCGCGCCGGCAGCGTGCTGCGGATCGTTCGAACGAAGTAGCTTCTCCCGGTCTCGTCGACGATCCGGGTCTCGAACGCGGCCGCGAATAGATTCACCTCGACGGTGGCGGCGTTATCGATCGCCAGCGTGAGCACGGTGTCGATGCCGAATTCGGCCCGTTGCACGCGAACGGTGACCGGACCAGATGTCGCTTTCGCGGTCATGACGTAGCTTCGTTCCTGGGACGCCGCCACGGGAATGCGTAGCCGTAGATGGGAACCGGGCAGGGGGCGACCAGAGACGGCAGCGTCTCACCGGCTTCGTTCCTGAGGTTCGTCAACGCCAAAGCACCCTGGGCCGAGAGATTGGGTGCGGCCCGCAAGAACAGGGAGCCGGTCGCAGTACGATCCGGACCCAGGTCGACCGGTTTTTAGGATGCTCGCCTCGGCGTAGATCGCCCAGCGCCTCTGGCTGTCGATGCTGTCGACGAGGCCCGTCAGACCGGATCGAACCGCGCCGACCGCGATTTGCACTGGGTTGCGGATGAGCGCGAGCGTCTCGTCCAGCGTCAACGGCGCGAGCCGCACCGTCAGGTCCCAATTGCCGAGCGTGAACATCTTCGGATCGATGCGCAGTCTGCCGCCCGAAACGTTGCGGAGCTGGATGCGGGCTTCGAACGGATCGATCGGAACGTGGACGATCGCGTTCAAGATGAGGAAATCGGACAGCGCTTCGCACTTTCCCGTTCCGCCAGTCGCCGGCTGTGGCGCAGCCGGGTCGGCCGTGGTCGAGAACCCGGCGAGGATGACGATGGCGCAAACCGCGATCGGGAGGCGGGAGGTGCGGTTGATGGGAGGGTCCCCGACGATGGCGAGGGGTGCGACCGCGAACGCATTCCGTTCCAGCGTCATTATAATGGCTTCGAGATGTCCCTCGACGCGGTGGTATCGGAAATCCGGACCGTCACGGAAGGCCGACCGGTGGTCGTCGCGTTCAGCGGCGGGCTGGACAGCAGCGTCACCGCTGCGCTGGCGCGCGACGCGCTCGGGCCCGACAACGTGCTCCTCGTGACGGTGAACATGGGTCAGTACGCGTACCGCCGAGGCAATGAGATCGTGCTGGAGATGGCGGACGCGCTCGGCTTGCCGCAACGCTGCCTCCTCGGCCAGCCGATGCAGGACCGCATCATGATGGGCGGACCGGCGTGCAACCGCTGCACGCGCGACATCAAGCTCGGGCTCGTCAAGAAGGCGGCCGGCGGCCGACTCGTGCTCACGGGCGCGAACCGCAGCGACACCTGGGGGCAGTTGGGTCTGAAGGTCTGCAACGGCTACTACGCGCCGCTGTTGGAGTGCGACAAGCCGCAGATCCGCGCGTTGGCGGACGCGTTGGGAATTCGACCGCCGAAGATCGGCGAGCACTCCGGGCGCGAGGGGTGCAAGTTGAAGCATCTGCTGAAGCCGCTCGTCAATCCCGCCTACCATGGGCGCGCGGTCAGCCGCGCGAACGAGGCCGTCCTCGACGCGGTCCGCGCGACGGACTTTCCCGCCGAGGTCGCGAACGTGAAGATCATCGGTCCGCTGTCCCGCAACATCGGCCTGATCAACGTCCATCCGGCGCCGCCGCTGGCCGTGGCCGACGCCGTCGTCGAGGCCGTTCGCGGCGTCCCCGAGCTGGACGAAGTTCACTTCCTCGACCGGCCCGTTCGCCTCGTGGCGAAGGCGAATCCGTCCATCCTCGGCGACGCGCACGCCCGCAAGTGGCTCGAGGCGGGCCGGCTGCGTCCCGACTTCGCGCACACGATCGACGTCGACTGGCGGCCCACCACGAACAACAGGCTCTCGACGTTCCACGTCGTGTCCTTCACATGGATGGACGCGGCAAGCACCGCATGCTGACGCTTACGGCCTTCGGCCCCGGCGGCGCACGACCGGCTTCGTTGTCCGAGGTTTCCGACCTGCTGCGCGGCGAAGCTGGTCAGTGGATCTGGGTCGACATCACCGACCCAACGGACGAGGACGTGCGCCTGCTCGAGCAGCAGTTCCGCTTCCATCCCTTG
Source organism: Armatimonadota bacterium (assembly GCA_016868955.1). Lineage (GTDB taxonomy): Bacteria > Sysuimicrobiota > Sysuimicrobiia > Sysuimicrobiales > VGFF01 > VGFF01. Next base: position 6,749 of record VGFF01000030.1, read on the forward strand.
GCGATCGAGGACACGCGCAATCAGCATCAACGCCCGACGATCGCCGACTACGGCGACCATCTCTTCCTCATCGTCAATCCTGTCGGGCGATCCGGCGAGGGCGTGGCGTTTCGCGAGCTCGACATCTTCCTCGGCGCGAACCGATTGGTGACCGTGCACCTCGGGCCTGAGCCGATCATTGCCGCGGCGCGGCAGCGGATCGGCCAGACGAGCGGCGCGAATGTCCCGACACCGGGCTATGTCCTCTATGCGTTGGTCGACGCGATCGTCGACGGGTACTTCCCGGTTCTCGACGAGATCGGCGACCAAGCCGACACGCTCGAAGACGCCGTGCTCGCATCGCCGAACCAGACCCAGCTCGCGGAGCTGTTTCAGATGAAGCGCGACCTCATTGCGCTGCGCAAGGTGATCGCGCCGCAGCGCGACATGTTCAACGTGCTGCTGCGGCGCGATCACTCGCACATCGACAACACGACGCTGCAGTACTACCTGCGCGACGTCTACGACCACTTGTTGCGCGCCACGGACCTCGTCGATACGATGCGCGATCTGCTCTCGAACACGGTGGAGTTGTACTTATCGGCGGCGTCTTACCGGCTCAACCAAGTCGTCAACCGGCTGACGGCGCTGACGATCATCATCGGTGTCCTCGCCGTGATCACCGGGTTCTTCGGCATGAATCTGCCGCTGCCGTGGCCGGCGCGCGACGCGTCAACGGCGACGCTGCCGGTGCTGGCCGTCATGCTCGCGTCCGTCCTCGGATTGCTCGCGTTGTTCCGTCGAGCGGGCTGGTTGTGATCACCGCCGCCGCGGTCAAGCGACGCGCCCTCGAGATCGGCTTCGATCTCGTCGGCGTTACGTCGGCCGAGCGGCTCGAACCGCACGGCGAGCGCCTTCGCGGTTGGCTGGACGACGAGCGTCACGGGACTATGGACTACGTCGCCCGGCGCGCCGCGTGGTCCGACGAACCGGAGACGGTCGCGCACGGCGCGCGATCGGTCGTCGCGGTCGCGCTCGCCTACCGTTGGCCGGCCGAAGACGAACCGGCGGACGGTCCGCGCGGCCGCGTCTCGTCGTACGCATGGGGGGAGGACTACCACCGCGTCATGGAGCGAAAGCTGCGCGCCCTTGCGGAGGTCTTGACCACCGGCGGTGCTCAAGTCGCGCGCTACTACGCCGACACCGGCCCGTTGCTCGACCGCGCCGTCGCGCACCGCGCGGGCCTTGGTTGGTTCGGCAAGAACACGCTGCTTATCACCCGCGCTGGGCATGGCTCCTACGTTTTCCTCGGCGAGATCCTCACGGACCTCGCGCTCGAGCCGGACGCGCCGGGGCGCGGCGATTGCGGCGCCTGCCGGATCTGTGTCGACCAGTGCCCGACCGGCGCGATCGTCGCGCCCTACGTCGTCGACGCGCGACGCTGCATCTCGTACCTCACGATCGAGCATCGAGGCTGGATTCCGCGTGCGCTGCGCCCGGCGATCGGCGACTGGATCTTCGGTTGCGACGTCTGCCAGGACGTCTGCCCGCACAACACGTTGATCCGAACGGGCGTCCATGAGGAGTTCGCGCCGCGGCGGGGCGTCCCGTTCCCGAAATTGATCCAGTTGCTGTCGATCGACGAGCGCGCGTATCAGGAGCGATTCCGCCACAGCGCGATCAAGCGGGCGAAGCGCCAAGGCCTCCGCCGCAACGTGGCAGTCGCGTTGGGCAACGCCGGGGACGAGCGCGCCGTGCCGGCGCTCACTGAGGCCCTGGCGGACGACGAACGCTTCGTGCGCGGGCATGCCGCCTGGGCGCTCGGCCGCATCGGCGGAGAGGCAGCGACCGCCGCGCTGCGCCAAGCCGCCACCACCGAGTGGGACGCGGAGGTTCGCGCCGAGATCACCGCCGCGCTCGCCGAATCTTGATCTGGGTTTGGCTGTTGGACGCGGCGGCGGTCACCGGCGTCGCTTTTTGCGCTTACGCCGCCTGGGCGTACCGCGGCGCCTACCTTCCGCGCTTCCTCGACGATCAGCCGATCGACGCCTCGCTTCGTCCCGTCACGATCGTCGTGCCGGCCCGCGACGAAGCGGAGAATATCGGCGCCGCCATCGCGTCGCTGCTCCAGCAAGAGGCCGTGGACGTGCGCGTCGTCGCCGTGAACGACCGTTCCACGGATGCGACCGGCGCGATCCTCGATGCGTGCGCGCTGCGCGATCCGCGATTGCGCGTCGTTCACGTGCGCGAGCTGCCGCCGGGCTGGCTCGGAAAGGTGCACGCGATGCACGTCGGATTGTCGGAAGCCCGGACCGAGTGGGTGCTTTTCACCGACGGCGACGTGACGTTCGAAGCGCGCGCCCTCGCGCGCGCGGTTTCCCACGTTGAGCGCTGCCGGGCCGATCATTTGGCGGTGTTGCCGCGGTTGGACCTCCACGGTTTCGGGGAGCGAGCGGTCATCGCCGTCTTCGCGCTGCTCTTCGGTGTTCGCCAGGAGATCGGCGGCGTCGAAGATCCAAAGTCGAACGGACACGTCGGCGTGGGGGCGTTCAATCTCGTTCGGCGGTCGGCCTGGGTCGACGCGGGCGGATTTGCCCCGCTGCGCCTGGAAATCGCCGACGACGTCGAGCTCGGCCGCCGGATCAAGCGGCGCGGCTACCGGCAGACCATTTCGTACGCGCGGGAGGCGGTCCGCGTCCGCTGGCAGGTCGGCGTCGGCGGCTTCGTCGCCGGATTGACGAAGAACGCGTTCGCGGCCCTGGGATTTCGCGTCGGCGCCACGCTCGCAGCGGCGGCGCTGATCGTTCTCTTCAACACGCTGGCGCCGCTCGCGGTGTTCTCGCCGACGGGTTGGGCTCGGATCGCCGGGCTCGCGGTCTGGCTATTCTTCGCAGCGACGTACATACTGCAGCGGCGCGTGACGGGCACGCCGCCTTGGTTGGCGCTCTTGCACCCGATTGCCGCGCTCGCCATCCCCGTGGTCTTGCTGCGGTCGATGGCCGTCACGCTGCGGGACGGGGGCGTGCGCTGGCGGGACACCTTCTACCCGCTCGACGTGCTGAAGGCGGCGCAGCGGGTCTCCGATCAGCCGTAGCCCAATTCGTCGAGCCGGTCTTCATCAAAGCCGAAGTAGTGCGCGAGCTCGTGCAGGATCGTCTTGCGGATTTCCTCGCGCAGCTCTTCCTCGGTTTCGCAGGCCTCGAGCAGGGGACCCCAAAAAAGGGTAATGATGTCGGGCAAAACTGGCACGTCGTTTTCTCGGTCCGGGATCGGCGTCCCCTCGTAGAGTCCGAAGAGGAGGTCGTCGTCCTCGAGTCCGACGGACCCGAGCTGTTCGGGCGTTGGCCACTCGGCCAGTAGGAACTCGAGGTTGTCGACCGCCTGCCGTAACTCGGCGGGCACGCCGCGCAAGGTCTCTTCGATGACGGCCCGGAAGGCCGCGCGGTCATATCGCATCGGGCAGGCGCCTATGTCTCCTTCCTTCGAACGCGATCCCCACGACCCTGTCGATCTCGGCGCCACCGGTGTCCGCGTCCAGCCGCTCGGCGTCGGCGCTTGGGCTTGGGGCGACCGATGGCTGTGGGGCTACGGCGTCCAGTACGACAAGGGAGACCTCCGGGGCGCGCTGCAAGCGAGCCTGAACGCCGGCGTCACGCTCGTCGACACCGCGGAGATCTACGGCTTCGGTCGTTCCGAGCGTCTGGTCGGCGACCTTCTGGGCTCGGCGAACGGTCGCGCCGTCGTCGCCACGAAATTCCTTCCGTTCCCTTGGCGGCTTCGTCGCGCCGACCTCCTGCGCGCGCTGCGCGCGAGCCTGCGGCGCCTCGGCTTGGACCGCGTCGACCTCTACCAGATCCATTATCCGTTGCCGCTCACGGTTTTGGATCGATGGTCGGAGGCGCTCGCCGACGCCGTCGCTGCCGGCCTCGTTGGCGCGGTCGGCGTATCCAACTATTCGGCCTTGCAGACGCGCCGCGCGCACGAAGTGCTCGCCAAGCGCGGCGTTCCGCTCGCGACGAACCAGATCGAGTACAACCTCATGCAGCGAGCCGCGGAAACGAACGGCGTCTTCGAGGCGTGCCGGGAGCTGGGCGTGACGATCATCGCCTACAGTCCGCTGAAGATGGGCATGCTGACGGGGAAGTACGACGCTTGGCACCGGCCGTCGGGCTGGCATCGTCGCGGCTTCGAAGCGGCCTACTTCACGCGTTGGAACAACCTCATGGACGCCGTCCGGGACATCGGCGCGCGCGTCGGCAAGTCGCCGGCGCAGGTCGCGTTGAATTGGTGCATCGCCAAGGGGACCGTGCCCATTCCCGGCGCGAAGAACGAACGGCAAGCCGTCGACAACGCGGGCGCCCTGGGCTGGCGGCTCGCTCCTGACCACATCGCGATCCTCGACGAGGCAAACACGGCTCCCTCGGCCTCCTCTCGGGCTACAATCAGCTCAGAGGGTCGCCTTGACGAGAATCGCACGACCGCCTGACGCCTCATCCCCCGTATTGTGGTGGATCCGCCGCGATTTGCGGATCGCGGACAATCCCGCCCTCACCGCGGCGTTACGGACGGGGCGCGCCGTCATTCCCACATTCGTCCTCGATCCGCGCTTGGAACGCTCCCCGCCGACGCCGCGGCAGCGGTTCCTGATCGCCGGTCTTCGTGATCTGGACGCGGAGCTGCGCGCGCGCGGCAGTCGTCTTATCGTTCGGTATGGCGATCCCCTGCACGCCTTGGGGCGGCTTCGCTCGGAGACGGAATCGGGCGCGATCTTCGCGGAGGCCGACGTAACGCCGTTCGCCCGCGCCCGGGATCGTCTGGTCGCCTCCGCCCTGCCCGTCGCGTTTCATGGGTTTCCGACCGTGCATCCGCCAACCGCCGTCGTGAAGCCGAATGGCGAGCCGTACCTCGTGTACTCCCCCTTTCGCGATCGCTGGCGAGCGTTGCCGCTTCCCGAGGACGAAGAGGTCACGGCAGCGCCGCGCACGCTTCCTGACGTCGCCTCGGATCTCGACTCGGTCCCGCTTTCCGCTTACGATACGCCGCCATCGTTTCCGCCCGGGGAAGCGGAAGCGCGGCGCCGCTTGGCCTCGTTCACCGACAGTGACCGCGGCCGGATCTGGCGCTATGCGCTCGATCGCGGGCGCCTGGATGTCGACGGCACCTCATCGCTGTCGCCGTACCTGCGTTTCGGCATGATCTCGGCCCGTGTGGCGGCGGTGGCGGCACGGACCGCCGCGACCGCCGCGCTCGATCAAGAAGCGCGCGAAGGCGCGAGGAAGTGGCTCCACGAGCTGATCTGGCGGGACTTCTTCGCGGCCGTGCTGCACCACTTCCCGAACGTCGCCCGGCAGGCGTTCCGCGCCGATCTGCGCGCGATCGCTTGGCGCGACGATGAGAGCGCGTTTGAGGCCTGGGCGGAGGGGCGCACCGGGTATCCCATCGTGGACGCGGCGATGCGGCAGTTGCGCCAGATGAGCTGGATCCACAACCGGGCCCGGATGATCGTCGCGTCGTTCCTCACCAAGGACCTGTTGGTGGATTGGCGGCGCGGCGAGCGATGGTTCATGGACCATCTGGTCGACGGCGATCCGGCCGCCAATAACGGCGGCTGGCAGTGGACCGCCGGCGTCGGTACGGACGCCGCTCCGTATTTCCGCGTGTTCCACCCCGTACTGCAGGGAATGAAATTCGATCCGGAGGGGACCTACGTGCGGCGCTGGGTACCGGAGTTGACGCACGTGCCGGTCGAATTCATCCACGAACCTTGGAAGATGACCGAGTCGACGCAGCGCCACGCCGGCTGCCTGATCGGCCGCGACTACCCGCATCCGATCGTGGATCATGACGACGCGCGCCGGCGCGTGCTCGCCGCCTATCAGGCCGCGCGGGCTCGGTAGGCCGAACGACTCCGCGCCCTGGGCGCGGCCCGGGTCTAGTGGCCGACGGCGAGCAGCTTCGAAGGCGGGCGCGCGATCGCGGCGGTCACCTCGTCGGCGAGCGCCTGCAAGAACTCCGAATCGACGTTGAACGATGCCGTGCGGCGAAACGCGATGCCCAGCGCCGCGGCCTTCGCTTGCGCTTCCAGGTCGAGATCGAACAGCACCTCGAGGTGGTCGGCGACGAAGCCGATCGGCACCGCCAGCACTTGCCGGTAGCCGTCGGTCTGCGCCGCTTCCAACGCGTCGAGGATGTCCGGACCGAGCCACGGAAACGTCTTCGTGCCGGCGCTCTGGAAGCAGAAACGCCAGTGCGGCAGCGATAGGCGTTCGGCGAGCGCGCGCGACGTCTCCATCAGGCGCTCCGGGTAGGGATCGTTCCAGGTCAGGATCTTCTCGGGCAAGCTGTGCGCCGTGAACAAGATCAGCGTGTCGTCGGCGCCCGGCTTGGGGAGCTCGTCGAGGCGCTCGCGGATGCGCCGCTCCAAGCCGGCCAGATAGCGCGGATTCATGTGCCAAGTGCGCACGACGTGCACCGCGACGTGCGGATTCCGCTCGAAGACATCGCGACCGTAGTCGAGGTACTCGTCGATGATGCGGCGCGACTCGTGCGGCGCGAGCACCAGCGCGACGACCTTTTCGTGCCCCTCGTCGATGATCCGCTGCGCGACGTCGGCCACGTGCGGGTAGATGTGCTTGAGGCCGAGGTAGACCCGGAACTGGCCCGGCGCTTGGCGATCGAGGGTCTCTTGCAGGCCGCGTGCTTGCCCCTCCGTGATCTCCCGCAGCGGCGAGACGCCGCCGATCTTGCCGTAGCGCTCCTTGAGATCGGCGATCTCCTCATTGGACGGCCGGCGTCCGTGCCGGATGTGCGTGTAGTACATCTCGACTTCGTCGATGTTGTGGGGCGTGCCGTAAGCCATCAACAAGACAGCGATCATCGCGCGCTTCGTCCTCCCCGTTCGTGAACTCGTTCGATCAAGGCCCTGACTCGATCCGGATTCGTTTCCGGCAATACGCCGTGCCCAAGATTGAAGATGTGCCCGCCGATGTGCCGTCCTTCGTCGACGATCGCGTCCGCCGCCGCCCAGAGGTCATCTTCGGAGCCGAGGAGCAGGACGGGATCGAGGTTGCCCTGCAAGATCCTCGTTCGTGGGGCGTTTCTTCGCGTCCGGGCATCCGCGCCGGGCGCGCCGCCGTCCCCGAGGAGCGCCGCCGCCGTGCGCAGCGAGACGCGCCAGTCCACCCCGATCACCTCGACCGGGAGTGTGGCGATCGCGGCGTAGAGGTGCGCGCTGCCGGTGGAGAAGTAGATGCGCGGAACGGTATCGCCGACGCGCGTCAGCATCCGGGACAAGGCCGGGCGCACGTGAGCCTGGAAGTCGGCAGCCGAGAGCACACCCGCCCATGAATCGAATACTTGCACGGCTTGGGCGCCGGCCTCGATCTGCGCGCGCAAGTAATCCGCGAGGTTGTCGGCGAGGCGCGTCATCAAGGCCGACCACGCGGCCGGATGCGCATGCAGGAACGCGCGCGTCTTCGGATAATCGCGGGACGGCTTCCCTTCGATCAGGTAGGACGCGAACGTGAACGGTCCGCCGGTGAACCCGATCAATGGACGATCCAGCGCCGATCGCAGCGCGCGAACGGCCGTGAACGTGAATTCCAGCTTCGCCAGGTCGATCGCCGGCAGCGAGGCGAGCGCGGGCGCGTCCAGCTCCCGCGTCAGCACGGGGCCACGCCCTTCCACCAGCTCGAAATCTTCGCCCATGCCCCAAATGGGAACCAGCAAATCGGAGAACAGGATCGCCGCGTCGAGGTCGAATCGTCGCAGCGGTTGCAGTGTCACCTCGACCGCGAGCTGCGGATTGCGGATGACGTCCTTCATCGGGTGCTCGCGCCGCAGCGCGCGATACTCCGGCATATAACGGCCGGCCTGCCGCATCAGCCAGACCGGCGTCGTGTCGGTCGCCGCGCCGCGTGCCGCGCGCAAGAATCGATCCCGCATCATCGCGTCAACCTCCCGGCCGCATAGACGATCGCGAGCGCGACGACGAAGTTGACGCGGGCGAGCCAGTAGGCGGCGACGACCCAAGTTCCCCGCCGCCGCGCCGCGTTTGGCGCGACCCAGAAATCGTGTAGAGCCTTCAGCGCAAGCGCGACCACCAGCAAGAGGAGCTTCACCGCGAGCCATCCCGCCGTCGCCGGCCATCCGAACGCGAGGAAGTAGCCGCCCGTGACGAGCATGACCGCCATCGCGATCCAGGAAACCGTTCGAAACGCACGGCCGGCGATGCGCAACGCCGGCAACCCGTGCTCCGGATCGCGGCGCAGCCGCGGCCCGAGCACGAAGAAGAAGATGTTGCCGCCGACCCACGTCATCGCCGCGATGACGTGCAGGAACACCATGGGGCCGTACAGTGTCGCCAGGGCGCTACGAATCGGACGCCTCGCGGGGCGCGCCCAGCGGCACCGGATGGCGAACGCTCCAGCCGTAGTGCTCTTCGGAGAGAACGAAGATCGCGCGCGGCGTGAAGCGGAAGAAACGAATGTCGATCGACTCCGCGAGCACGGCCCGAATCGGAAACCGCCCGCGCGCCGCCGGGAACCGCCGCAGGTAGCGGCGAATGGCCCGGGCCGCCGCGAGACCGCCGAGGACCGTGCAGTCGCCGGACATTTGCACGCCGCGCAGCGGCCGCGTTTCGCTGGGATGGATCGCGGCGGCGACGCTGCTTCCGGCGAGGATGTTGCGCGCGTGGCGCGTCGTCAGTCGTGACATGAAGTAGAAGACGGGTTTCGGCTCCCAAGCGTAGATGACCGGCGTGGCCCAAGGGCCGTCCTCTCCCGCCGTCGCGAGGGTCATGATCCGGTTCGCTTCGAGCAAACCGGCGAACGTTTCCCATACGTTTGCGGGAGAGGGCTTCTCGTTGCGCGTCACACTGCGGCCGCCGGCGCCCTACGCGCCGAAGACTTCGTCGACGATCGCCGCCACGGGCCCGTATTTTCCCGTGTACATCGGCGTGTCGCGCTCGGTGTAAGGCCTTGCCGCGGTGGCGCGGAGGTCGGTCACGAGCTGCGAGAACCGCTCGAGGTCGTCCATCTCGTATCCGACCACGAACTCGGCATCGTTGAGCCCGGTGGAGTACAGCAGCAATTGCTCGATGCCTTCGTAATTGTGGCCGACCTTCGCGTGCGAGGTCATCATGCCGCGGCGCACTTCCGGCGTCAGTTGATACCAGGCGTGGGTCTTGATGAACGGATAGACGACCAGGTACCGCAGCCGGGTCCCCGGCACCTTGACGCTCGTCCCGTCCCGGCCCGTGTATTGCGACGGCCGCACGTATCCCCATAGGGCATCCTTCAAGACGAGGTTCGTGGAGTGCAGGCAGCGCGCGCCCGCCATGAACGCGTCGATCGAGGTGCCGGCGATCCACAGTCCCAAGTCGAGCCCGGCGCGAAGTCCCACGAGGCTGTACGCGGCGATGCCGGCGATGCCGGGCGTGCGCTCGGCCGCCGCGATTGCGTTTCGGACACGGGCCGCTTCCTCCACTGTCCGATGTCCAGACGTTACTTGGTAGAAGAGAAATCCGTGAAACCGAACGTCAGACATGCGCGGGGCCTCCACAGCGGGTCGTTCCGGCGACTAGTGTATCATCGGCCACCGTGGCGGGAGACGGTGCATCCAAGGTCCGGCGTGAACGTCGAGAGGGCGCGTACGCGGCCGTTACTGCTTCATCATCTTCACTTCGACGGTCAGCTGCATCACACCCGCCCGCGCGAACCGCAGCTCGAGCGGGATCCTGTCGCCGACCTTTAAGTCCTGCTTGAGCCCGACGAGCATCACGTGCAGACCGCCCGGCTTCAACTCTGTCGATCCACCCGCGGGAACCGCGATGTCCGGCACCGCACGCATGGACGCGACGCCGTTCTCGATGCGCGAGATGTGCAGCTCGCTCTTCGTCGCCACTGGCGATGAAGCGGCGATGAGACGGTCTTCCGTCGTGCCCGCGTTCTTCAGGATGAAGTAGACGGCGGAGTTGCCGCCCTTCATGGGTGCAGCCGAGCTTTGCATCGCTCCGCCGGCGGGCGCGGCGGTCGCGATGCCGGGCCGTGCCCAGGCGTTTTCGATCGAGATCGCCGCCGGCGCGGCCCAAGCGGGCGCGATCGCGATCACGGCGACGAGCATGAGCACTGCCGAGAGCCGGAATTGGGACTTTCTCTTTGACATCGATGCCACATCCTTTCGTTTTCGATTCGAGCGTGCGACGAGGCGCGGAGACCACGTTCACAACAAGTGCCGGACGTCCTCGACGATCTTCTGCAAGTCGCCGGTGTCGCCATGGATCAAGCGGACGTGACCACGGCGGTCCACGACGTAGACCGCGGCGCTATGTTGGAACGCGTACCCATCCGCGTTGCCGTCGTACAATACGCGCTTGTAGTGGACGCCGAAGACCTTCGCGAGCTTGTCGATCTCGGTCACTTCTCGGGTGACGACGATGAAACGGTCGTCGAGCAAAGCTAGGTATTTCCGAATGTAAGCCGGTGTATCGCGCTCCGGATCGATTGTAACCCAGACCACCGCGACGCGGTCCGCCTTGTCGCCCAACGCCTTCACGGCGTTCTTGATATGACCGAGCGCGAGCGGGCAGATATCCGGGCAACGCGAGTACCCGAAGTTGACCTGCATGACCTTATCGTGGAGGTTCTGCCAGCGTAAGGTTTCGTCTTTTTGGTCGACTAGCGCGAGCTCCGGCGGCTGGATCGGTTTTGCGAGCGCCTGTCCGTTCCAGGCGATCGGCTTCTGGCAAGCCACCAGAAATGTGCCCGCCAGGGCGAGACTGAGAAAGCGGCTCATGATGCCTCCTCCTCGATGCGTGCACGTGTGCGTCACGAAGACGTTCGGCCAGGCTGCGCGGGGCGAGGCGGCGGCTGCGGTACGGAGAGCGCTATGGCAAAGATGCAAATGCTCAGGGGGGGGTCCCGCCGCCGTTCTGACGTATCGGGCGGCGAGGCCGGGGACGGCGTCGGGGACAGGACCGGGCCGTGGCCGACCGATTGCACGGCATGCGACTTCGCCGAGTCACCCACCTTGACGACCACGCGCATGGGTGCCATCGGGGCGTCCTGATTCTCGCGCACGCCGGAGGACGTGCCGCGCGTCGCCTCAACGCGGGCGGGTGCGTGCGCATGGGCGCGGGTCCCGGCACGAGACTGGACGCGGGCGTGGGCGTCTGCGTGGCCGTCGTGGCGGTGTCCGACCGTGGCGGGACGCGGGGGCGCGGAGCGTTTCCCCGCCGCGACGGCAGGAGCCGGCTGCTTCGCCCATCGCCCGTGATCCGTGCGATCGTGCTCCACCTAAGCGGCGTGCCGTTCTTCGGCGGTTCCGGCCGTTACGGTGTGGCTGTGGTAGGGATCTCGCAGTCTGGCGCCCGCGTCGAGCGTAACGGCGAGCAGCGCGGCGCAAAGCATGAGAACGTTGACCCGAATCACAAGCATCGAACGCACTAACTCTCAGAAAGGTCCAATGGCGGCAGCGTTCGCGTCCGTTCTTCCGGTTCCCGCTGCGGATGCTGTTCTTCTGGATGATCTCCGTGACGCTGATGTTGCCGGTCGAGGTGCGGATCATCCCCACCTACAAGGTCATCTCCGACCTCGGCATGATCGATCGGTTCAACGGCCTGACGATGCCATTGATCGCCTCGGCGACCGCGACATTGATCTTCCGCCAGTTCTTCCTGACCGTTCCGGACGAGTTCGTCGAAGCTGCGAAGATCGACCGCGCCGGGCCGATGCGCTTCTTTTGGAGCATCCTGCTGCCGCTCTCGCGGACGACGATCGCGGCGCTTTTCGTGATTCTGTTCATCTACGGCTGGAATCAGTACCTGTGGCCTCTGTTGATCACGATCTCCACCGATATGCAGACGATCGTGATCGGGATCACGAAGATGATCGGCACGAGCGACGCGCAGACCGATTGGAAGATCATCATGGCGACGTCCCTGTTGGCCATGATCCCGCCGGTCGCGATCGTCGTGATCATACAACGCTGGTTCGTGAAGGGCCTCGTCGACAGCGAGAAGTAGCCCCCCCGTTGTGAGGCAATGTCGTAGATAGTAGGATTACGATATGTCCGTAATCGTTGCTCCCGACTCGCCATCGCGATCGTCCCTGCGCACGCGCCGCCAACCGCTCGCCCAGCTCCTGTTCTGGCGTCGGCTGCTGCTGCGGGCGGGTGGATCGCGGCCGCCCCGAGGTGCCGGTCGACTACTTGAAGGCAGAGTGGAAGCGGGACGGCCTCAACAAGTCGGTGCAACTGACGATCAGCGGGTGCTTGGGTCCCTGCGACCTTCCCAATGTCGTGGCCGTACTCACGCCGGCCGGTTGGACGTGGCTCGGCAACCTTTCCGAGCGCGCGCAGTTCGAGGCGCTCGTTGCCTGGGCCCGCCAGTGCGCGGCCGACGGCGCGGTGGCACCTTTGCCGGCGTTGCTTCAAGCGCATGGTTTCGAACGGTTCGAACGCCGTGCGGCCGGCTGCGCCGACGGCTGTTGCGAGTAGCTTTAGTGAGTGAAGGAGGGCGACGTGGCGCAAGCGGGATCGGATCAGCGGGTGCCGGTGACGGTATTGACGGGATTTTTGGGGGCGGGGAAGACGACGTTATTGAACCATATCTTGACGGGTCAGCACGGGAAGCGGATCGCGGTGATCGAGAACGAGTT
>VGFF01000031.1 GCA_016868955.1 Armatimonadota bacterium
CCGACGGTCACCGCCGGCAACGCGCCCGGCTTGAACACCGGCTCCTCGGCGATGGTGCTGATGGCGACGAGCGAAGCGGAGAAGCGCGGCAAGACGCCGATCGCGACGCTGATCTCGTGGGCGATGGCCTCCGGCCACCCTGACCACATCGCGTCGATTCCGGCGACTTCGGCGAAGCTCGCGCTCGACCGCGCCGGCTTGTCGATCGACGACATCGACCTCATCGAGATCAACGAGGCGTTCGCGGCGGTGCCGATCGTCTCGACGTTGCTGCTCGCAGGCCAGAACCGTGACAAGGCCGAGCGGATTCGCGAGAAGACGAACGTCAACGGCGGCGCGATCGCGCTCGGCCATCCCACGGGCGCGACCGCGGCGCGCATGGTGATGACGCTCGTCTACGAGCTGCGGCGCCGAAAGGCCGCGAACGGCAACGGCCGCCCCTACTACGGGCTAGCGACGCTGTGCGGCGGCATCGGCGAGGGCGAAGCCGTCATCGTACGCGTCTAGTTCGGCATCCGCGTCTATTTCCGCGACAAGGAGATCGATCGATGAAGAAGATCCGAATCGGCAACGGCTCGGCATATTGGGGCGACATGCTCGAGCCCGCGATCGAGCTGGCCGACAAAGGCAACCTCAACTACCTCGGCCTCGACCACCTAGCCGAGCTGACGCTGGCGATCCTGCAGCGCATGAAGGCGAAGAACCCCGAGGAAGGCTATATCTCCGACCTCATCCCCTGGACGGAAGCGCTCTTGCCGCACACGCGCAAGAACGGCGTGAAGATGGTCACGAACGCCGGCGGCGCGAACCCGGAAGGCGGCGCCCGAAAGGTCATCGAGCTGGCGCGGCGCATGGGTCACGAGGGCATGAAGATCGGCGTCGTCTCCGGCGACGACGTCTTGCCGAAGCTCGCCGAGTACGAGCAGCAGGGCTTCACTTTCAAGAACCTCGACACGGGCGAAGAGGGGCTCGATCGCATCCGCAAGGACATCGTCGCCGCCAACACCTACGTCGGGTCGGAAGGCATCCTGGAAGCGCTGCGCGGCGGGGCCGAGATGGTCATCACCGGCCGCGTCTCCGACAGCGCGCTCGCCGTCGGCCCGATCATGCACGAGTTCGGCTGGACGTTCGAGAAGCCCGACTGGAACAAGATCGGCGCCGCGATCACGGCCGGCCACATCATCGAGTGCGCCTGCTTCTGCACCGGCGGTGGATCGGGGCAGTGGCGCGAGGCGAAGGAAGCGTGGCGCATCGGCTTTCCGATCGCGGAATTCCGAGAAGACGGCAACGTGCTGATCACGAAGGTCCCCGGCAGCGGCGGAATCGTCAACGAGTGGACGGTCAAGGAGCAGCTGTCGTACGAGGTCAACGATCCGTTTAACTACTACATGCCGGACGGCATCGCCGACTACACGAACCTGCGCGTCGCGCAAACCGGACCCGATCAGGTGCGCGTCACCGGCATGGGCGGCAAGCCGCGCCCCGACACGTTGAAGGTCTGCATCGGCTACCGTAACGGGTTCGTCGCCGAAGGGCTGCTGCTGTTCTCCTGGCCCGACGCCCTGGAGAAGGCGAAGCGCTCCGAGGAGATCGTGCGCAAGCGCTTGGAGCTGCTTGGTGTCAAGCCAGTGGATCTGCGCTTCGACTACGTCGGCCTCAACGCACTGCACGGCAGCGTCTCGGGTCCGCCGCCGGCCGAGGTTCAGGAAGTCGGCCTGCGCTTGGCCGCCCGCTGCCGCACCGCGGAAGAAGCGGACGTCGTGCGCCGCGAGGCGACGCACCTGTGGACGCTCGGCGGTGTCGGCACCGCGTTCGGCGTGCCGGTCCGCCCGCGACCGATCGTGTCGCTGTGGCCAACACTGATTCCGCGTGACGCCGTACGGCAAGTCGTCTCGGTGGAGACGGTCTGACGTGAGCGATACGACGATCACGACGCGCCTCGACGGACGCGTGGCGCGCATCACCCTGGACGCGCCGCGCCAGCGCAACGCGCTGACTTACGACACGCTACGCCAACTGATCGCGGCGCTGCGCGAGGCGAACGCCGACGACAACGTCCGCGCCGTGCTGCTGTCCGGCGCCGGCGGCAACTTCTCGGCCGGCGCGAACCTCAAGGAGTTCCAGGCCGAGCTGGCCGAGCCGCTGTCCTACCACTGGGGCAGCGCCGACCTTTGGCAGGAGCTGTTCACGTTGCTGCCATCGATGGGCAAGCCGGTCGTGGCGGCCGTCGCCGGCAACGCGCTGGCTGGCGGCTGCGGCTTGGTGGCCGCCGCCGACGTCGCGATCGCGGCCGACGACGCGAAGTTCGGCCTGACCGAGATCCGCATCGGCTTGTTTCCGCTGATCGTGCTGCCGGCGATGCGCCGCGCGATCGGCGACCGCGCGACGCGGCACTTGGCGCTCACCGGCGAGGTCATCGACGCGGCGGAAGCGCTGCGCCTCGGCCTCGTCAGCCGTATCGTCGCCGCCGACAAGCTCGAAGAGGCGGCGACGGCCGTCGCGGCGGAGATGGCGAGGCGCAGCGCCGAGGCGCTGCGCCTCGGCAAGCACATCCTCAACGAGACGGGGGAGATGACGTACGCGCAGGCCCTCGCGTTCGGGCGCAACGTCCGCGCCATTTACTTGAAGAGCGAAGGGTTATCAGAAGGCATCGCTGCCTTCCTCGAGAAGCGCGCGCCCCGCTGGTAGGAGGAAGAGTCATGCCCGACCGGTTCTTCGAGGAGTACGAGATCGGCGAACGCTGGCGGACGCGCGGCCGAACGGTCACCGAAGCCGACGTCGTCAACTTCGCCGGCATCAGCGGCGATTTCTTCCCGCTGCACATGGACGCGGAGTACGCGAAGGGCACGCGGTTCGGGCATCGCATCGCGCACGGGATGCTGACGCTGTCGATGGCGACTGGCCTGGTGCCAGCCGATCCCGAAAAGGTCGAGGCATTCTACGGCATGGACGCGGTGCGGTTCGTGCGGCCCGTGTTCATCGGTGACACCGTGCACGTCGAGATGGAGGTCGCTGGCAAGACGTCGCGCGACGACGGCAGCGGCGTCGTCGACTTCAAGCAGACGGTCGTGAACCAGCAGGGGAAAGCGGTCTTGACGAACCAGTACAGGCTGTTGATTCGCAAGCGTCCCAAGGAGTGACCGGACGATGAAGAAAGTGAAGCTCAAGGACTTGGCGTACACGCGGTCGGGCGATAAGGGCGACCACTGCACTGTCGGCCTGCTCGCGTTCAACAGGGACAACTACGAGATCCTCCGCAAGCACGTGACACAGGAGCGCGTGAAGGCGTTCTTCGGCGACATGGTGCGCGGCCCCGTGAAGATCTACGAGCTGCCGAACCTCAACATCGTGCACTTGGTGCTGCACAACGCGCTCGGCGGCGGCGCGACGCGCACGCTGCGCTTCGATCAAACCGGCAAATCCATGGGCACGGCGTTGCTGCGCATGGAAATCGAGGTGGCGTAGACGTGGACAAGAAGGTCCAGACCGCGCACCAGATGACCGAGACGCTGCTGCAGAAGCGGGCGTGGGTCACCAAGGGCGGCGATCCCAAGTATCACGCGCAGCTCGAGCAGCAGAACAAGATCTTCGTGCGCGATCGGCTGAAGATGTTGCTCGATCCCGACTCGTTCGTCGAGGACGGCATGCTGACGCGATCTCAGGACAACCTGCCCGCCGACGCGGTCGTCTGCGGCTTCGGACGCATCGACGGCCGCCAGGTCGCGATCATCGCGAACGACATCACCGTCAAGGCCGGCACGTGGGGCCGCAAGACGTACCAGAAGATGACGTACACGCAGCAGAAGGCCGACCAGATTGGTATTCCTCTGATCTACCTCGTGGACTCGGCGGGCGCGCGCCTCGACGAGCAGCACTTCTGCTACGCCGGCCACGACGCGATGGGCAACATCTTCTACAACCAGATCCAGTACTCGGGGCGTATCCCGCAGATCTGCGTGTTGTTCGGCCCGTCGCCGGCGGGTTCTGCCTACGTGCCGGCGCTGTGCGACATCACGATCATGGTCGACAAGAACGTCTCCGCCTACCTTGGGTCGCCGCGCATGGCCGAGATGGTCATCCGCGAGAAGGTCACGCTCGAGGAGATGGGTGGCGCACGCATGCACTGCACGGTCAGCGGCCTCGGCGACGTGTTGTGCAATAGCGACGAAGAGGCGCTCATGGCCTGCCGCAAATACCTGTCGTTCTTCCCGCAGAACTGGCAGCAGCCGGCGCCGCTCGTCGACGCGCGAGAGCCGATCGCCGGAAAGGCGATCGAGCAGATCGTGCCCGTGCACCAGGGCTTGCCGTTCGACATGAAGGACCTCATCCACCGCGTCATCGACGAGGAGTCGTGGTTTGAGATCAAGGCGCTGTTCGCGCAGGAGCTCGTCACCGGGCTGGCGCGCATCGGCGGCCGGTCGATCGGCATCGTCGCCAACCAGCCGAAGGTCAAGGGCGGTGTGTTGTTCGTCGACTCCTCGGACAAGGCGGCGCGGTTCGTCTGGCTGTGCAACGCGTTCAACATCCCGCTGTTGTTCCTCTGCGACATCTCCGGGTTCATGATCGGGTCGCACGTCGAGAAGCAAGGCATCATCCGGCACGGCGCCAAGATGCTGTTCGCGGTCGCCGAGGCGAAGGTGCCGCGCATCTGCGTCATCGTCCGCAAGGCTTACGGCGGCGGCTACCTGGCGATGTCCGGCAACCCGATGCAGCCCGACTGCACGATCGCGCTGCAGACGGCGCGGCCGGCGGTCATGGGCCCCGAAGCCGCGATCAACGCCGTCTACTACAACAAAATCATGGAGCTGCCGGAAGACGAGCGCGAAGCGTACATCGCACACAAGCGACGCGAGTACGAGGAGAACATCGACCCGTATTCGATCGCGTCCGAGTTCTTCATCGAGGACATCATCCCCGGATCGGATCTGCGACACGAGCTGATCGCGCGATTCGCGATCTACGCGAACAAGAAGTGGGAGCGGTTGGAGCGGCGCAACGGCGTCATGCCCGTGTAGTCTGTCTCCGCGCTCGCCCGGTCGGACCACGAAGACGCACGGAGACGAGGGTGCCCATGAAGACTATGCCCAATCAGATCGACTTCGGCGGCGTGCTGGTCGACGCGCCGCCGCCGGTGCAATTGCTCGACACGGCCGGCAACCTGCGCGCCGACCAGCCGCCGATGACCGACGAGCAAGCGATGGAAGGTCTGCGCGCGCTCCTGCTCGGCCGCCGGTTCGACGAGCTGTGCATCCTGCTGCAGCGGCGCGGCCAGATGGTGACGCTCGCGCCCGGCATCGGTCAGGAGGCGTGCACGGTCGGCAGCGCGATGGCGCTGCGCCGCGACCGCGACTGGTTCATCCCGCAGTATCGAGAAGCCGCCGGCCAGCTCTACCACGGACTGCCGCTCGTGCAGGCGTTCCTCTGGCACATGGGCAGCCCGATCGGGTTCGCGATCCCAGAGGGCGTGAAGATGATGCCGTTCAACGCCGGCGTCGCCGGTCACGTGCCGCACGCGGTCGGCATCGCCTGGGGACTGAAGCAGCAGAAGAAGGACGGCGTGACCATCGCGCACTTCGGCGACGGGGCGACGTCGCAAGGCGACTTCTACGAGGCCGCGAACCTCGCCGGCGTCGTCAAGGCGCCGGTCATCCTGTTCTGCCAGAACAACGAGTGGGCGATCTCGACGCCGCGGTCGCTGCAGAGCGCCGCGCCGACGCTGGCGCAGAAAGCCGCCGCCTTCGGCATCCCCGGCATCCAGATCGACGGCAACGACCTGTTCGCCGTCTACGAGGTGACGCGCCGCGCCGTCGAGCGCGCGCGCGCCGGCGAAGGGCCGACGCTCATCGAAGCGCTGACGTACCGGCTCGGCATCCACACGACGGCCGACGACGCCAGCCGCTACGAGCCGTCGCACTTGAAGGAAGACTGGAAGGACCGCGATCCGATCCTGCGGCTGCAACGGCACCTTGAGCGCCGCGGCACGTGGAACGCGAACATCGGCGAGGCGATGGAGGCCGAGGTGAAGGCGCAGCTCGACGCCGCATGGGCCGACGCGCAGGCGTCGCCGATCCCGAACATCGGCGAGAGCTTCACGAAGGTCTTCGCCGAGATGACGCCGCGGCTGCGCGAGCAGCAGGCGCAGGCGGAGGGGCACGATGCGTGAGGTCACGATCGTCGAGGCGGTTCGCGAGACCCTTGCCTACGAGATGGCGCGCGACGAGCGCGTCATGGTGCTCGGCGAGGACGTGGGCAAGACCGGCGGCGTATTCCGAGCCACTGACGGCTTGTACGAGACGTTCGGACGCGACCGCGTCTTCGACGCGCCGCTCGCCGAGAGCGCGATCATCGGATCGGCGATCGGCTTGGCCGTCTCCGGCATGATCCCCATCGCGGAGATCCAGTTCATGGGGTTTACGCACAACGCGATGAATCAGATCGCAGAGCACCTGGCGCGCATGCGCTACCGCTCCTGGGGCAGCATGCCGCTGCCGGTGACGATCCGCACGCCGTACGGCGGCGGCGTCCGCGCGCCGGAGATGCACTCCGACGCGTTCGAGGCGTTCTTCACGCACTGCCCCGGATTGAAGGTCGTCGCGCCGGCGACACCGGCCGACACGAAGGGCCTGCTGCTGTCGGCGATCCGCGACCCCGACCCGGTAATGGTGCTCGAGCCGCTGCGCGGCTACAGGTTAATCAAGGGCGAGATGCCCGACGGCGAGTACACCGTGCCGATCGGCAAGGCGCACGTCGCGCGCGAGGGCGCCGACTGCACGATCATCGCCTGGAGCGCTCAGGTCGAGGTCGCGAAGCGCGCGGCGGAAGAGGCTGATAAGCAGGGCGTCTCCGTCGAGGTCGTCGATCTGCGCACACTCGTGCCGATGGACATGGAGACGGTTTGTGAATCCGTCGCGAAGACGGGGCGCGTTGTCGTCTTGCAGGAAGCGAACAAGACGAGCGGGTTCGCGGCAGAGGTCATAGCGTCGATCCACGAGGACGATGATTGCTTCTACGCGCTGAAGGCGCCGATGGTGCGCGTCTGCGGCCCAGACACGCCGTACCCCGTCCAGTATTTCGAGGAAGAGTACCTCGTGACCCCCGACAAGGCGCTGCGCGCGGTGCTGAAGACGGTGAACGCCTGATGGCTAAGCTCGAGTTCCGCCTGCCCGACGTCGGCGAAGGTCTCGCCGACGTCGAAGTGGTAAAGTGGCTGGTCGCTCTCGGCGCCGACGCCCGCGAGAACGAGCCACTTGTCGACGTCGAAACGGACAAGGCCGTCGTCACGATCCCGTCGCCGGCGAGCGGCAAGGTGCTCGCGCACGCGGTGCCCGAAGGAAAGCGGCTCGCGGTTGGCGCCGTGCTGGCGACGATCGAGGTTGAGAGCGAAGCGGCGCTGCGCGCAGCGGCACCCTCGCACGGCGCCGTCGGCCACGGCAGCGGCGCGACCGCGAGCGTGGCCCCCGCTGCCGGCGTTGAAGATCCCGTCGCGCCGAGTGCGCTGGCCGGTCCCGTGCGCGCGGCTCCCGCGGTGCGCAAGCTCGCAGCGGAGCTCGGTATTCCCCTCGAAGCGCTTCGCGGCAGCGGCCCGCAGGGCCGCATCATGTTCGAGGACGTTCGCAACTACGCCGCGAAGGCCGGCGCACCCGTTGCCAAGCCTGTCGCATCTGCGCCAACGCCCGCCGCGCCCGCGATCAGCGTTGCGACGGGCGCCAGCGGCGACACGGATCGCGTGCCGCTGCGCGGCGTTCGCCGTCGCGGCGTGGAAGCGATGCTGAAGTCCGTGCAGTCGATCCCGCACGTCACCGGCTTCCAGGAGTTCGACGCCAGCGCGCTCGTCGCGCTGCGCTTGCGCCTGCAGCCGCACGCGCAAGCGGCCGGCGTCAAGCTCACGTTCCTGCCGTTCCTCGTCAAAGCGGCCGTGCGGGCGCTGCAGAAGCATCCCTACTTCAACGCGACCGTCACAGACGACGGCGACGATCCGGCGATTGTCTACAAGAAGTTCTACAACACCGGCATCGCTGTCAGCGCGCGGACCGGGCTCGTCGTCGCGGTCATCCATGGCGCTGACAAGCTCGGCCTGCTCGATCTCGCGCGCCGCGCCGACGAACTCGCGCAGTCCTGCCGCGCCGGCACCGTGCCGCCGGAAGCGCTGCGCAACGGAACGTTCACGATCACGAATGTTGGGCCGCGCGGCGGCTGGTTTGCGACGTCGATCATCCGCCACCCCGAAACCGCGATCCTCGGGCTCGGGCGCATCGAGGACCGCGCCGTGGTCCGCGACGGGCAGATCGTGGCGCGGCCCATCCTGCCCGTGTCGTTCTCGTTCGACCACCGCGTCGCCGACGGGGAGGAAGCGCTGACGTTCTTCGAAGATCTGCGGCACCTGATCGAGAACCCCGAGGTGCTCTTGCTCGGCGAGCCGATGTGGCCGGGCGCGATGGGAAGGCCGAGTTGACGACGCCGCGCCTCGGCGTCCGACTCCCCGCCACCGGCAACCTCGGTTCCGCGACGGACATCGTCCGCGTCGCGCGCTGGGCGGAGGAGCTGGGCTACTCGCACGTCTGGCTCAGTGACCACATCGTCCTGCCCGAACGCGTCGACTCGTTCTATCCCTACGATCCGCAGGGCGAAGGGAAGTGGCGCGCCGATCCCAAGGGCGGATGGCTCGCCCCGCTCGTCGCGCTGACGTGGGCGGCCGCGGCCGCGCCGTCGATCGAGCTTGGCACGTCCGTGCTCGTCGTGCCGATGCGCAATCCGTTCGAGCTCGCGAAGCACGTGTCCAGCATCGATCACCTCGCCGGCGGGCGCGTGCTGCTCGGCATCGGCGCGGGCTGGATGAAGGAAGAGTTCGACCTCATCGGCGTGCCGTTCGAGTCGCGCGGCCGCCGCACCGTAGAGATGGTCAAGCTGATGCGCGCGTTGTGGAGCGGCGAGCCGATCGACCATCAGGGCGAATTCTGGCAGGCGAAGGATTTTTGGATGTCCCCGCTGCCGCCGCGCCGCGCCGTGCCGATCCTCTGGGGGGGACACAGCAAGGTCGCGATGCAGCGCGTCGCGCGGCTCGGCGACGGCTGGCATCCGATCTTCCGGACCGTCGAGCAAGTGCGCGAGGGATTGGAGTTCATCCGCAGAGAGTGCGACCGAGTCGGGCGCGATCACACGACGCTGCGGCACGTCGGCCGGCCGATCGAGCCATTTTCGGTGGAGATCGTGGAAGCGTACCAGAAGCTCGGCATCGACGACTTCATGTTCGTGCCGCCGTTCTCCGGGCCCGAGCTCGCGGACACGCGCCGCGACATGGAGCGCATGGCGACCGCGGCCGGGTTGAAGCCGCGCCGCTAACCGCCCGTGTCCGCGACCACCGGCACGCTCTCGATGAGGCGGCTATTCTCGAGCAGGCGCGGCGCTGATGCATCTCCCTCCTTGAGGTAGGGCTCGCCCTCGGAGAGATACGCGAGCATCGTCATGGTCGGCCCCCGGTCATCGATGATCGGCGTTTCACGCATTCTTCGGGTCCGCTCTTAGCGCAGCAGCCGCGACATCGGAGGGATGACACGATGGCGAAAGCAGCAACCGCATCGACCCCCGCCAGATACATTGCGCAGCTCGACGAACCGCGTAGATCCGAGATCAAAGAGCTGGATGCTCGCATTCGCAAAGCGTTTCCGGCGTTGAAGCCGCACGTGCAATCGGGCATGATCGGCTACGGCAAGTATCGCTATCGTTACGCCAGCGGGCGCGAGGGAGAGTCATCACCAATCGGGCTGTCGAGCCGCGCTCAATACATCTCTGTGTACGTCATGGGCGCCGTCGACGGGAAGTACTTCGCCGAGCGCGCGAAGAAGCATCTGCCGACGGCGAATATCGGAAAGTGCTGCATTCGGTTCAAGAAGTTGGAAGACGTGGATTGGAAGGTCCTCGCGCGCGTGATGCGCGAAGGCGTGCGCGCGTTGAAAGCCGACAAAACGACAGTCTCCGTGGAGGAATCCCGATGAGCGACGCGATCGACATCACAGCGCCCGTACCCGGCTTGGTGGCCACGGTTTCCGTGCAGGCCGGCGCCAAGGTCGAGGAGGGCGACGTCCTCATCGTCCTGCACTCGATGAAGATGGAGATTCCGATTCCCGCCGAGGGCCCCGGCACGGTCGCCGAGGTGCTCGTCGAGGAAGGCCAGGAGATCGACACCGGCGCCGTCATCGCGCGCCTGACCGCGCTGTAGTCGATGGCGGCCTTCCGCAAGGTTCTCATCGCGAACCGCGGCGAGATCGCGGTGCGCATCATCCGCGCCTGCCGCGAGCTCGGCATCGGCACGGTCGCGATCGCGTCGTCCGCCGATGCCGACGCCGTGCACGCGCGGCTCGCCGACGAAGTGTACGAAGCGGGCGGCCCGAAGGCGGCCGAGTCGTACCTGAACCTCGACCGCATCCTCGAGATCGCCAAAGAGAGCGGCGCCGAAGCGGTCCATCCCGGCTACGGGTTCTTCGCCGAGAACGCGGCCGCGGCGCAACGGATCATCGACGCCGGGCTCGTGTTCATCGGTCCGCGGCCCGACGCCATTGAGCTGATGGGCGACAAGGTGCGGGCGCGCGAGGCGGCGCGAGGCGCCGGCGTGACCGTCTCCGGCGGCACAGGGTCGCTCAGCGATCCTGACGCGATCCGCTCGATCGCGCGCGAGGTCGGCTTCCCGGTCATCCTCAAGCCGACCGCCGGCGGCGGCGGCATCGGCATGCAGATCGCCGAGGACGAAGCGGGGCTCGACAAGGCGCTGCAGACCGCGCAGCGGCTCGCCAAGGCGAGCTTCGGAAACGCCGACGTGTACCTCGAGAAGTACCTGCCCAACGCGCGCCACATCGAGATCCAGCTCCTCGGCGATGCGCACGGCAACGTCACCCACCTCAACGAGCGCGAGTGCAGCGTGCAGCGCCGCTACCAGAAACTCGTCGAGGAGTCGCCGAGCGTGGCGCTGACGCCGGTGCTGCGCGAGCGGATCGCCGGCGCAGCGGTGCGTCTGGCGAAGGGCGTGCGGTACACAAGCGCCGGCACCGTCGAGTTCCTGCTGGGGCCAGACGGGGAGTTCTTCTTCCTCGAGATGAACACGCGCATCCAAGTCGAGCATCCTGTCACCGAGATGATCACCGGCGTCGACCTCGTGCGCGAGCAGCTGCGCGTCGCCGCCGGCGAGCCGCTATCGGTTACGCAGGCGGACGTAGCGGCACGCGGGCACGCGATCGAGATCCGCATCTACGCCGAGGACGCCTTGCGCAACTTCCTGCCGTCCATCGGGACGCTGACCGCGTTCGCGCCGCCGCTCGGGCCGGGCGTGCGCGTCGACAGCGGCGTTCGCGAGGGCAGCGCCGTGACGATATACTACGATCCGATGGTCGCGAAGGTCATCGCCTGGGACCGCGACCGCCCGGCCGCGATCGCGCGCCTAAGCCGCGCCCTGGGCGAGATGCGCGTCGAAGGCGTCAAGACGACGCGCGAGCTGGGGCTGTTCATCCTCGGCTTGGACGCGTTCCAGCGCGGCCAGGTCAGCACGCGCGCGCTCGAGACCGATTGGATGGCCAAGTTTAAAGAGGCCGCGCACACATGAAGACGATCGATCTCATTCTCGTCGCGCTGTTCGCCGCGTTGACGACCATTGGGGCGCAGATCAGCGTGCCCGTGATGCCGAAGGTGCCGTTCACGCTGCAGGTGTTCTCCGTGCTCGCGGCCGGCGCGATCCTCGGCGCGCGGCGCGGCGCGATCAGCCAGCTCGTCTACTTGCTGCTCGGCGCCGTCGGGTTGCCGGTGTTCGCGCGATTTGGAGCGGGGCTGCCCGTGCTCTTCGGTCCGACCGGCGGCTATCTGTGGTCGTATCCGATCGCGGCGCTCATCGTGGGGATCGCCGCCGACCGCGCTGCCGCCGGCGGCGACCGAGGCTACGTGCCGATGGTCGCCGCCGCGATGGGGCTCGGCCTCGCCGTCATCTACGGGCTCGGCGTCGTTGGGCTCGTGTTGTTCGGGGCCGTGCCGACGATCGCGCGGGCCGCGCAGGTCGGCATCGTGCCGTTCCTCTGGCTCGATCTGGTGAAGGCGGGCGTCGCGCTCCTCGTCGCGCAACGCGTGCGCGGCGCGATGCCGATGCTGGCGGCGGGTCAGGGGCGGGCGGGGAGTTACAACTAAGCACGACAGCGCGCGGTCCCCTCATCGCCGCCACAATCATCCGGCGATGAGGGAAATCCGCCGACCGTAGTCTCCCTGACTACTCGAGCGGCAACGCCAATCTGAGGACACGTTCCCGGCCGCCGAGCCAGCGCACGACGAGCTCCACCGCCTTTGCCTACGGTTGGATCGGCTTCCGCGTATGATCCGTCCTCTGGAGGAGCAGTCCCCCCGCTCGATGATGTGAGCTATCAGCCGTCGACACCCACCGCACGGCCGGGAATCGCTGTCCCCGGTCCGTTCGCAAGTACACGTTCTTCACGAAGTCGAAGCTTGTCAGATCGCCGAAGTGAGTGTCGAGCTCGACACGGAACACGATATACCGCTTGGTGTCCACCTTACCCGCGAGCGCGTGAGGCGGCGTCGTTTTCGATGCCGCGTCGCTGACATACGACGCTTTGACCGTGATCCCGTCTCGATCGTTCGTTCTCTCGACGCCGGCCGCGGGCGTACCCGCCACCGAGGCGACGGCCAGCGCTGACACAATCCGCGTCATCGCGATCACACGCGCACGGATCTTTCGCCTCCCGTACATGCGGCGCCCCCTCTAATCAGTTTTCTCATCGCGAGCCTCACGCTACAGCCGTCCGCCTGCCTCCTGTTACGGCACCTGCACGAGCAGTGTGATCACCACGGCATCGAAGCCGCCGATTTCGTGATCATGAACGACGAGCTGACGCGGATCCCGGAGGTGATCGATCGGTCGCGGCGCCTGCACGCGGTCCTCTGGCAAAACGTCGCGATCGCGATGAGCATCAAAGCCGTCTTCTTGCTGCTGGCGGTGCTGGATCAGGCATCGATGTAGATGGCGGTCTTCGCCGACATGGGCGCGAACCTGCTCGTCGTGTGCAACGACTTGCGGCTGCTGCGGATGAGCAGAGAGCGGTCCTAGCGGCGGTGATAGGGGAGGGCCACTGCAGGGGCCCGCTGGGTGTTGGAATCGCTCTCTGTGAACGTTTTGTCGCGCTTTGAGCATCTTGTAATTAGGTATTGCATGGCCGGCAGTGTCGTGATTATGTTTCTCCAACTGTGAAGACTTTTCGCTCGCCGTCCCTTCGGCAAGTGAAGCATTATTTCAATTCGAAGCCCCCGGTGACCGTTTGTCGCAACCGGTCAAGGAATTTCGCGGGCGGCTCCTCCCGGAATCTGCACGGCTGGCCGGCTATGCCGCGCTGATCGAAAAGTACGACCTTCGGGCTCCCCTTCCAACTCGTCTTGTCGCTATCGCTGAGCGATCCCGTCTACGCAAGACGGACGTGTGGGAACTGCTGCCAAGCAAATATGCTCCATCGGCGACGCTGGCCGGTGAGCTCGAGGTCGCGCTGAAGTACGAAGGCGTCGATCTGGGCGTTCTCGCCAAGCTCGTCGAGAGAACGCGACCCTAAGACATCGCTCGAATTGTGCGCGAAACCCCCACCGGCACCTGCGCACGGCGCATCTGGTACCTCTACGAGTGGCTGACGAATCGGCGGCTTCCGCTCCCCGACGCGACCAAGGTCAAGGCCATCCCTATACTCGACGCGGACCAACAATTCGCCCTGACGGCGGCGACTATCTCACCACGCCATCGCATCCTGGATAATCTGCCTGGTACGCTCGCGTTCTCTCCCTTGGTCCGCCGGACAGCGAACCTCGTAGACTTCGGCGAAAAGCATCTGGACCGCGCAGCGCAAGAGTTCATCGGCAAGATCCACCCGGACGTGCTTAAGCGCGCGGCTGCGTTTCTTCTTTTAAGCGACAGCAAAGCGTCCTTCGCAATCGAAAAGGAAGCCCCACCAGCCCAGCGCGCCGCGCGATGGGCTCAGATCATCGGAGAGGCGGGCAGCCGCTCCCTTAGCGTTACCGAATTGGAACGACTGCAGCGCAACGCCATCGGCGACGCCCGCTTCGTTCAGTTGGGCTTGCGGACAGAGGGTAGCTTCATCGGCCTTCACGATCCGCGCAGCCCCGAACCCCTTCCCGATCAAACCTACGCGCTACCGGAGGACCTCCCGAACCTCGTCGACGGGATCGCCGCGTACGCCGATTGAGCCGTTCGCGGCGGCCTCGATCCGGTCGTCGTGGCCGCGACCGCGGCGTTTTGGTGCGTTTACGCGAATCCGTTCGAGGACGGCAATGGACGCATCCATCGCTGTCTCATCCACCACATCCACGCGGTCGCCGGATACACTCCGCCTGGTCTCGTCTTCCCGATCAGCGCCGCCATCCTGCGCAACATCGCGCGCTATCGAGCCGTTCTCGAGTCGCATTCCAGGCTGCTGTTGCCGTTCATCGACTGGGGCGCCACCGCAAAGAAGAATATCGAGGTCCTAAACGACACGGCCGATTACTACCGATACTTCGATGCCACGGCACATGCCGAGTGTTTGTACGACTGCGTCGAACAGACCATTCGCGAGGACTTGCCAAACGAGGTCGCCTTTCTTCAAGCCTACGGTCACTTCATCGTCGGCGTGAATCGTATCGTCGACACGCCGGATCGACTTATCGACCTAGTGCATGGCTTTCTTCGTCAGGGGGAAGGGCGATTATCATCGCGGGCTCGGCGCCGGGGGTTTGCCAAGCTCTCCGATGATGAAGCTCGATAGCTCGAGGCCCTCTATCGCGAAATAGTCGCGCCATCACAATCAGCATGACGCAGGTCGCCACGATCGGCGATCGGCTCTACAACCACCGCCGCGCGCGCCGCGCGTAGCGATCGTAAGCATCCCCGAACGTCTCGTGCTTCTTCTGCTCTTCGATCGGCACGAACCCGAGCGCCACGATGAAGAAGAACGCGATCTGGCCGAGGAATGACGCGGCCGTGCCCAAGTCAATCGCGATGCCAATGAGGGCGAGCGTCATGCCGACGCACATTGGGTGGCGGCTGAACCGAAACGGACCTTCTTCGGCGATCGCCGACGATGGCTCGAACGGCTTGATCGTGGTCTGGCCACGTTTGAAGACCGGGTCGGCCCAGAGCTTGAACCAGGTGCCGAGCACGATCAGCGGCAACCCGAGCAGCTGCGCCGGCATCGAGAACAGGCGTGGCCCGGGCGCGACGTAGTGCAAGGCCAGCAACAGCATCAGCGCGAGCGCGAGCGCGAAATGGCCGGGGCGGCATGAGCTTCATGGGTAGGCTTCCGTCCCGAGCGTGCTCATCGATCGATCGCCTCCGCAGCACGACCGATCCCGCGCAGCATCCCACCGAACACGAGTTGGTGCAACGGCCACACGCCGTACCAGTAGGCTAGCCCGAGAAGCCCAAGGGGATCGAACGTGGCCGTCTGGCGCAGCCGGGATTCGCTCCCGTGCGCTTCCACCTCGAACTCCAGCCACGCCCGTCCCGGCAACTTCATCTCGGACGCCAAACGCAATCGCTTTCCCGGCTCGACGACCTCGACGCGCCAACAGTCGACCGTGTCGCCAGTTTGCACGTGTCGCGGATCGCGGCGTCCTCGGCGCATGCCGACGCCGCCGAGCAGCAGATCCAGCCAGCCGCGCAGGGTCCAAAGCCAGTCGGCGCAATACCACCCCGTCGCGCCACCGAGTCGCTCGACGGCTTCGAACACCGCCGCCGGCGCGGCCGTCACACTTGTCGAACGCGAATCGACGAGCCGGTTGCCGAACCGCGTCCCGCCCCACGACTGGACCTCGCCGGCGGCGGACAGCGCGTCCGACCACCGCGTCTGCGCGAAGCTCGCGTCCTCGTTTCGCAGCGCGCTCGCGATCGCTTCGCGCACGCCCATCGGCTGGATCGGAAACAGGCGTCTCGCAGCGTCGTCCCGAACCACCGTGGGGTGACGCACGCTGTCAATCAACTTGCGCCCGACGCGGGCGTACAGCGGCGTGACCAAGCCGAGCCAGAGGCTGGAGAGCCGCGGCGTCAGCAGGGGAAGGGAGATCATCCATCGCCGCAGCCCGCGCTGCCGCGCGTATTCCCGCATCAGGTCGCCATACGACACCTGATCCGGTCCGCCAATCTCGACGGTGAGGTTGCGATCGCCGGTCTCGACCGTCAGCCCCGCGCGCATGTAGTCCAGCACGTCGCCGATCGCGATGGGTTGCGCGGTAATCCGTACCCACCGAGGCGTCACCATGACCGGCAGCCGCTCGACCAGCGCGCGAATCATCTCGAACGACAGGCTGCCCGAGCCGATGATGATCGACGCGCGCAGCTCGATCACCGGCACGCCCTGCGCGCGCAGCCGCTCGCCGACCTCGTGCCGGCTGCGCAGGTGCGCCGACAAAGATGCGTCCTCCTCGCCCAGGCCGCCGAGATAGAGGATCCGCCGTACGCCCGCCGCGCGCGCCGCGGCGGCGAAGTTGTCGGCGGCAGCGCGATCCTGCACTTCGAAGTCGTCGGTCGTCCCCATCGAGTGAACCAGATAGTAGGCAGCGTCGACGCCCAGCATGGCCGCGGAAAGGGATGCCGCATCGAGCACGTCGCCGCGCACGATCTCAACGCTCTCCGGCACGCGCGCGGCCAAGCGTTCCGGCTGCCGCGCCAAGCACCGCACGCGCCAGCCGTCGGCGAGCAGCAGCGGCAGCAACCGGCCGCCGACGTAGCCGGTCGCTCCCGTCACGAGAACGATCTTGTCAGTGAGCATGGGAGCGTTCTTCTCGAAAGGAGTCCACTTCACCCCGCGGGACCTTCAGGTCGCGGGCAGTTCGCCAGACGCGACCAGCGCGTTGCGCCGCGCGGAGACGAACGGCTCGATGGTTTCGATGAATAGCTGGGGAAGCGGCGTCCCGATGAACTCCGGCAGGAACGTCCCGTTCCAGTTCGCGAACAGCGACATGCCCTCCGCGCCCTCGCTGCAAGCCACGCCAATCGCGGCGCTGCACTTGAGACGACCCGGCGGCTGCTGCGCGTAGATCGCTTTCCATTGTTCTGATGTCAAGTCGTTGCGCGCCACCTTGCGACCCAGCGCGCTCTCCCGGATCGCCAGCAACTCATCCCAGGAGCAATACGCGGTCGCGGAGACGGGACAGATCGCGTTGCGCGAGAGCGGATGAGATAGCACGTGCGGGATGATGCGGCCGACGTCGCGGCCGGTCGACCACGAAACCTTCCGATCGAGATCCCCCATGACGCGCACCGGTTCGAGCATGTAGTACTCGGGCCAGAGTCCCGCCGGGATGATCGTGACGTCGAGGCCGGCAAGCTCGATGACGCGACGTATGAACGCCTTCTGGCGCGCCCATGTGCGATGAACCGTGTCCGTTGGACAGAACTGCTCGAACTCGCAGATCGCGCCACATTCGGAGAGCACGAACCGCTCCACGCAGGCTTCTTTGGCCGCCCAGATCAGCGGATACTGTGCTTCGGTGCCGCCCGTGGGCACGCACGACACTAGGTAGTCGGTGCCTTGCAGCACGGACATGAGCTCCGTGTGGTTCGTCGCGTCGACTTCCGTGATCGCGACCCCGCTGTCGCGCCACCCTGCTTGGAGCCGCTGCTTGTCATCCGCGTCGCGCGCGACACCGGATGTGATCTTCTCCGCTTGTCCGGACTTGCGTGCGAGCACCCGTACATTGACCGTCCCCAGGCGAATCATTTCCTCGACGCACGCCCTGCCAGCGGTGCCGGTGGCCGCGAAAACGGTGACGGTCTTCTTGGTCATGCTTGCGCTCCCTCTGCGCCGCGTGCGGCGGGTCTTCGCTCGGGCCGGCGGAGCCGGCTGCTTCTTATGCCTACCTTCGCGGCTCATACCGCAGTGCGACTGCCTCGGAGGCGAGCTCGAGCCGGTTCACGAGCTTCAAGTCGACATGCTTCGATAATTCCGAGAACAACGTCGGCCCATGGCCCGCACTCCTAGGATGCACCAGGAACTCGTACTCGTCGATCATTCCCAGCTCCGCCAACGCCAGCGGGAGAGTCACGCCGACGACGAACAGGCCCTTACCCGGCTCTCGCTTGAGTTGCTGGACGGTCTGCCCCGGATCCCGGCGCACGAGCTCCGCGTTCCAGTCGACCTGATGTAGGGTGCTCGACACGACGTATTTCTTCTTCGCGTCGATCGTCCGGGCGACGGGTTCCATCTAGTCTGCCTTCCAATCTGGCCTTACTCCCGTCGCCGGCAGCCGCCACGCTGCCTCCATCATTTCGCACGTCACCCGGCCAAACCGGCGGGCGTCATCTTGTGCAAGGCTCTCGGCCCAGAAACGATGCAACTCTTCGTCCGCAATCCCTGCGCGATGATTGCAGCATCCGTCCAAGGTGATGTTGATGGCATACCGAAGGGGTCGCATGACGTAAGACTAGCGGATATTGCCGATCGTGTTCTTAGCCTTTTAGTGCCTGGTCTTCAGTACGTTCGACACGGACGTAAACACAGTGCTTTGACGCTGCATCGCGAGCTGCATCTTCAGTAATTGCGAATCTGCCTTCAACGATTTCGTAGGCCGCGTGCTTCCGCGACTAGCGGCCATTCGAAGTGCACGGTTCGCGATCGCCATGGCCCGCTCGTGCGCTGCTTCGAGTTGTTTGTGAGCGTTCCGCGCGTCCTCGAGAGCCTTCGCGAGTTGCTGAAGCTGGGACGCAAGCGACAACTCAGATTGGCGTTTGGCAGCCATGTCTACCTCCGAGAGCAAGTGCGCGGCCGGATGAGTTGCATCAGCGGAGATGCCAAGCGTCGTCCGCGGCCTGCCGCTGTTAGGATGCTCCCCTGGCGCGGGTTCCGGCGAGAAGGCCTTCGACATTCAGGTCCTCATATGCATCGGGCCAATGAATGCCATCGCCATCTCCGAGAAGTTCCCAGTTGCTCCTTGCCGCCACCGTTGCATGAAGAAGGCATGGGAACCACACCAATGGCACTACAATGACCCGTCCGTCCGCTAGACCAACCGTTAGCGTGTCATCAGAGACCGCTACTGTGCGCGCCAGTGGACGAACCTTAATTGGAGAAGTATGAAGTTGACCCGATGTCGTGGACACCTGATCGTTTGGGGTAGCCCCCAGGAAGGGGGTCTGCGATGGGTCCAGGCAAGAAGCCGTACCCCAAGGAGTTCCGATCGGAAGCGGTCCGGCTGGTCAAAGAG
>VGFF01000032.1 GCA_016868955.1 Armatimonadota bacterium
ATCGCGCCCGTAAGAAGTCGGGCACAACACCACTGGCGAGGATCGCGTCCATGAACAACCCCGTCAGCACCATGTTGCCGATCGTGCCGGCGCCGAGCTCCGCGCCGAGCGCGTACGCGACGCCGAGGATCGCCACGCCGACGAGCATGTTCGACTGACCCCACGTGATCGGCAAGTGGAACGTCAGCCCATGGTGAAAGACGTTCCACGGGTTCAGACCGAGGCGTGACTTCAACGTCAGCACGAACCCCAGGGCGAGCAGGAACAGGCCAACGACGAGCATGACCCAACGGCGAAACGCAAAACGCGGCCTGAGGGGCGCCGCGGCGTCGTATCGCTCCGAAGAAGCGGACGTGCGCAGCGTCACGCCGGCGCGATCTCGCGCGCGTCGACGATGCCGTCGGGCCGCGGCGTCCATCGCCCCGTCAGGCGCGGACCGACGCCGTACAGGTGCCGCGGCACATACAGGAACAACCACGGTGCGTCGTCGTGGACGAGCTGGTAGAGGCGGCGATAGATCGCTTCGCGCTCGTCGGGGGATCGACTGGCATGCTCGGCGGCGGCGAGCCCTTCGTCGAACGCGGGGTTGTTGTAGCCTTGCCACCACCAGCCGGCGTAACGCGCGCTCAGCTTCTCGCGGCAGACGCGGTACATGCTGAGCGGGCTGGAGTCGAAGACTGCGATGTCGCCGATATTCTTCTCGCGCACCTGGTGCGCGTAGGCGGGGCGGTCGGTCTCGATTTCGACAGTCGCGGAGAGGCCGAGGCCGCGCAGTGAATCGGCGAGCGCGTTCGCGAGCGCCGGCCCTTCGCTCGGCACCGAAGACGGCGCGCGGATCTTGAAGACGGTTTGCTTGCCGGCGCCGGCCTCGGCGAGCAGACGCTTCGCCGCCGCGGGATCGTACGGATACGGCGCGAGGTCGGGATCGGCGCCCCAGTGCCGCGCGCTCACCGGGCCGGTGAGCAAATCGGCGCCGCCGCCGAGGTGTTGGGCGATGAACGCTTGCCGGTCGAAGCCAAGATTGATCGCCTGACGCACGCGGACGTCCGTGCACGGACCCTCGAACAAGTTGAAGTAGAAGATGATGCACAACGTTCCGGGCGTTTCGAGAACCTTGCCGTTGACGCGACTCCGCTCCGCGGCCGGTACGGACGTGATGAGGTCCGCTTCACCGGCGGAGAGCGCTTGCGCGCGGGCGGCGAAGTCGGCGACTTGCCGCCACCGCAGTCCGGAAGACGCCGCGGGCGCGGCGACCGGCGTGCTCGCGTTGCCCAGGAATACGACGGCGCCGTCGTCGCGACGATCGAGGCGCAGCGGCCCGGAGCCCACGGGATACGGCAGACCCGGCGCCTCGTCGGGTGTTCCCTCGGGTACGATCGGCATCGCGGCCAGCACGTCGCCAAAGTCGGCGAGCGGATTCGGCAGTTGGATGCGCACGGTGTCGCGGGCGACGGCGCTGACGTCGACGTCACGGAGATACGAGTCGTAGACGCCCGGCATGCCAAACGATCCGCCGGCGCGCCGGAATCGCTGCGTCGTCGCGACGACGTCGGCGGCTTCGATCGATTTGCCATTCGCGAACTGCGCGTCGTGGCGCAGCGAGATCGTCCACGTGAGGCCGTCGGCGGAAACCTCGAAGCCGGTGGCGAGGCGCGGGACGAGCCGGAGGTGCCGGTCGCGCGCGAGCAGCGGATCGAACGCGTTCGCGATCAAGCTCATCCGCTCCGGTTGGTCGGTCGTGAAGTGCGGATCGAGCAGATCCGCGGTCGCGGCCGCGACGCGGATGGGGTCGTTCGTCATCGAAGGGTCATCCTCTCTCGTGATTCGGTCGGAGCTAGCGCATCGCGCCGGATGCTTGGGTTCGACCGGCCGGCGTCAGGTTCGCAGCCGGGGATCGAAGACGTCCCGCAAGCCGTCGCCGACGACGTTGATGCTGAGCACCGTCAGCATGATCGCCAGGCCGGGGAACGTCGATGCCCACCAAGCTTCGGCCAAGTAGTCCTTCGCTTCCGCGAGCATGCCGCCCCAGGACGGCGTCGCGATCCCCACGCCGAGTCCGAGGAAGCTGAGCGCCGCCTCGCCGATGATCGCGCGCGCCACCTCGAATGTCGACAGCACGATGACCGGCGTCAGTACGTTCGGGAACACGTGGCGCGTGACGACGCGCGCTTCCGACGCGCCGGCCGCCCGCGCCGCTTCGACGAACGAGCGCTCGCGCACCTCCAGCGCTTTCGCGCGCGTGACGCGCACGTAGCCGACCCACCCGCCGATCGCGAGCACGAGGATGACGTTGCCGAGCCCCGGCCCCAGGAACGCGACGACCGCGATCGCGAGCAGCAGGAACGGAAACGCGAGCTGCACGGTCGCGATCCAGCTGATGAGGTCGTCGACGCGCCCGCCGAAGAACCCGCTGACGAGACCGAGCGCGACGCCGACCGT
Source organism: Armatimonadota bacterium (assembly GCA_016868955.1). GTDB lineage: Bacteria > Sysuimicrobiota > Sysuimicrobiia > Sysuimicrobiales > VGFF01 > VGFF01. The sequence goes on from VGFF01000032.1 coordinate 2,440, forward strand.
GCCGGCGACGAGCACGGCCGCGGCGCCGACAGTCAACGAGATACGCCCCGAGTACACGACGCGCGACCAGACATCGCGGCCGAGGTGGTCGGTGCCGAGCGGATGCGCCCCGCCCGGCGGCTGAAATCGCAGCGACAGGTTCTGCTGCACGGGATCGGCGATCGACAGCAAGGGGGCGAAGAACGCCGACACGACCAGCAGCGCGAGGAAGATGCCGCCGGCCGCCGCCAAGCGCTGGCGCAGGAACCGCCGCCACCACGAGGCGCGCGCGCTGTTCACGTCAACCGCACCTGCGGATTCAGGAACACGTAGAGGATGTCGGTCGCGAGGTTGAGGCCGACGTAGACCGTCGCGACGACGAACACCGCCGCTTGCACCACCGGGTAATCGCGCGCGTAGATCGCGCCGACGGCGAGGCGGCCGAGCCCAGGCCAGGCGAAGATCTGCTCCGTGATCACTGAGCCCGCCAGCAACGCCGCCAGGTCGAGCGCCAGCACCGTGACGACGGGGATCAGGCTGTTGCGCAGCGCGTGCCGCAGAACGACGCGCATCTCCGGCGCGCCCTTCGCGCGCGCCGTGCGGACGTAGTCTTGGCCAAGGACCTCGAGCAGCTCGGATCGCAGCACGCGCGTGGTGCGCGCCATGTTGTACATGCCCAGCGTGATCGCCGGCAGCACGAGCGATTGCCAGCCCTGACTGCCGCCGGCCGGGAACAACGGGATCAAGACGACGAACACGAGGATCAATAAGACGCCGAGCCAGAACACGGGCATGCTCTGTCCGAGCAGCGCGATGACCATGCCGGCGTGGTCGAAGATGCTGCCGCGCCGCAGCGCCGACAGGATGCCGATCGGGACGGCGACGATGAGCGCGATCGCCATCGCCGCCGCGGCGAGGCGCAGCGTCGCCGGCAGCCGCTCGACGACGAGCCCGAGCGCCGGCTGCTGGTTGCGCAGCGATTTGCCGAAGTCGCCGCGCGTGACGCCGCCGATGAACTTCAGGTATTGCTCTGGCAGCGGCCGGTCGAGGCCGTGCGCGCGGCGCAGCTGCGCCAGCTCCTCGTGCGACGTGCCGATCGGCGCCAGCAAGCGCACCGGATCGCCGGTCAGGTGCACGAGCGCGAACACGACCATCGAGACGCCGAAAAGCACGGACACCGACTGCAAGAGTCGGCGTCCGATGTATCCGGTCATGCGCTACGCCTGCGGCTGAACGTCGTTGATCCTCAGCCTGCCCAACCGAATGCTCGGCAACAGATTCGTCGACGGGAACCACAGCTCGTCCGTGAACTGCAGCGAGCGCTCCTTCGACGCGCCCTCGAACGTCTTGAACGCGTCGAGGAACGACGCCGTCCAGCGCACGTTGTGCACGGGTCCGACGATCTCGCCGTTCTCCACGAGGAACGTGCCGTCGCGCGTCGTGCCGCTCATCGTTCCCGTCTTGCCGTCGATCGGTGACACGTAGCCGTGGGCGCGCGTGATCAGCAGCCCGCGCTTCATGCCGCGGAGCAACTGCTCGCGCGTCACTTCGCCGGCGGGCACGACGAGCGAGATCGGCACGGGGCCGTAGTGATTCGGCGAGGGCATCGCGTGGCCCGTCGACGTCGTGCCGGCGCGTTGCGCCGAGGCGACGTCGTGGACGACGCCCGTCGCCTTGCCGTTCTCGATCAACGCCACGCGCTTCTTCGGCGAGCCCTCGGCGTCGAACGGCATCGGCAGCACGGTATTGTCGACGTTGTCTTCGTAGAGCGAGAAGTTCTTGGCGGCGATCAGCTGGCCGAGGTTGCCGCCGACGAAGCTGCGCCCCTCTTCCATCGCCCGGGCGCCGAAGGACCCGAGCCCGCGGAAGCTGAGCTGGAACAGGATCAACGACAACGCCGGCGGATCCAGCACGACTTGATAATCGCCGCGCGGAATCGGCAGCGGATCCGCGGCCTTGCGCGCCGTCTCCGCGGCGCCGCGGGCGACGGCGGCGAAGTCGATCTTCTTGACGTCGCGGTGGATCGCCATGCCGTACCCGGACGCGTACATCGACGCGCCGCGCACGACGCAGACCGCGCCGGCGTACGTCAGCGGTGCATAGGCGCGGAGGCCGTTGCTGTTGCCGACGGCATACTCCTGGAGGCCGACGCGGACGTTGCCGGCGAGCAGGTTCGGAGCCGCGCCCTCGACGAGCGCGCGCGCGAGGATCCGCCGCGCCTGCTCGTCGCACCCGGCCGTGCTGTCGTGGAAGGTCTTCAACGATGGATACGATGTCTTCGTGCCCGGCAGCGGCGGCACCAAGACGGCATGCGACCGCCGTCGCGCCTGCTCGACCGCCCGCTCGGCGACCGCGCGCAGACCGGCGGCGGACAGATCCGACGTCGACGCGATGCCGAGCCCGCCGTCCTTCCAGGCGCGCACCGTCAGGCGCGCCGTGTCTTCCTCGACGTTCTGATGAACCTCACTGTCCGCGATGCGCGTCAGCGCGAGCGTCTGCGCCGCGAGCACGGCTTCCGTCTGATCGGCGCGGCTCGCCTTGAGGACCTGGTCAAACATCCCGAAGACCTTGTCGCGGCCGATCATGGCAGCCCCACCTCCACATTGCGGAAGCGCGCGGGCGGTCCGCCCTGGCCCGTGCGGATGAACTGCCACGGCAGCCCCTTGCCGCACTCGGCGATGCCCGTCAGCCGCGATTCGGCGGCGTAGCCGATGCCGTCGCACTGGCGCCACAGATCGGGCGTGTTCGTAAAGACGATCGGCGTCTTGACCGGCTCGACGAGCCGGCCGTGCCGGATGCGCCAGCCGATCTCGCCGCCGAACGAGCAGAGCAGCCGCTTGTCGTCGATGTCGGCGGTGCGGAACGTCTCGATGTAGATGCCGTCGTCGACTTCGCCGATCAGCGCGTCCTTCGAAGACGTCCCGGGCTCGAGCACGAGGTTCGTGATGCGGACCATCGGCATGCGCGACCACGAAGACGCGCGCGACGTGCCGTTGCTCGGCCGGTGGATCCGCGCCGCCGACTCGCGCGACATTAGGTAGCCGGACAGCACGCCGTTCGTGATCAGGGAGAACCGCTGCGACGGCACGCCTTCGTCGTCGAACGCGAACGATCCGGCGGCGCCGGGGATCGTCGCGTCGGCCGTCAGCGACACGAGCGGCGATCCGTAGGGGAAGCGATTGACCTTGTCGGGCGTCATGAAGCTGGGACCGAAGTTATCGAGCTCGTCGCGGAGGACGCGGTCCAGCTCGGCGGGGTGGCCCAGCGTCTCGTGCAGGACCATGCCGATCATCGTCGGATCGAAGACGACGGTCATCTTGCCTTGCGGGCACGGTTTGGCGCGGGAGAATTCCACGGCCTCGCGCGCGACGCGCGCGCCCGCTTCGGCCATGTTCAGGCCGTCGAACCACTCGTAACCGGCGACCGCGTAGTCCCAGCCGCCGTGGTGCGGATACGATCGCGTGGCGCGCCCGCCGGCCGACTCGCCGGTGGCGGCGACGCCGCCGCCAACGACGCTGGTCTCTTGCAAGACGTGCGCGCCTTCGCTCGTCATCACTTCGACGTACTCGCGCCGAAGGTCCATGTTCGCTTTCGTCTGCACGACGCCGCTGACGGCGGACATCGCCGCGTGGGCGCGGTGCAGCAGCGCCAACCGCTCGCTGATGGGCACCGAGAACGGATCGATGCGGCCGAGCATGCGATGCTCTGCGCGCACCGGCTGAACCGCCGCCAACGCGATCGGCGACCGCCGCGCTTGCGCGCTCGCCTTCGCGATTGCCGCCGCGCGCTTCGTCGCCGTCTTCAGCGACGCGTCGTCGGTGTGCGCGGTCGCGGCGAACCCCCAGCCGCCGTTGATCAGCAGCCGGATGCCGAGCCCGGCGGAGTCGTGCCGGTAGGCGGTCTCTTCGTCCCCGTCGACGACGACGTGTTGCTCCTGGCGGTAGCGCACGAGCCGCGCCTCGGCGTAGGAGGCGCCGTGCTTCTCCGCCAGCTCGAGGATCGTGGTGAGGATCTTCTGCGAGTCGCTCATCGTCAGCGCGTCACATCCACTTCGTTCAGGCGGATCCGCTGGTCGGGGAACGGCACCCAGCCGCGGAGGCGGCGATTCAAGCCGAACAGGTCAACCTGCTGATGCAGGAACAGGATCGGCGCCTCCTCGCGGAAGTACTCGAGCGCGCGGCGCACGAGCGTCTGCCGGCGCGCCGCGTCACCTTCCGACTCGGCTGCTTCGACCATCTGATCGAACGCCGGCACGCGGTAGTACGAGTTCGGGTGCTTGCCGTGGAAGACCGACAGCATGCGCGCCGTGTCCGGCTCCGTCGCGTAGCCGATGTAGAACAGCGGCCCGCCGCTGTACGAGTACTGCTCGCGCGTGTAGACGCCCCACTCCAGGACGTCGACGCGCACGCGCACGCCGGCCTGCTGCAGCTGTCCGGCGACGGCCTGCGCCATCTCCTTGTCGAGCATGTAGCGGCCATTCGGGCTCTGCATGCGGATCTCGAAGCCCTGCGGGAAGCCGGCCTCTTGCAGCAGCGCGCGGGCCCGCGCCAGGTCGTAGGGATACGGCTGCAGGTTCGGGTTGAAGTCGCGGTAGAGGTTCGTGACGACTTGCCCTTGCAGCGCCTTGCCGTAGCCGCCGAGCACGGTGCGGATCAACTCATCCTTGTTGATCGCGAAGTTGAGCGCCTGGCGCACGCGCCGGTCGCGCAGCGGCGTGTTGTTCAACACGTCGTACATGATGAACATGTTGCGCATCGAAGGCGATTCGACGATCTGCAGCGTTGGCCGCGCCCGCACGCGATCCTTCGACACCGGCTGCAGGTCGACGACGATGTCGGTCTGACTGGACAGCAGCGCCGCTACGCGCGCCGAGACGTCGGGCACGGTGCGGAAGACGATGCGGTCGACCTTCGGCTTCTCGCCCCAGTAGTTCGGGTTCGCGTCGAGGACGATGCGCTCGTCCTTGACCCACTCCTTGAGGACGAATGGCCCCGTGCCGATCGGCTGCGTCGCGAACCGCTCCTCGCCGATCTGCTGTACGTACGCCTTCGGCACGATCGGGAACTTCAATTGATAGAGGTCGAAGTACGGGATCGGCACGTTCGTCTCGAAGCGCACGACGTTCGCGCCGGCGGTCGTCACGGATTTGATGTAGCGCGTCTCGCCCTTGCGCTGCGACTTGCTCGCCTCCGCCATGACGCGGTCGAAGCTGAACTTCACGTCCTCGGCGGTCAGCGCTTGCCCGTTGCTGAACTTGATGTTCGGCCGCAGTCGGTACTCCCACGTCGTCGGGCCGGTGCGGCTCCACGACTGCGCCAGGTGCCCGCGCATCTTGAACTGCGGATCGTACTCCAGCATGCTCTCGAGGACGTGCGCGGTGACGTTGACGATCGCTTGGGCCGTCACCTGCCCGGAGTCGAGCGTCCACGGCTCGATGCCTTGCGCGACCATGATCTGCTTCAGCGCGGCCGGCGCCGCGCCGACCGGCATCACGATGCCCATCATCGTGACGACCGCGAGTGCCAACGCGATCCGTTGGAACGTCTCCCGTGTCATGGACCAACCCCCTTGTGCGCCGGCGTCGGCCGGCTACGTGCCAGTTTGTCTGCGGTCCCTTTGCGCGTGCGAACGTGGCGTTCTAGGGCGGATCGAACCGACTCGAGGTGCGCTTTCATCAAGATACGGGCGGCGTCGGGGTCGCGGCGGGCGACCGCGTCGCAGATCGCTTCATGGCCTTCCACGTCGTCGAGGCGCGGCTTCGGCCCGCATTTCGCGTAGAAGCGGACGATCCACTGCACTAACGGCAGCAGCGGGCGGTTGTGCGCGGCTTGGCAGAGCGCGATGTGGAACTGCAGATCGGACGGCGGACGGTTCGTGCCGGCGATCTGCTGCCGGAACGCTTCGACGTGACGGCGCAGTCGCGCCATGTCATCGGCGGTGGCGCGGATCGCGGCGAGCGCCGCGATCTCCGGCTCCAGCAGCAGACGGACTTCCAACAGCTCGCGCGCGGTCTCGGCGCGCGGCTCGAACGACAGCACGCGGTCGGCGTTCTGCCATAACGCGGGGCCTTGATCGGTGACGTAGATGCCGGATCCGTGACGGATGTCGATGAGGCCGAGCGCTTCCAGCCCGCGCAGCGCTTCGCGCAACGACGTGCGGCTGACGCCGAGCGCTTCCAGCAGATCGCGTTCGGAGGGCAGGCGCGCACCCGCGGGATACGCGCCGGAGACGATCAGCTCCGCGAGCTGGTCCTGAACCTCGCGGGCCACCTTGCGGCTGGAGATCGGTCGTATGGGCAGCGCCGCCAAGCGCGCCTCCGAAAGTGGTATGACGACAGACCTATGATAACACCCGTGCCGGATCGGTATTGGCGCCGCAGACGAGCACGCCGACCCGCTCCTCGGGCGCCGGCTTGTAGGCGCCGGAGAGCAACGCCGCGAACGCCGCGCTGCCGCCGGGCTCGGCGACGAGCCGCGTCGCGTCCCACAGTCCGCGGACGCCGGCGCGGATCGCGTCGTCGTCGACGAGCACGACGTGGTCGAGGTACACTTTCGCGACGTCGAACGCGCGGTCGCCGACGCGCGAGGCGCCGAGCGAGTCGCTGGCGATGCTCTTGTTCGATCCGCCGATGTCGACCGGCGCGCCCGCTTCCAGCGCGCGCGCCAGCGACGGCGAGTCGACCGGCTCGACGCCGACGACGCGCACGCGCCGCTCGAACCACGCCGCCATGCCGCCGATCAGGCCGCCGCCGCCGACGGCGACGAGCACGGTGTCCAGCCCCGGATCTTGCGTCTGCATCTCGCGCGCGACGGTGCCCTGCCCCGCCATCACTTCCGGTTGGTTGAACGCGTGGATCATCCGCGCGCCGGTCTCGGCGGCGCGCGCGTCCGCCGCCGCCGCCGTTTCGCTGAAGTGCTTGCCGGTGACGGTGACGAGGGCACCATAGCTCTTGAGTCGCTCGATCTTCACGGCGGGAGCGATCTCGGGCACGAAGATCTCGGCGCGATGCCCGAGCGCGCGCGCCGCGAACGCGACGCCGGCGCCGTGGTTGCCGCCCGAGGCCGCGATGACGCCGGCGTCCGGCACTGGTTTGCTCAACAACGCGTTGAACGCGCCGCGGGCCTTGAACGAGCCCGTGTGCTGCAAGTGCTCGAGCTTCAGCGTGATCCGCGCGTCGACGCCGAACGCGCCAGGCTCGAGGAACAGCACCGGGGTCAGACGCAAATACGGCGCGATCCGCTGCGCCGCCGCCTCGACGTCGGCACGCGTGACGGGGAGCTGGGACGAAGATGTGCGGGTTTCGGTCTGCATGCGAAGAGGATACTCCTTAGAGGCCCAACAGCCGCGCCGGGTTTTCGCTCGTCATGATGCGGATGTCGTCGTTCGGAAAGCCGAAGTCCAACAGGCACGCGATGAACTGACGCAACCCCTCGACCGGCGTGGACAGAGAATGAACGCCGAAGTCGCTGGACAGGATCGCGCGGTCGACGCCGATCGAACGGATGGCCTCGGGCACGTCGAGGATCGCCGCCGCGTTCGCCGGCCGCCGCTGATCCATCCAGGACCTTTCCACATAGTAATGAGTCTTGGGAATGTACGCGGTGTGGGTGTACCCGCTGAAGCAGATTTCCAGGTACGCGCCGAGCGCGACCGCCTCGGCCCGCTGGGCGGCGGTCATCTCGCGCGTGATGTCGCCGGCGACGAGCAGCCGCGACACGCCGTGGTCGCGCGCGAAGCGCAGCAGGCGCAGCGCTTCCTCCGGCGAGACGTGCCCCGTGTTCAGAAACACGTCGGGATGGCGCGCGATCTCCTCGAGGATGCCATCCAGCGCCGGCCCCGGCCGTTCCTCGGGAATGCGGATCGCGCGCGCCAACTCCTCGGACGCGAAGATCGGATCCAGCTCCGCGAGCGTGACGAAGCGCCCGTCGACCCAGCGCCCTTCCTGGGACGCGACGTGGTGCGTCGAGTGGGCGCCGAAGCTGATGAACTTCGCGCCGTCGCCGTAGGCGAGCGCGTTGCGCACCGCCCGCAAATTCAAGCCGCCGTACATCGTGTTGAGGATGAGGCCGCCGAACACTTCGATGCCCGGCACGTGGCGCCGCACGAGCCACGCCACGCCGGCGCTGTTCTCGAAGACGTCCATCAACACGATCGCGCGCAGCCCCGCGTCGCGCGCTTCCGTCGCCGCTTCGATGGGATCGACGCGTCGCGGGCTCGTCAGGAGGTGCGGCCCGGCGTGGACGTGGAGGTCGATCGCGCCCCGCAGCAGCGACGACGACGATTCGTGCGTCGTCAAAGGACTTCCGAGACCGACTTCGCCTGCAGGAAGTGACGCAGGTAGTCGGGCCCGCCGCTCTTCGCGTTCGTGCCGGAGAGCTTGTAGCCGCCGAACGGATGGATCCCCATGAACGCGCCCGTGCACTTGCGGTTGAAGTACAGGTTGCCGACGTCGAAGTCGGCGCGGGCGCGCTCCAGGTGCGTGCGGTTGCGCGAGTAGACCGACCCGGTCAAGCCGAACTCCGTGTCGTTGGCGATGCGCATCGCGTCGTCGAACGAATCGGCGCGGATGAACGCGACGACGGGCCCGAAGATCTCCTCTTGCGCGATGCGCGCCTGCGGGTCGACGTCGGCGAAGACCGTCGGCTGGATGAACCAGCCTTCGCCGGCGCCGGGCTCGCCGCCGAGCCTCAATCTGCCCTCGCGCTTGCCAATGCCGATGTAGCTGAGGATGCGCTCGTGCGCGACGCCGTCGATGACCGCGCCGACCTGGTTCTCGAACGCCTCCGGCGGGCCGACCGACAGTGTCTCAGCGCGCTTGACCACGCCGGTGAGCACGTGGTCATAGACGTCGCGGTGCACGATCGCGCGCGAGCAGGCCGAGCACTTCTGTCCTTGGTAGCCGAACGCCGCCGTCACGATGCCGCCGATCGCGGCGTCGACGTCGGACTCCGCGTCGACGACGATCGCGTCCTTGCCGCCCATCTCGGCGACGACGCGCTTGAGCCAGCGCTGGCCCGGCTGCACCTTCGATGCGGCCTCGTAGACCTTGATGCCGACGTCCTTGGAGCCGGTGAAGTTCACGAACTGGATCGCCGGGTGGCTCACGAGGTAAGCGCCAAGGTCGGCGCCGCCCGGCAGATAGTTGATCACGCCGTCGGGGATGCCCGCATCCCGCACCATGTCCATGAAGATCGCGCCGATGATCGGCGTGCGCGGCGACGGCTTGATGACGACGGTGTTGCCGCAGACGGCGCCTGCCAGCGCCGGACCGGCCATGATCGCGAGAGGGAAGTTCCACGGCGGGATGATGACGCCGACACCGAGCGGCAGATAGTGCAGCTCGTTGTCCTCGGTCGGGATGCGCGTCAGCGGCTGCGGCCCGGAAAGGCGGCGCATGTCGCGCGCGTAGTACTCGATCATGTCGATCGCCTCGGCGACTTCGCCGTCGGCTTCGTCCCACTGCTTGCCGCCCTCGTAGACCATCAACGCCGACAGGTCGAGGCGGCGCCGCCGCATCATCGCGGAGACGCGCAGCAGGCACGTGGCGCGCGCTTCCGCGGGAACGCGCCGCCAGCTGGCGAACGCGCGCGTCGCGGCCGCGATCGCGGCGTCGGCGTCGGCGGTGGACGCTTCCGCGACGCGACCGACGACCTGGCTCGGCTTCGCCGGATCGGACGAATTGATAAACGCGCCCGTGAACCGCGTCTGCCCGTCGATCGTGATCGGATACTCGCGGACGAACGTGGACCGGGCGCGCGCCAGCGCGGCGGTCATCGCTTGATGGGTGGTCGGGTTGGTGAAGTCCAGCGTCGGTTCGTTCTGAAATGGCGGTACGCCCATCGCGGTCTCCTTTGAAGCGGTTTCGTCCGCGTCACGGTGGAGCAGCGGTTCCTCCTTACATCTTGGCAGAAGTAAACCGCGGGAAAAACGGAGCATGGGCGGGCATTTGACGCGGTCGCCGCACGGGCTCAGGTAATCGTCGCCAAGCTCTCCCTCGACAACCGGATGTGCGCGCGCATCGCGGCTTCCGCCGCGGCGGCGTCGCGGCGGGCCAGCGCGTCGAGGATCGCGAGCAGCTCGTCGCGGTTGCCGCGCGGACGGACTTCGATGCCGGCATAGCGCATGCGCTGCGCCTGTTCGTTCATGGCGCCGACGAGCGCCGACAGCTTCGGCAGACCGGCCGCCCGCAAGATCGCGGTGTGAATCTCGGCATCGACGGCGGCCATCCGCTCGACGTGAAGGCGGCCGCCGACGTCGACGGCGGCAAGCTGGTTTCGCAGCCGTTCGATGGTCGCCGGCGCGATGCGCTGCGCCGCCATCGCCGCCGCCGCTCCCTCCAGCAGCTCGCGGATCAGGTAGATCTCGACGACGTCGTCCAGCGACACGGGCGTGACGAACGCGCCCTTGTGCGGCGCGACCCAGACGTACCCCTCGCGCTCGAGCCGGCGGATGGCCTCGCGGATTGGCGTACGGCTCACGCCCAGACGCTGCGCCAGCGCGACTTCGCTCAGCGGCGCCAGCGGCTTGAGTCGGAACGCGAGGATCTCCGACTTGATGCGCTCATAGGCCACGTTGAACGCGGTGGCGTCGGCCGCGGAGGCGCGGGCGGAATGAACCCGATCCGCCCGCGCCCCGTGAGATTTCGTTCAGACATTCGCCAACGCCGCGGGCGCTTCGACGCTCGCGAGCTTGCTGACGATGATCTTGCCGCTCTTGACGACGAGCCTCAGCTTGCGGACGTTCGTCACCGTGCGCGGATCGCCGTCGACGAGAATGCAGTCGGCGTCCTTGCCCGTTTCCAGCGTGCCGACGCGGTCGGCGACGCGGCAGATCTCGGCGTTGACGCGCGTCGCAGCCTCCAGCACCTTCATGCCGTCCATGCCGACGGACTGCAGCAGCTCCATTTCCTTGATGCCGTACTCGTGGATGTCGGGGATGTCCGATCCGATCCCGATCTTCACGCCGGCACGCAGGCACGTCAGGAAGCTCTGCTGGTGCCGTTGCTTCGCGCGCTGCGCCTTCAGCCGCCACCACTCCGGCCGCTTCGAGTCCTCGATGTACTCCGGGTGGTGCGTGACGCCGAGCGTCGGCACGAGGATGCGGTTCTCGCGCACGAGCATGTCCGCCGTCTCCTCGTCGATGATGTAGCCGTGCTCGAAGCAATCGACGCCGGCCTTGATCGCCATCTGGATCGATCGGATGCCGCCGGCGTGCGCGGCGACGGGCTTGTCGTAGTGATGCGCGACGGTCGTCGCCGCTTCCATCTCGTCGAACGTCATCTGCGGCGTGTCGACCTGTTCGCCCGGGCTGGCGATGCCGCCCGTGATCATGAGCTTGACGAGATCGGCGCCGGCCTTGATCTGGGCCCGCGCCGCCTTGCGGATTTCGTACGGCCCGTCGGCCTCCAGGCACGACACGAGGTTGTGGCCGTGGCCGCCGGTGCTGATGATTGGCCGGCCGGCGGTGACGATGCGCGGCCCGGGAATCTGGCCGCCGTGGATTGCGCGCTTCAGCTCCAAATCGATGTGGTTATGATCGCCGACGACGCGCACTGTCGTGATGCCGGCGCACAACGCATCCCAGGCGTTTCGGAGCATGCGCAGCGCGAACCACGAGTCCGGCTCCAGCCGCGCGACGCGGTGGGCGCCGGACTCGGTGACGAAGACCTGGCTGAGGTGGACGTGCCCGTCGATCAAGCCCGGCAGCAACGAACGGCCGCCGGCGTCGATCGCGGTGACGTCGTCGCGGTTCTTCAGCGTGTCGGCGCCGAGGCTCTGATTCGTACCCACCGCTTTGATCTGGCCGTCCTCGACGAGCATCGCGCCGCCGCTCTGCGGGGCGCGTCCCGTGCAGTCGAACAGCAGGGCATTGTGGATCAACAGTTGTTTCATCGTTTCGCCGCTAACGCAACCGCGTGTTGAACAACCAGGGATTCGCGCGCAGATCGAACACCAATCCCTGGACCTGCGAGCGCGCCGCGAACAACGACGCGTTCGCGTACACGCCGACGCCGAGCGCCTGGTCGACCATGATCTTCTGGATCTCCCGCAGCGCCGCGGCCTTGCGGCCATCGTCCGTCGTTCCGGCGGCGGTGTCGATCAAGCGGTCCAGATGCGGCGACGTGTAGTGCGAGAAGACGCTCTGCCCGACGTTGGCGGAGTGGTAGATGCGCTGGAAGAGCGGCGTCGGATCGGGGTCGTAAGTGCCGATGAACGCCATGTTGAACTGGCTGTCACGACGTGCCATGCCGGTCATCATCGCGCCGCCGTCCATGACCTGGATGACCATCTCGACGCCGACTTCCTTCAACTGCGCCTGCACCAGCTCGGCCGGCGCCTCGGCGACGAAGCCAGGGAATGTGGCGAGGATGACGCGGGCGCGCTGGCCGCCCTTCTCGCGAATTCCGCCGGCGCCGACGCGCCAGCCGCCCTCTTCGAGGATCTGCCGCGCGCGGCCGGGGTTGTAGGCAACCTGGGCTTCCAGGCTCTGGTCGTAGTAGCGCGTGCCGGGCACGACCATCGTGTGCGTGACGGGGTACGTGTCGCGGAAGAGCGTGCGCACGATCGCGGTGCGATCGATCGCGTGGACGATGCCGCGGCGCAGCGCGATGTCGTTCGTCGGCGCAATCTGAGTGTTGAAGTGGAACGCGCGGGCGATGCCATAGCGCGGCACGACGTGGATGCTATAGTCGCGCGAAGCGCGCAGCTCCTCGACGGACGCCGGCGGCACCTCATCGATCAGATGCGCTTCCCCCGTACGCAGCGCCGTTAGGCGCGGCTCGTTCTCCTGGATGAAGCGGAACGAGATGCGGTTCATCTGGGCCGGGCCGGTTCCGCGATTCTCGGCGAAGCGCGGACCCCAAGCGTAGTCATTGAACCGCTGCAGCTGCGTTTCGACCTTCGGATTCTCGCTGAGGAAGCGGTAGGGGCCGCTGCCGATGAGCCGCCGCGCGAAGTCGGCGGGGTTCCGCCGCACGGCCTCCATCGAGACCATGCTCATGAACGCCGACGACAGATTGTAGGGGAACAGCGTGAACGGCTTGTCGAACCGCACGCGCACCGTGTTCGCGTCGAGTATGTCGGTGCCGGCGTACGGCCCCATCAATTGCTCCGCCGCCTTGGACTTCGTGTTGGGATCGACCATGCGGTCGAAGTTGAACTTGACGACCTGCGCGTTGAACGGCGTGCCGTCGTGGAACTTCACGTCGCTGCGCAAGCTCAGCACCCAGGCGCGGGCGTCGTTCTCGGCACGCCACTGCGTCGCCAAGCCCGGATGCAGCTGCCGATCGGGCCCGAGCCAGATCAGCGGGTCGAAGACGTTGCTGAACACCCACGACGACTGCGTGAAGTTCGACACGTGCGGATCGAAGGTGTCGTAGTCCCAGTTTCGGATGCCTACGACGAGCCGATCCTGCACCGGCGCCGCCAGGCCTTGCGCCGACGGCAACGCCAACAACACCGCGATCACCAATACCGCCAGCTGCCGCACTCGATTCATCCTCATTCCCCCTTTGTCCGACTCACCGTCATTCGACTCGCGTTCGTCCTCGCGTTCGCTCGCCTCGTCGCCGCCGGCACTCCCTTTCACGCACCGGCCTTGCGAAGCCGTGGATCCATGAGGTCGCGCAGTCCGTCCCCGACGAGGTTCACCGCTAGGATCGTGACCGCGATCGCCAATCCGGGAAAGGTCGACAGCCACCAGGCCAGCCGCAAGTTGTCGCGCCCGCGGCTGACCATCGCGCCCCACTCAGGGGACGGCGGCTGCGCGCCGAGCCCGAGGAAGCCCAGCGATGACAAGGAAAAGATCGACGCGCCCAGTCCGAGCGTCGTCATCACGAGGATCGGCGCCACCACGTTGGGCAGGATGTGCCGCCGCACGAGCCGCGCGTCGGAAGCGCCGAGCGACCGGGCCGCCTCGACAAACGCGAGCGCGCGCACCTGCAGCACGGAGGCGCGGACGATGCGCACGAACGACGGAATTCCCGAGATCGCCACCGCCAGCGAGACGTTCATCAAGCCCGTGCCGATCACCGAAACGACCGCGAGCGCGAGCAGGATTCGGGGGAGCGCGAGCAGCAGATCGGCGACGCGCATGATCGCCCCATCGATCCAGCCGCCGCCGTAGCCGGCGAGGAGCCCGAGGATGACGCCGCCCGCCGCCGACAGGAGGGTCGCGAGCAAGCCGTAGCCGATGGACAAGCGCGCGCCGAACAACACGCGGCTAAACACGTCGCGGCCGAGGTCGTCTGCGCCGAACCACGTCGGTGCGCTCGGAGGCTTTAGGGAGCGTTCCGTGCTGACGCGGATTGGATCGTCGGGGCTGAGCCACGGCGCGAACAGCGCGCTGGCGGCGACGACGGCGAGCAAGACGAGCCCAGCCATGATCGATCGGTGGTGCCGCACGCGCCGCCACACGCTGGCTCAGCTTCCCATTCCGGCCGCGCGCCGCGGCGTGCCCGACTCCATGCCCGTCTTGATGCGCGGGTCGATCAATCCGTAGGAGAGATCGACGAGCAGGTTCACGGTGAGGAAGATCGCGGCGATCAGCAGCACCGTGCCTTGGACCATCGGGAAGTCGCGCCCGACGATCGATGTGACAAGCGTGCGGCCGATGCCCGACCGTGAGAACACGGCCTCGACGATGATCGCGCCGCTGAGCGCGTTGCCGGCGAGGATGCCGATCATCGTCACGACGGGGATGAGAGCGTTGCGCAAGCCGTGCTTGCCGATGACGACCCAGCGTGCCAGGCCCTTGGCGCGCGCCGTGCGCACGTAGTCTTGGTTCAGCACTTCGAGCATCGAGGATCGGACGAGGCGCGCCAGACTTCCCGCCGCCCACAGCCCCAGCGTCAGGCTGGGCAGGATCAGGCTGATCATCCCACCGCTGCCGACCGCCGGCAGCCACTGCAAGTAATAGGAAAAGACGATGATGAACACGAGGCCGAGCCAGAAGTTGGGAACGGAGATACCAATCAACGTGATCGCCATCGTCACCGTGTCGGCGAGCGTGTTGTGGTAGACGGCGGCGATGATGCCGGCGAGCAGGCCCAGCAGCACCGCGATGAGCATCGCCATCGCCGCCAGCTCGATCGTCGCCGGCAGTTGCGTCGCGAGCACCTCCGCGACCGGGCGTCCCATCTTGAACGAGGTGCCGAAGTCGCCGCGCAGCAAACGCCCGACATACGTCACGAACTGATCCGGCAGCGGCCGGTCCAGCCCGAGCTGCTGGCGGATCGTCTCCATCTGCTCACGCGTCGAGCCCGCTTCCCCGAACATCGCGCGCACCGGATCGCCCGGCACCAGGTGCAGCATGAGGAAGACCAGCAGCGAGATCGCGAACATCGCGACCACGCTCTCGAGGGCCCGCCGCGCGACAAACTTGTGCACGGCGTCCTACCAGATCGACTGGCCCGCGTCCATGTACAGCGTGGTTCCCGTGACGAGGCGCGCGTCATCGGACAGCAGGTAGACGACCGCGCCGACGACATCCTCCGGCACGCCGATGATCTTCAAGGGAATGCGCGCGATGCGGACGTTGTAGAACTCGGGGTTCTGGATGTCTTTGCGGTTGAGGTCGGTCTCGAGCAGCCCCGGACCGATCGCGTTGACCCGGATCTTGTGCGGCGCCAGCTCCAGCGCCATCTCCTGCACGAGCATCGTGATCCCGGCCTTGGCCGTGTTGTAGTGGGCGAGGTTTGGGGCGGCGAGCTTCGCGCCGGCGGAGCTGACCATGCACATCGCGCCGCCGCCGCCCTGCTTGACCATCTGCTTCGCGACCGCCTGCCCGGCGAGGAAGTAGCCCTTGAGGTTGATGCTCTGGATCCAGTCCCATTCTTCCTCGGAGATCTCGAGGAACGGCGTGCGCTTGAGGACGCCGGCGTTGCAGACGAGGAGGTCGATGCCGCCGAAGGTCTCGACGAACTTCGCGACCATCGCGTCGACTTCGGATTTCTTGGCAACGTCTGCGTAGAGCGCCGCTGCCGTGCCGCCCTTCTCCCGGATCTGGGCGACGACCTCGTTCGCTTCTTGCTCGGAGGCGCGGTAGTTGACGCCGACGGCGGCGCCTTCAGCGCCGAGCCCGACGGCGATCGCGCGGCCGATGCTGCGGCTTCCTCCGGTGACAAGCACTCTCTTGCCGACCAGCGTCATCGCTG
>VGFF01000033.1 GCA_016868955.1 Armatimonadota bacterium
CATGTTGTACCTGCCGATCGGCGCGAACCGGGCGACGCGCGTGCAGGGCGCCTACGTTTCCGACAAGGAGATCGAGCGGCTCGTCGACTTCTGGAAGGACCAAGGCGCGCCGACGTTCGAGCAAACGCTCCTGGAGGCCAAGGCGCCGGAGGAATCCGAAGAGGGCGAGGACGAACTGTTGGGGCAGGCGGCGCGAATCATCGTGCAGACCGGGTACGGATCCGTGTCGCTGCTGCAGCGCAAGATGAAGATCGGCTACGTCCGCGCGGCGCGGATCGTCGACCAGCTCGAATCGCGGGGCATCGTCGGCCCGTCGCAGGGTAGCAATCCACGTGAGGTACTGATGGGCGTGGAGGACTTGGACCGGATGTTCGCGGCCAGCACGGAAGCCGGCGGATAGACAGCGAGAGACCGAGACAGCGTCCGCTGTTTGATACGATAGGTGCGATGTGGCGCCGCCGACCCGCGCAACGATCGCAGAGCCGGGCGTCCGACGCGGTCTCGGGCATCGGTGACATCCTGCGTCGGCGCCGCGCTACGCTCGGATTGACGCTCGATGACGTCCACGAGCGGATCCGCGTTCCCGTGCGGTTGCTGGAAGCGATCGAAGCCGATCGCTTCGAAGCGTTCGGCGTCGCGCAGTACGCGAAGGGGTTCGTTCGATCTTACGCGCAGTTCCTCGGCCTCAATCCCGATCCGTTCGTCGCGCGCATTCAAGTCGGACCCGGGCGCGACGGCAAGACCGGGCTGGTCGTCTCCGGCGAAGTGCCGATGCGGTCGAGCGCGCCGCCATCACCGCTCCGCCGGGCGCTGGTATGGACGGCGGTGATCGCATCGATCACCCTGTCGACGATCGGGTACATCGGCTATCGCCAAATGCGACAGTTCCATCAGTCCGAGATGGTCGACCAGCAACGGATCGCGGCCGAAGCGAATGGCCCGAGCGGGGCACCGGCGCCCTCGGTCGCGTCGCCGGCGCCCGCGACGGATGGGTCGCCGCCCGCCGGTTCATCACCCGCCGGTCCAGACGCGGTTGAAACGCAGCTGCCGCCTCTCGACGTCGCCGCCGAATCCGTCATCCAGGTCGAGATGAGCAGCCAAGACGTCTGTTGGGTGAGCGTGAGCACCGACGGCAATCGCGTCTTCGAGGGATTTCTGCGCGCCGGCGAGCGCCGGCGCTGGGATGCCGCGAAAACGCTCAGCGTCGTGATCGGCAACGCCACGGCCGTGCGCATCTCGCACAACGGCCGCGACCTCGGATGGCTCGGCGCCGAGGGCGAGGTCGTGCGGCGCACGTTTGCACGTGGGGAACCCGCGGGGGAGCGCAATCCATAAG
The DNA here is from genome assembly GCA_016868955.1 of Armatimonadota bacterium. Taxonomy (GTDB): domain Bacteria; phylum Sysuimicrobiota; class Sysuimicrobiia; order Sysuimicrobiales; family VGFF01; genus VGFF01. The sequence goes on from VGFF01000033.1 coordinate 1,337, forward strand.
ATGGACATGGTTCGTGCGGAGATCATCTCGGTCGGCACTGAGCTGCTTTTGGGGCAGATCACCGACACGAACGCGACGCACATCTGCCAACGGCTCGCCGAAGCGGGCGTCGCCGTCTTTTATCGGCAGACGGTCGGCGACAATCAGGCCCGTGTGCAGGAAGCGTTTCGCAATGCTTGGCAGCGGGCCGATCTGGTGTTGTTCACCGGTGGCCTGGGACCGACCGAAGACGACTTGACGAAGGAGTCCGTCGCCGCCGAGCTTGGGGTGCCGATGGTCGAGCACCAGGCGTCGATGCGGCACCTCGAGGCGTACTTCGCGCGGCGCAATCGAACGCTGACGCCGAACCAGCGTCGGCAGGCCATGCTGCCGGAGGGCGCCGATCCGATTCCCAACGCCTTGGGCAGCGCGCCCGGGGTTCTCTGGAACCGCGACGGCCGGATCATCGCCATGGTGCCGGGCGTCCCGCGCGAGATGCGCGGCATGGTCGATGAAGCGATCTTGCCGGCGTTGCGCGCGCGCGGCTGGATCGCCGACGAGGTCATCCGATCCCGGGTCGTGCGCACGATTGGCGTCGGCGAAGGGGCGCTGGAAGATCAAATCAAGGATCTGCTGAAGACGTCGAATCCGACTATTGCCCCGCTGGTGCACCAAGGCGAGGTCCACCTGCGCGTGACCGGGCGTGGCAAGCCGGGCGAAGTCGACCGGCTGCTGGACGCCGGGGAGCGGCTGCTCCGCGATCGGCTCGGCGATGTCGTCTACGGCCTGGACACAACCACTTTGGAGGGCGCGATCGGCGTGCTCCTCGCCGCTTCCGGCAAGACGGTTGCGGTCGCCGAGTCGTGCACGGGCGGTCTGATCGGACACCGTCTGACGCGGATCGCCGGCAGCTCCGCTTACTTTCTCGGCGGGGTCGTCGCGTACGCGAACGACGTGAAGTCGGACATGCTCGGCGTTCCCAAGGAGACCTTGGCGGCGCATGGCGCCGTGTCGTCGGAGACGGCGGAAGCGATGGCACGCGGCGTTCGCGAGCGGCTTGGCGCCGACTACGGGTTGTCCGTCACGGGCATCGCCGGGCCGGGCGGCGGGACCGACGAGAAACCGGTCGGGCTCGTATACCTGTCGCTTGCCAACGGCGGGGGCGTTCGAATCGTTCGCCAGGACTACGGCACCGAACCCGGTCGCGAAGGGATCAAATACAACGCAAGTCAAGCCGCGTTGAATCTGCTGCGGCGCGCCCTCCTCGAGAGAAAGCCGTCCTAGGGGGACACGCGTGCGCCTCTTCGTCGCGATCGAGCTCGACGAGGCGCAGCGGGCCGCCGTCGCCGCCCGTTCGTGGGCCATGCAGGAAGCGTTGGGGGCCGAAGCGCGCAGGATCCGGTGGGTCGCGCCCGATCATCTGCACATCACGCTGAAGTTCCTCGGTGAAGTCGCCGCGCCAATGCTGGAGGCCGCACGACGCGGTGTGAGGGCGGCCGTGATCTCGCCGCCGTTCGCGGGTCGCCTCGGCCGTGTGAGCGCCTTCCCCGCGACGGCGCGCCCGCGGGTCATCTGGATCGGCGTCGCCGCCGGTCACGAACCGCTCGTCGCCCTGGCGGAGATGCTCGACCGCGCGCTCGTGGACGATGGGTTCCTCCCAGAGGCGTGGCCACTCGTCCCCGACGTCACGCTGGGGCGCCTCCGCCGGAATGCCCAAATCTTCGTGCTTTCTCACGCGATCGGGCCGGGCGACGCGACGAATTGCGCCGAATTTCACGTTCATTCGGTTGTGCTCATCGAGAGCGTTTTAGGGCCAGCGGACCCCACATACCGGACCGTCGAGACGGTACGGCTGGGCGGCCTGCCGGTGTCCGGGCGAGTATCAAGCTAAATCTTCGGCAGTCAAAGCGAACACTTGATCGGCACACACGTGTTTGTTATTGTGTTCGAAGCCGAACAAGATCGAACCCGTGAGGTGAGCAGAACATGAGCGAGCGGCAGAAAGCCCTAGATCTCGCGCTGGCGCAAATCGAGAAGCAGTTCGGAAAAGGTTCCATCATGAAGCTCGGCGAGGCATCACAGCGCCTGGCCGTCGAGGTCATCCCCACGGGCGCGATCGGGATCGACGCGGCGCTCGGCGTCGGCGGCGTGCCGCGCGGACGCGTCATCGAAATCTACGGCCCCGAATCGTCCGGTAAGACAACGCTCGGTTACCATCTCATGGCGGAAGCGCAGCGCGAGGGCGGCGTCGCTGCGTTCATCGATGCCGAGCATGCGCTCGACCCGAGCTATGCCCGTTCGCTCGGCGTCAAAGTGGACGAGCTCTTGATCTCGCAGCCGGACAGCGGCGAGCAAGCGCTGGAGATCGCCGAGACCCTCGTCCGATCCGGCGCCGTCGACGTCATCGTCGTCGACTCCGTCGCCGCGCTCGTGCCGCGCGCCGAGCTGGAGGGCGACATGGGCGACGCGCACGTCGGATTGCAGGCGCGGTTGATGTCGCAAGCGCTACGCAAGCTAGTCGGCGCGATCAGCCGATCTCGCTGCGTCGTCGTCTTCATCAACCAGATCCGCGAGAAGGTCGGCGTCATGTTCGGTAACCCCGAGGTCACGACGGGCGGTCGCGCGCTCAAGTTCTACGCGTCCGTGCGCATGGAGATCCGCCGCACCGAGCAGATCAAGAGCGGCGACGAAGTGAAAGGCATGCGCGCGCGCGTGAAGATCGTCAAGAACAAGGTTGCCCCGCCGTTCCGCGACGCCGAAGTCGACATCTTCTACGGGCGCGGCGTTTCCAAGGCGGCGAGCTTGCTCGACGTTGCGACGAATCAGGGCATCCTGCAGCGCGTCGGCACGTGGTTCTCCTACGGCGACATGCGTCTGGGGCAGGGGCGCGACAACGCGCGCGAGTTCCTGGAAAACAACCCTGAGGTGGCGGCGGAGGTCGACCTCAAGGTCCGCGACAAGCTCAACTTGGGCCGCGGCCGCGGCACGCCGGCGCTGCACGAGTCTCCGGTCGTCGCCGACGCGCCGACGAAGTCCAACGGCAGCCGGGAAGCGCCGGTGAAGACGCGGTAACAAGAAGGCGCCGTGATCGCGGCGGCGCGCCGAACCCGCAACCGATCACGAGTATTACCGCGCATGAGGGCGGCCCACCAACGGGCCACCCTTTTCGTTGCGCCAGTCAAACGCGGCAGGCGCCGGCGAGCCGCAAAGAGGCGACCGCGCTCGACGGGACGAAGTCACCTCGGTCTGGACCCCCGCCAAGACGCGAGCGCTCGAGAGGTGGTGTGCGATTGTCGATGCGTGTACCCTTCCACGACCTATCGGCCGTGAATCCTCCACTGCGGGAGGCGTTCCATCGCGCGTTGGATCGCGTGATTGACGCCGGCGAATACCAGCTCGGCGCCGAGCTGGTCGGGTTCCAAGATGATTGCGCGCGGCGCGTCGGGACACGCCACGCGATCGGCGTGCAATCGGGAACCGCCGCGCTGGTCCTAGCGCTGCGCGCGCTGCGCATCGGGCCCGGCGACGAGGTGATCACGCCGGCGAACATGGACATCTCGGTCCCTGCGGCGCCGCGTCTCGTCGGCGCGACGTTGCGCTGGGCCGACGTCGGGCTCACCTCGCACACGCTGGAGGCGACGGCCGTAGAAGGGGCGATCACGCCGCGCACGCGGGCGGTCATCGTGCCGCACGCCTACGGGTTCGTCGCCGACTTGGACGCGATGGAAGCGATCTGCCGACCCCGCGGCATCGCGATCATCGAGGATGCTTGCCTTGCGTTCGGCTCGCGTCACCGCGGGCGCGTCGTCGGATCGATCGGCGACGTCGGCTGCTTCAGCTTCGGTCCGTACAAGCCGCTCGGCGGACTCGCGAACGGGGGCCTCGTGACGACGAACGACGACGGCCTGTACCGCGTCGTGCGTATGCTGCGCGGCTATGGCCGCTTGGATCCCGAGCGTGTGGCCACGCCCGCGGAGCGGGAGACGCTGCGGTTCGAGGAGGAAGGTCTCAACCTCAAGTTGGACAACCTCACGGCCGCGTTCCTGCGCGTCAAGCTCGCGTACGCCGAGGCTTGGATCGAACGCAAACGGGCGATCGGCGAGATGTATATGCAAGGGCTCCGGGACGCCGGCGTCGGGATGCCGAGCATTCTCCCCGGGTCGGACCCCGTGCCGTGGAAGATGCCGATCCGGGTCCCGGACCGCGAACGTGTGCTCTCCGACCTGGAAGCGCGCGGCGTACAAGCGAGCCTGCTGTACATCCCGCCGATGCACCGCCAGCCGGTCTACGTGCGCGCTGGCCTAAACGTTGCGGCGCTCGCGAACACCGACTGTCTCGGCGCGGAGACGTTGTGCCTGCCGGTCAACCCGACGATGACCGACGACGACGTCCGCACTGTCTGCGACGCTGTGCGCGAAGCGGTCGCGAAGACCGGGGCGTGAATCGACGAGGCGCGCGCTGGGGAGGAAACGCCGCGCGCCGGCGCGAACCTCCGGCCGTCGTAGATTACGGACCGGGGTTGCATATTGCGCAACACGACGGCGAACGGGGCGGCGCGATCCCGGTCGGCCTACCGCCCTCTTCGGGTCCTCGACCTGTTCCTCGACGGCGGCGGTCCGCTGACAGCGGCCCGCGTCGCTTCGCGCCTGCGCGTGCACCGCAGCACGGCGTCCCGGATCCTGCACGAGCTCGGACGAAGCGGTTTCTTGGCGCCGCACGGCGACGACGGCAGCTGGGCCCTCGGACGCAAGGTTCTCGATCTGACGGGCGTCGATCTGGACGACGTCGACGTGCGCGTAGCGGCGCGACCGCACCTGGAGATGCTCGGCAAGACAACCGACGAAACGGTCAACCTCGCGGTGCTCGACGGTGACGAGGCGCTGACCGTCGAGCAGCGGGCCGGGTCGCACTCGGTCCGCTACATGAGCCGGATCGGACGGCACAATCCGCTGCATTGCACCGCTACGGGCAAGACGCTGCTCACGTTCGCGGCCCCGGACTTCGCCGTCCGGGCTCTGCGCCGCCCGTTGACGCGATATACCGCGCGCACGATCACGCATGCGGCGGCGCTGCGTCTCGATCTGGCGGCCATCCGCCGCCGCGGCTACGCGACGCATCGCGGCGAGTGGGAGGACGGCGTCACCGCGTTCGCGGCGCCGATTCGCGATCGCGACGGCGTCGTCGCCGCCGTTAGCGTGTCCGGCCCGTCGTTCCCTATGTCCGGCGCACGGGCGCGGCGGCTCGTCGCGGCGCTGCTGCCGACGGCGGCAGCGATCTCGCGGGCGCTGGGCGCAAGCGAGCCACCCACGAGCGAATGGCACCACCGCGCACGTCCGTAATCGAGAAGGGAGGGCGAGATGGCGCAACAAGCTGGTCGGGTCGCGGTCTCGGGAACGTCGGTGTTCTACGGCCTGATCGAGCGGGCGAAGAAGTATTCCGACGTGGTTAACATGGGGCGCGGCGACCTCGACCTGGACACGCCGCTGCATATCCGCAAGGCCGTCGCCGACGCGTTGCTCGCCGACGAGCCGCCGGCCGCGTGGCCGACGACCGGCGATCCGGCGTTGCGGCAGGCGATCGCGCGGCGCGCGCGGGCGCTCAACGGCCTCGACGTCGACCCTGAGACCGAGGTTCTCGTCACGAACGGCGGGCAGGAAGCGGTCTTCCTCATCGTGCAAGCGGCGGTTGGACCGGGTGACGAGGTGCTCGCCCCCGATCCGAACTACAACACTTACGCGGACGCGATCACCTTCGCCGGGGCGACGCGCGTGCTCGTGCCGACCAAGGTAGGAGAGGACTTTCGCATCGATCCCGAGCGGGTGCGGGCGGCGATCACGCCGCGCAGCCGCGCGCTGTTGATGGTGTCACCGAACAATCCGACCGCGAACGTCATCGCCCCCGACGTCGTGCGCGCGCTTGTCGCGATCGCCGAGGAGCACGACCTGATGATCCTCGCCGACGACACGTACGATCGGTTCCTCTACGACGGCGCCGAGCACCTGTCACCGGGATCGCTCCCGGGCGCCGAGGCGCGCACCTTGACGATCAACACGGCCTCGAAGACGTACGCGATGACCGGTTGGCGCCTCGGGTGGATCACGGGCCCGGCCGACTGGATTCGCCAGGCGACGCGTCTGAAGGAGGGCACGAGCGGCGCCACGTCCGTCGTCGCCCAGCGCGCGGCGCTGGCCGCGCTCAGCGGACCGCAGGAGATCGTCGCCGAGATGCACGAGACGTACAAACGGCGGCGCCGCATCACGACGGACGCCCTCGATCGCACGGGATTGCGCTACGGCAAGCCTTTGGGTGGCCAGTTCGTCTATGTCGACCTGTCGCCGGCCGGCGTCTCGTCGGTGGACCTCGCGAACCGCCTGCTCGACGAGCACCACATCTTGATGTACCCCGGCGCCGGCTTCGGCACGGCCTGGGGCAGCTACGTCCGCATCACGTTCCTGCAGCCGGAAGAGGTGCTCGCCGACTGCCTGCGCAAGATCGAAGGCGTCCTGCACGACATGACCGCGCGCGGCGCCTGAAGCGTCGGTGGCGTCCGCGCCGCGCGCGCGGATGGCGGCGCGAGGGTCATCGACCGGGGGTCCGACCCGCGTCGAGTGGACGACGAGAGGAGGCGGTGCGGCGGTGAGCATCTACATCGTGGCCGACATGGAAGGTATCTCCGGCGTTTCCGGGGAGACGGTCGTACGCGTCGGTCACTCGGAGTGGGCGGAGCGCGGCCGGCACTACATGGCGTCCGACGTCAACGCCGCCATCGAGGGTGCGCTGGCGGCGGGCGCGAAGCGGATCTGGGTGCGGGACGGACACGCCGGCGGCGACAACCTCGTGCGCGAGCGCGTGCATCCCGCGGCGCATCTCATCTCCGGCGCGGGTGCGGTCTCATCGCACCTGCCGGGGTTGGACGACGGCTTCGACGCCGTGTTCCTCATCGGCTTCCACGCGCGTATGGGCACGCACAAGGCGCAGATGGACCACACGATCACGACGGCGGCGATCGATGAGGTACGGCTGAACGGCACGGCCGTCGGCGAGATCGGCATCTACGCCGCGTACGCGGGCACCTTTGGCGTACCGGTGGCGCTCGTCACCGGCGACGCGGCCGCGACGAAGGAGTCGGAGGTGTTGCTCGGCGACGTGGGCACCGTCGCCGTGCAAGAAGCGTACGGCCGGTTCTCGTCGCGGTTGCTGTCGTTCGAGGACGCGCATGCGCGCATTCGCGAAGGTGCCGCGGTGGCGACACGTTCGCGCCGCCTGCCGTGGCGGCTGGAGATACCGATTACAGTGGCCGTGGACTTCCTGCGATCGGCCGACGCCGACATGGCCGAATGCGTGCCGCTGTCGCGGCGCAGCGGCCCGCGTACGGTCGAGTACAGCGCCGACGCGCCGGACGTCGCGTTCCGAGCGCTGCAAGCGCTCGTGCACCTGGGAGGCATCGCCGCGCACCGGTGGGCCACCACGATCTACGGTTCCGGATCCAAAATCGTCTAGGAGGATCGATGCCGACATTCGAAGCCGTGAAGAAGGACGTCCGCGAACGCATCGAGCGGATCCACAAGTTGATGGCCAGCCACGACGTCGACGCGCTGATCTTGGCCGGACGCGGCGCGCCCGGTGCGTTCGGCGCCGTGCGTTACATCACGAACGTGAACACGTGGGCGGGCACGTGCGCCGCGGTGCTGGGCGCCGGCGATGCCGATCCCTGGATCCAGACGCAGAGCAGCTACCAAGCGGTCTGGATGCGCCAAGAGACGACGAGCGACGCAGCGCGCGTCGAGTCGTCGTGGACGCCGTGGAAGATCACCGGCGCGCGGGCGCGGCAGTATGCCGGACGCAACCGGCGCATCGGCGGCGTGTCGTTGGAAGGCTCGTTGACGGTCGCTGAGCACGCGCGGCTGCGCGGAGAGCTGGAAGGTTACGAGATCGTCGACGTGACCGAGGCGTTCAACGACCTGCGCCAGATCAAGACGCCCGTCGAGGTCGAGGCGCTCCGCGAGCAGGGCAACATACTCAATGCGAGCCTCGACGTGTTCCGCCAGGCCGCGCGTGTCGGCGAGCGGTATTGGGACGCCTGCGCGGCGGCGGAGGAGTTCGTCAAGGGCAAAGGCTGCTTCTGGGGCCGCACGAAGATGTCCCTGGACCAGACGCCGTACACCGTGCCGACGCCGTTGGACCGGCGCGTGCAGCCCGACGACGTGATCAACTTCGAGATCGTCTACGAGTCGCCGTGGGGCTACTGGTTGGAGATGAACGCCGTCTACTCCGTGGGGTTGCTGCCGGCGGCGCCGCGTAAGATGCTGGACGCCTACGCGGCCGCCATCGAGTCGTCGGCGAAGATCGCGAAGCCGGGCGTGACCTGGCGCGAGATCTCCGCGAACAACGACCGCGTCATCGGCGGCTTCGGCTTCAAGGTCATCGGCAAGCACACGCCCGATGGCCACAGCACCGGCCTGGACGAGATGGACGGGCCGAACTCGATCGTCGGGCCCGATCACGTCATCCGCGAGAACGTCGTGTTGTCGTTCCATCCAGGCACGGTGCTCGAGGACAACCGCGGATTCCTCATCTCCGACAACTTCCTCGTCACGAAGGACGGCGCGGTGCGCCTGTCGCCGCGCACCGCGGAGCGGTACCACTTGCAGCTGGACGGGTAGGGCCGATCATGCGCGTCGGCGACGTCGAGGCCGGGCCCGGTCAACACGCGTACGGCTTCGTGCGCGTGGCCGCGGGCCGGTCCGGGCTCGCGGCCGATGTGCCCGTGCACTTGATCGCCGGCGCCGCGCCGGGGCCGGTGCTGCTCGTGCAGGGCGCGGTCCACGGCAACGAGATCATCGCCTCGATCGCGATCGTGCGCCTGGCGCGCGCGATCGATCCGGCGCGGCTGCGCGGCACGGTGATCGGCGTGCCGGTGCTCAACCGCGTCGGGTTCGATCTCTCCGAGCGGTTAAACCGCATGGATGGCAAGGACATCAGCACATTGTTCCCCGGCTGCCCGAGCGGCGGCGTTTCGGACCAGATCGCCGCCGCGTACTTCCGCGAGGTCGTCGCGCGCGCGAACGTGATGGTCGAGCTGCACGCCGGCGGACAATCCGGTTACGAGCGCTACATCCTCTACACCGCCGATCGGGATCCGGCGCGCCCGACCGAGATCGAGCGAAACCGGCGCAAGCTGGCGATCGCGTTCGGCCTGGATACGGCGGCGTTCTTCCCGCAGGGCATTTTCGGCACGAACGCGTCCGAGGAGGCGTTCGAGCGCGCCGGCGTGGTCATGATCCAGCCGGAGATCGGCGGCGGCACCGGCTGGCACGAGCACGGCCTCGACAGCGTCGCCGACATCGAGCGCGGCGTGCGCAACGTGATGAAGGCGCTGGACATGATCGACGGCGAACCGGAGACGGACGGCCCGCTGTGTACCGTCTACAACGCCGGCATCGTGTTGTGGAAGCCGCCGGTGGACGCGCTGTTCATTCGGCGCCAGGGATTCGGGGCGCGGCTCGCGGCCGGCGACCTGTACGCGACGATGCAAGATCCGTACACGGGAGAGACGCTGGCGGAGATCCGTACGCCGCAAGCGGGCATCGTGATCCCCAGCGGCCAGGAGTGGCCGACGGCGGGCACGACGTCGATCGGCATCCTCGGCGTCGTCGACGCCGTCGAAGATCGACGGACATTGGAAACTTCCGTACGATTCGCGCGCTAGGACGCGCGTCGTGATCACGACGTGCCCGGGAGGACGAGAGGATGAAGATCGGGAACCTCGCGCCGCAGGCGGGGCAGAAGTCGTACGGCACGCTCGTGGCCACGCAGACGCGCGGCCAGTTCGCGGCGGAGATCCCATTGCACGTCGTCCGCGGCGCCCGCCACGGCCCGGCGCTCGTCGTGCAAGCGGGAGTCAGCGGCTTGGAGATCGAGCCATCGATGGTGCTGCCGTCCGTCGCCGAAGAGCTGAACCCGGCCGAGATGTCGGGCACGCTCGTGCTCGTGCCGCTGCTCAATACTTCGGGGTTCGAGTTCGAGCAGGCGAACGCGATCTGGGACGATACGAACCTGCACGAGGTCGGACGCGGGCGCGCCGACGGCACGGTCAGCGAGCAGCTCGTCGACCGCTACTACCGCGACGTGATCGCGCCGGCGGACGCGGTGCTCGACGTTCGCACCGGCGCGAAGTGGGGCTACTTCCGCTACGCCGGTGTCTACGAGACGGCATCGCAGGAGAGGTCGCGGACGCTGGCGACCGCGCTCGGCCTGCCGCACGTTCTGCTCGGGCAGCCGGCCGGCCGCACGATCGCGTGCGAAGCGGCGCGCGACGGCAAGGCCGTCGTTTCCGTCTGGGTCGGCGGCGGCCCGGGGTTGCGCGATCATCGTGAGAGCGACCTGCGGCGCATCCGCAACGCGGTCCGCAACGCGCTGCGCTCGCTCGGCATGCTCCGCGCCGCGTTCGAGGGCGACACGGAACAGCCGATGGTCGTGTCCTGCCACACCGTGCTGCGTCATCCCGGCGCGCGGGGCTTCACGTTCATCGACAAATCCCGTCGCGGCACGCGCGTCGACGCCGGCCAGAGCATTGGGCAGATCGTCCACCCGTTCACCGGCGACGTGCTCACGGAGGTCAAGGTTCCGCGCGACGGATTCATGATCGATGCGGGCGCGTCCTGGCCGGTCGTGCCGGACGGCTATCCGCTTGCGATCCTCGGCGACATCGTTTCCTAACGGGAGGCTCCCGTGTCACAGACGATCGACAGGACGACCAGCGTGGAGGACCGGTTCGGTGCGTTCGTCACCGGCCTTCGCTTCGAGGACCTCCCGGCGGCAACGGTGCGGGCGGCGAAGCGGGCTTTGTTCGACGCCATCGGCACCGCGCTCGGCGGTTATCAGGACGAATTCGGTCGGCGGGCCGTCGCGTTCGCGCGCGAGGCGTGCGCCGGCAATGACGCGAGTGTGCTCGGCGGCGGCGAGCGCCTGACGATGGACGGCGCCGCGTTCGTTAATGCTTGCCTGACGAAGAAGCCCGGCATGGAAGACTCGCACCGTGCGTTCGGCCACGTCGCCTGTCAGATCGTCCCAGCCGCGCTTGCAGCGAACGAAGCGGCCGGACAAGACGGCAAGCACCTGATCGCGTCGATCGTCGCCGCCTACGAGATCTTCGGGCGCGTCGGCCGCCAAGTTCGCCAGCCGCACCTCGCGCACGGCCTGGACATCAAGGGCACGGCCGGCGCGATCGCCAGCGCGGCGGCAGCGGCGCACGGGCTCGGCCTCGACGCGCGTGGCGCTGCGCACGCCATGGGGTTGGCGACGTGCCTGGCCGGCGGTCTCGAGACGTACACGCACGACGCGCAGGACAGCGACACCGAAGATCTGGTCAGCGGGTTCGCGGCCCGCAACGGCACGTTCGCGGCGCGCGCCGCGCGCGGCGGCCTGCGCGCGCCGAAGGGCGCGATCGCCGGCGAAGGCGGCTTCGTCGCCGCCTATGGCGACGGCGTCGACCTGGCGCGGCTGGTCGACGGCTTGGGCGCGGGCTTCGAGATCGACACGATTGCGTTCAAGCCGCACGCCGGCTGCCGCCACGTTCATCAGGCGGTCGACGCGGCCTTGGCGGCGCGCGCGCAAGGCGTGCCGCTGGAGGGCGTGGCTTCGATCCGTATCGGCACGTACCGGCACGCGCTCGGCGCCGCGTTTCGCACGACGCTCGCGCCGGAGAATCCCGCGGCCGCCGAGTACAGCCTTCCGGTCGCGGCCGCGACCGCGCTCGTCTTCGGCGGATTCTTCCCCGAGGACGTCGCGCGGTTCGACGATCCGCGGGTGACGGCGCTGCTGCCGAAGATCCAAGCGACTGTCGATGAAGAGATCCAAGCGTCCTATCCGCGCAAGAACGGCTGCTGGATGGAAGTCGCGCTCACGGATGGGCGCGTCGTTCGCAGCGGCGTCGAGTACGCGAAGGGCGAGCCGGAGAACATGCTCTCCGACGCGGAGTTCGACGCGAAGTTTCGGAAGCTCTCCGGCGACTTGATCCCTCGCGTACAGCTCGACACGTTGATCGACGCTTTGTGGACCGTGGAGCGCGCTGGCGCGGTCCGGGACCTCGTCCGGCAAGCGGGGCGACCAGGGAGCTGACCCGGCCTGCAGGGGCGGCCGGAGACTGCGGAGGAGGTGCGACGGAAGCGCGAGGCTCGGCGAATCGCACGGCAAGCGCATGAGGAGGAGGATTCAGGATGAGAGCGGTTCTGACAGTGCTGCTATTGTTCGTCCTAGCCTTTCCCGCGCAACAAACGCTGGCGCAATCGCCGGCCGGTGCGACTCTCAACTGGGGCGAAGACCGCGACTACCGCACGCTCGATCCGCGCGTGACACAATCGCGCCATGAGTGGCAGGTCATAATGCACGTCTTCGATAGCCTGATCTTTCGGGACGCGGACGGCAAGTTCCATCCCTGGCTCGCCGAGAGCTGGCAGTTCTCCCCCGACCGGCGCAGCATCACGTTCAAGCTCCGGAAGGGCGTCACGTTCCACGACGGCACCCCGTTCAACGCGGAGGCGGTGAAGTTCACGTTCGACAGCATCCAGGATCCGGCGGTCGGATCGCAGGCCGCGATCGATCTGCTCGGCCCCTACAAGTCGTCGGAGGTCGTCGATCCCTACACGATCCGCGTGAACTGGAACCAGCCGTACGGTCCCATCATCGCGAACCTGTCGACGGCGAACCTGGGCATCGTCTCGCCGGCGGCCGTGAAGAAGCTCGGAAACGACGGCTTCGCGCGGGCGCCGGTCGGCAGCGGGCCCTTGAAGTTCGTCGAGTGGGTCGATCGCCAGCGCGTCGTCCTCGACCGCAATCCGGCGTACAAGTGGGCGCCGGCGGCGCTGAAGAACAAGGGCGCGGTGCAGTTCGAGCGCGTCGTGCTGCGGATCATCCCCGACGACTCGACGCGCGTCGCCGCGTTCGAGCGGCGCGAGATCGACCTCATCGAGTCGATTCCAGCGATCGAGGTCAAGCGCTTCCGCGGCGCCGCGAATACCGACGTCATGCTCGGCCTCGTCACCGGTCTGCCCGAGTCGGTCATGTTCAACATCAGCGTCGCGCCGACGAACGACGTGCGGGTGCGGCGCGCGTTCATGCACGCCGTGAACCGTCCGAAGCTCGTCCAGGATTTGTTCTACGGCACCAAGAAGCCTGCGTACTCGGCGATCACGGAGTCGACGCCCGGCTATTGGAAGGGCGCCGAGGCGCTCTATCCGTATGACCTCAACCGGGCGAAGGCGCTGCTCGAGGAAGCGGGCTGGAAGGTCGGCGCCGGCGGCATCCGCGAGAAGGACGGCCAGAAGCTGGAGATGAACTTCCGCGTCCTCGTCTTTCCCGACGTCGCCGTCGCGCTGCAGTCGTCGGTGCGCGAGGCCGGGATGCAGCTCAACGTCGAGAACGTGACGAAGCCCAAGCAAGACGAGTACATCCTGGCCAACGACTATCACGTGCTGACGCTGTCGTGGAGCGGCGCGGACCCGAGTATCTTGAGCATTCCGTTCCACTCGCGTAACGTCCCCGAGCCGGGCAAGTTCAAGTTCAATTGGAACCGGATCAAGTCGCAGGCGCTCGACCGCTTGCTGACCGACGCCGACGGCGAGACCGATCCGGCGAAGCGGGCGCGCATCCTGCAGAGCATCCAGCAGTTCGTCCTGAACCAGGGCTTGATGTTCCCGATGCACCCGCTCGTCCAGGCGACCGGATACTACAAGAACATCAGCGGCCTGCGGTTCGCGCAGACGCAGTATCAAGTCATCTTCAACGACGTTAGGGTGGGCCGCCGCTAGTCCACGCGGCGCGGGTCGCCGCGGGTTCGGCCGCGGCAGCACGAAACGGAATGGGGAGGGCCATGACGCGTTACATCTTGCGGCGCACGTTGTGGACGCTGCCGGTGCTGCTCGTCGGCACCACGCTGGCCTTCCTCGTGCTGCGGCTGATCCCCGGCGACCCCGTCAACCTCATGCTGGCGGCGCGGCCGGCCAGCGAGCAGATGCGCGAGAACCTGCGGCGCAAGCTCGGGCTGGACCGCCCGCTGTTGCAGCAATACGTGCACTTCGTCTCGCGCGCCGCGCAAGGCGACTTCGGCGATTCGTTCCGGACGCTGAATCCGGTCACGAGCCAGATCAAGGAGCACTTCCCGGCGACGCTGCAGCTCGCGGTGGGGGGCCTGCTCGTCGGCGTGATCGGGGGTCTGACGCTCGGGGTGACCGCCGGTCTACGGCCGAATTCGCCGATGGACTCCGGAATCATGTTTCTCGCGCTCGTTGGCGTGTCGATGCCCGTGTATTGGCTGTCGATGCTGTTGATCTTCGTGTTCGGGTTACGGCTGGGATGGGTGCCGATCGTCGGCGAGGGCTGGGAGGCGCTCATCCTACCCTCGTTCGCCGTCGGCGCCTGGGCGGTCGGCGAGATCGCGCGGCTCGTCCGATCGGCGATCCTCGACGTGCGCGGTGAGGACTACGTCCGCACCGCTTACGCCAAGGGTCTGCCGAACTCCACGGTCGTGCTGCGGCACGCGCTGCGCAACGCGCTCATCCCCGTCGTGACTATCGTCGGTCTGCAGCTCGGCGTCTTCGTCAGCGGCGGCGTGATCGTCGAGACGATCTTCGCGCGCCAGGGCATCGGCACGCTGCTCATCGGCGCGATCTTCGAGAAGGACTACCCGATGGTCCAGGCCGTGATCGTGATCACGACCGGAGCGTACGTGCTGGCGAACTTCGGCGTCGACCTGGCGTACGCCGTGCTCGATCCGCGCATCCGCTACGCCTAGCCGCGCGCCGAGGAGCCTCCATGCCGATGGAAACCGTGCTGCCCAGCGAAACCGTCGCCGTCGACCGAACGGGATTCCTGCGGCGCCGCGGCACGATTTATGCGCTGCGCCTGCTGCGCAAGAGCCCCGGCGCGATGGTCTCGGTCGCGATCCTCAGCGTTATCCTCTTCGTAACGACGTTCGCGCCGCTGCTTGCGACGCGCGATCCCGGCAAGGTCTCGGCCGGCGCGCCCGTGCACGCGCCCGACGGGGCGTTCTATTTCGGGACGGACCGTCTTGGGCGGGACGTCTACAGCCGGGTACTCTTCGGATCTCGGCTGTCGCTGCCGATCGGCATCCTCGCCGTCGCGTTCTCGCTGACTGTCGGCTCGACGGTCGGTTTGGCCACGGGGTTCTTCGGCGGCCGCGTGGACGCGATCGGCGCGCGGCTGATCGACATCATGCTCGGGTTTCCGTCGCTGATGCTGGCGCTGCTGATCATCACGATGTTCGGCATCGGCATCGAGAACGTCATCATCGCCGTCGGCATCAGCGGCACGCCGCGGTTCGCGCGGATCGTCCGCGGGCAGACGCTGTCGGTGCGGCAGAACGTCTACATCGAAGCGGCGCGCGCGATCGGCGCGACCGGGCCGCAGCTGCTGCGGCGCCACGTCCTGCCGAACGTCCGCGGCGCGATCATCGTGCTCGGCACGTTGTCGGTCGGCGGCGCGATCCTGCAAGCCTCGGCGCTCGGCTTTCTCGGCCTCGGCGTGCAGCCGCCGGCGCCGGAGTGGGGCACGATGCTCGCCGAAGGGAAGGACCTGATGCGCCACGCGCCTTGGCTGATGCTCTTCCCCGGCATGATGTTGTTCTTGACCGTCATTTCGATCAACTTGCTCGGCGATTACCTGCGCGAGATCTTCGATCCGCGGCTGCGCAGCCGCTAGCCCCGCCGGGCCGTCACGACGACGCAACATGGAGGACAGGACTCGATGATCAAGATCGGGGATTTGCAGGCGAGCGCGGGGCAACACGTGTTCGGTTTTCTGAAGGGGCCGCGCTCTCGTTCCGGGCTGCACGGGGACGTGCCGGTGCACATCTTCGCCGGCACCGAGCCCGGACCGACGCTGCTCGTGCAGGGTGCGGTGCACGGCGGCGAGGTCATTGGCTCGATCGCGATCCTTCGCGTCGTCAAGAGCCTCGACGCGAAGAAGCTACGCGGCACGGTGATCGCCGTGCCGGTTCTCAACCGCATCGGGTTTGAGCTGGGCGACCGCCCGAACAAGATCGACGGCAAGGACATCAGCACGTTGTTCCCGGGCAATCCGCGCGGCAGCTTCTCCGACCAACTGGCGGCCATCTACTTCGAGGAGGTCATCCGCAAGGCCAACGCGATGCTGGACCTGCACGCGGCCGCGAAGGGCTACGAGCGGTACGTGCTGTTCACCGTCGAGCGGGATCCGAAGAACCCCACGGAGATCGAGCGCAAGCGGCGCAAGCTCGCGGTCGCGTTCGGCCTCGATACGGCCGCGTTCTTCCCGCCATTGACCTTCGGCACGAACAAGTCCGAAGAGGCGTTCGAGCGCGAGGGCATCGTGTTCTTCCAGCCGGAGTTCGGCGGCGGCACCGGCTGGCACGAGAACGGGGAGGCGAACGTTCGCGACGCGGCCCGCGGCATCTGGAACACGATGCGCGCGATGCGGATGGTCGACGGACCGTTCGAATCGGACGGCCCGCTCTGCACGATCTACAACGCGAACGTCGTCTTGTGGAAGCCGCCGTTGGACGGGCTGTTCGTGCGCCTCAAGAAGTTCGGCGATCACGTGCAGGAAGGCGAAGTGTACGCCGTGCTGCAGGATCCGTACACGGGACGGGAGATCGCGCCGATGCGGAACACGAAGACCGCGACGGTCATCCCGTCGGGCTTGGAGTGGCCGACGGTAGGGGCAACGTCCGTGGGGATCCTCGGCGAGATCGACGAGGTCGTCGATCGGCGCACCGCGGACCTATACGTGGATTTCGCCTAGGCGTCGGGCTCGCTGTGCGCACGGCGGCGCAGGACGTAGATCGCGTGATTCTCCGGGAATCCGTAGTCGCCGCCGTGCCGCTCGTCTCGATCGCGAACGCGCCCGAGACGAGCGCTTCCAGCTCGGCTGCCGTCGGAAGATACAGCCGGATGCCCTTGTGGATACGGGATCCGAACTCCTCGTCGCTGATCACGCCGGCGGCGCGGAGGCCGCGAAGGTGCTCGTAAATCGCCGGCCCGTCGACGCTGCCGCCCCCGTGCTGGGCCATCCAAAGCATGTACAAGGGTGTGCGGATCGTCGCGTAGAACGGGCGGCCGCGGTGCTCGCGCCGGTACCAGGCCAGGAGCTCCTCGAACGTCGCGAACGGCGGCGCGGTGCGCACGTGCACGCGCAGGATGAGCGCGCCG
>VGFF01000034.1 GCA_016868955.1 Armatimonadota bacterium
GCGGTGAACTACAATATGTCCGTCGCGGAAGTGCTGAACTTGTACAGCAAGGACGGCCTCGATCCATGGCTGCTGGAGAGCTGGAGCGCGACACCGCAGGGCGTGTTCACCTGGAAAGTCCGCCGCGGCGTGAAGTTCAGCGACGGCACGCCGCTGACGGCGGAGGCCGTCAAGAATTCGATCGAGTTCCTGCGCGACCCGCGCAACGAATATCCGTACCGCTCGTACTTCGTCGGCAAGACGGACGGCATCGACGTCGTCGACGAGTCGACGCTGCGCGTGCGCAATCGCACGTTCGACGTCGAGTTCATGGACCGCATGCCGAACGTCGGCATCCTGGCCCCGGCGTCGCTGCGGCCCGGCGTCGATCTGCGCCGGCAAGCGATCGGGTCGGGCGCGTACAAGCTGCAGACGTACACGCCTGGCGAGCGCATCGTGATGACGCGTAACGACGCGTACTGGCGGCCGAACGAGCCGTACCTCGATCGCATCGTCTTCCGCGCCATTCCCGACGAGAGCGTGCGCTTGCTCGAGCTCGAGGCCGGCACCGCGCATCTGGCGATCGACATGGGTGCCGCCGACCTGCGCCGCGCGCAGCAGCGCGGCCTGCGCGTCTACCCGCAAGCGCCGGTCGGCTCGATGCTCTTCTACTTCAATCTGCAGAAGATCCGCGAGCGGGCCGTCCGCGAAGCTGTGCAGTACGCCATCGATCGCGAGGCGATCGTCAAGGCGCTGTACTCGACGCACGGCGACTCGGTTTCCTACAACATCCCGCGGGCGATGAAGTTCTTCCACGATACGTCGGTGCCGACATACGGCTTCGATCCCGACCGGGCGCGGCGTATCCTCGAGGAGGCTGGCTACCGAGCCGGCGGCGACGGCATCCGCCAGAACGCTTCCGGCCAGCGCCTCGTCTGGGAGATGCCTTCGTCCTCGATCGCGTCGACGATCGCGGCGTCGCAGATGATCGCCGGCATGCTCCGCCGTGTCGGCATCCAAGCGAACATCCGCATCATGGACTTCCGTACCTACGAGGCGAATGCGATCAACGGCAACTACGACGTCGCGTATTACGAGTGGGCCGGCAGCAGCGCCGACAACCCCTGGCACAACACGCTCGTCACGTACTCCCAGTACGCTTGGAAGATTCCGCAGATCAACGACCCGGTCCTGGACCGGCTGCACATCGCGAACCTGACGACGCTGGACCGGGACGCGCGCAAGCGCGTGCTGCGCGAGTACTTCACGAACGTGCAGCGCAACGCGTACTACGTGACCATCGGCCACAAGCCGTACGTCTTCGTGGCGCGGCCCGAGGTCGAGGGCGTCGGATTCTACGGCAACCGGTTGATGTTCAACGGTACCTGGCTGAACCGCTGACGCGTTCGCCGGCGGATGGCCGCGCCAGCGCATTGGAGCGAGCGCACGTGAGAAGTGCTAAAGGACGCGGCTTTAGCCGCGTCCTTTTTCTTTCGTGGATGAATCCGGCCGCGCTCGCGGCCGGACGTATGTCGTTATGACTCGTGTTCGCCGTCGCGCAGGTGCCGCTCGGAGTAGAGCTCGAACGGCCGCCGCTTATGGGCCCGCATCAAGTCCTCAGCGCGGTCGGCGTCGCGCGCGACGATCGCCGCCAGGATCTGACGGTGCTCCTCGTTGGAGCGCCCCATCCGCTCCGGGTGCTCCGCGAATACCGCCCGTACGGTCGCGCGGTCGGAGAGGTACCACATTTCGCGGATGATGCCGATGGAGATCGGCGAGGCGGAATGACCATAGATGCCGAGGTGAAACGCCTGATTCTTCGCCGCGAACGCGTCGTGATCGAGCAGGACCGCCGCCGCTTCCATCTCGTCGCAAGCGCGCTCGAGGCCGGCGACGATCTCCGGCGGCAGTCCGTGAACGGCGGCGCGCCGCGTCGCCAAGGGCTCCAGCGCGGCGCAAATCGCGAGCGCCTCTTCGCTCTCGGCCCGGCTCGGCTCGGCGACGACGGCGCCGATGTGCGGCGTGAACGTGACGAGGCCGTCGGATTGCAGCCGCCGCAGCGTCTCGCGGATCGGAATCTCGCTGACGCCGAGCTCGTCGGCGAGGTGCCGGGCGACGAGGCGCTGCCCTGGTTGCACTTCGCCGCGCAGGATCCTCTCGCGCACGTGGTGGTACACGGTGTCGGCCTTCGTCGAGAACGTAACGACCATTCGGGCCCCCTCTATACAGGCTTGGATCGCGGATCGATCACGTCGCGAAGCGCATCGCCGAGCAGGTTGAACGCGAGCACCGTCAGGAAGATCGACAACCCCGGGAAGAAGACCACGTGCGGCGCCGATTGCACCTGCTGCCGGCCCAGCGCGACCATCAAGCCCCACTCCGGCGCCGGCGGCGCCAGCCCCATGCCGAGGAAGCTCAGCGTCGCGCCGCCGAGGATCGCCGAGGCCATGCGCAGCGTCGCGTAGACGACGATCGGGCCGAGGATGTTCGGCACGATGTGCCGCAGCAGGATGCGCGCTGTCGCCGCGCCGACGGCGCGCGCCGCGTCGACGTACTCGAGGTTCTTCGTTGCCAGGACCGATCCGCGCGCCATGCGCGCGAAGATCGGTACGGAGAAAACGGCGAGCGCGACGATCACGTTCAGCAGACTGCTGCCGAGGACGCTGACGATGAGGATTGCCAGCAGGATGCCCGGAAACGCGAGCAGCACGTCGATGAATCGCATCAGCAGCTCGTCGGTGACGCCGCCGAAGAATCCGGCCGTCAGGCCGATGCCGACGCCGGCCGTCAAGCCCATGAGGACCGAGAAGAAGCCGACCGCCAGCGACAGGCGCGCGCCGTGCACGACGCGGCTGTAGATATCCTGGCCGAAGCGGTCGGTGCCGAACCAGTGCTGTCCATCCGGCGGCCGAAACGCGCGCATCAGATCCTGCTCGAGCGGGTCGAAGCGCCCCAGCAACGGCGCCGCGACGACGACGAGCGCGAGGAGCACGACGAACATCAACGACAGGAACGTCGCCGGGTTGCGCAGGCACCGCCGCCAGAACTTGCGCGCCAGGCTCGTCCGCGGCGGCATGCCGGCGGCGGTGGCGGGGCGGGGCGCGCTCGTGACCGTCATGCCGCGTACCGGATGCGCGGGTCGAGCAGGGCGTACAGCGCATCGACCAACAAGTTGACCGCAACGAACGTCAGCGACACGAGCAGGACGCTCGATTGCACGGCCGGGAAGTCGCGGTTGAGGACCGACTGCACGAGGTAGCGGCCGACGCCGGGAAACGCGAAGACCGACTCGACGACGATCGCGCCCGACAGCAAGAAGCCGAACTGCAGCCCCAGCGCCGTCACGATCGGGATCATCGCGTTGCGCAGCGCGTGGCGGTAGATGACCCAGCGCTCGCGCATGCCCTTGGCGCGCGCGGTGCGCACGTAGTCCTCGCGCAGCACCTCGAGCATTTGCGACCGCGTCAGGCGCACGAGCAGGCCGGCGCCCTGCAGGCCCAGCGTGACCGCGGGCAGGATGAGGTATCGAAACCCCTCGGCCGAGAACGCCGACGCCGGTCGGCCGGAGGGCGGCAGCCACCCGAATTGGAGCGCGAACACGAGCATCAGCAGCAGACCGAGAACGAAGGAAGGCATCGACAACCCGGCGAGTGACAACGTCGTCGCGATCGCGTCCAGCCGGGTGTTCGGGCGCGTCGCCGACAAGATGCCGACGCCGACCCCAATCGCGACCGCGATGATCATCGACGCCACGGCCAGCTCGAGCGTGGCTTGGTACCGCGGCGCCAGCTCGTGGCCGATCGGGTCGCGCGTCACGGCGGACGTCCCGAGGTCGAGGCGCGCGAGATTGCCGAAGTAGCGAAGCAGCTGGATGTGAAACGGCTGATCGAGGCCCAGGCGCTTTCGGAGCGCGTTGGCGAGCTCGTCTCGCTCGGCCTGGTTCGTGCCGACGCTCTCCGGCGGCAGCAGCGCCATGACGGGGTCGCCGGGCGTCAGGTGAAGCGACAAGAAGACCAGGAACACGACCGCAACCGACACGGGAATCGTGAACAAGAGGCGCCTGATCAGGAACTTCCGCACAATCCGATATTCTATAGACGCCTGAGTTCTCCCGCCGCCGGGTGCGCGGTAGCCGTTATCGCCGCGGATCGAGCCGATCGCGAATGCCGTCCCCCAGGAGGTTCCAGCCGAGGACCGCCGCGGCGATCGCCACACCCGGCCAGATGCCCAGCCAAGGCGCGACGAACAGCACCTCGCGGGCTTCTTGGAGCATCCAGCCCCAGCTCGGCGTCGGCGGCTGCGCGCCGAGCCCAAGGTAGCTCAACGACGCCTCCGTGAGCACGGCGCCCGAGAACGCGACCGTCGCCTGAATCCACAACAGCCCTAACGTATTCGGCAGGATGTGCCGCCCGAGAATCCGCGCATCGGTCGCGCCCAGCGCCCGCGCCGCGATTGTGAACTCCTGATCACGCAGCCGGAGCGCCTGTCCGCGCGCCACGCGCGCGAAGACGGGGACGAGCACGACGCCGATCGCGCCCATCGCCTGGATGTGGCCGGGACCGAGCGCGGCGACGGTGAGGATCGCGAGCAGGAGCGCCGGAAATGCCATGAGGCCGTCGACGAGCCGCATGAGCGCCAGGTCGACCCAGCCGCCGAACTGCCCGGCGACGAGCCCCAACGGTGCGCCGATGCCTGCGCCGATCACGACCGCGACGACGCCGACGACGAGCCCGACACGCCCGCCGTGCAGGACCCTCGTCCAGACGTCGCGGCCGAGCGCATCCGTGCCGAGCGGGTGTGCGGCGCTCGGCGGCGCCAGCCGTCCGCCGGGATTCACCGCGGTGGGATCGTACGGTGCCAGCCACGGCGCCAGCAACGCCAGCAACGTGATCGCGGCGACGATCGCGCCGCCGATGGCCAAGGGAAGATTGCGCCGCGGACCCACGATCGTCAGGCCGCGTATTGAATGCGCGGATCGAGCCGCGTGTAGAGGACGTCGACGAGGACGTTGACGCCGGCGAACAGCAGCGCGATGACGACGACGGCGCCTTGCACGAGCGCCAGATCGCGGGCGTAGATGCCCTGCAGCAACAAACGGCCCAATCCCGGGATGCCGAAAACCTGCTCGACGATGATCGCGCCGCCGAGCAGGTAGCCGAGCTGCAGGCCGCCGACCGTCAGCACCGGGATCGCGGCGTTGCGGAGGACGTGCCGCCGCAGGATCGCGCGATCGCCGACGCCCTTGCCGCGCGCCGTCCGCACGTAGTCGCGGCCCATCTCCTCGAGCAGCGACGCGCGCACGAGCCGCGTCAGGACCGCGCCGCGCTCGACGCCGATCACCAGCGTCGGCAACGCGAGGTGCCTCGCCCAGGCCCACGGATCGCGCACGAGCGCCGCGTAGCCCTGCAGCGGGAAGATCGGAAGCGTCGCCGCGAACCCGATGAGCAGCAGGATGCCCAACCAGAAGTTCGGCACCGCGAGCCCGACCTGGGACGCGACGAGCACCGACGCGTCGACGATCGATCCGGCGCGGCGCGCCGACCACGATCCGAGCGCGATGCCCATCGCGGTCGCGACGGCCATCGAAGCGAACGCCAACGATAACGTGGCCGGCAGCCTTGCCGCGACGAGCTCGGCCACGGGGGCGCGCAGCGACGACGAGATCCCCAAGTCGCCGCGGCCGAGCGCCGCGAGCCAGTCGAGGTAACGCACGACGATGGGCCGATCCAAGCCGTACAGTGCCCGCAGACGGGCCACGTCCTCGGCGCGCGCGTCCACGCCGGCGAGCATGACCGCGAGATCGCCGGGGACGACGTTCAGCGCGACGAATGTCAAAGTGGCGACCACGAGAATCGTGGGCGCCACCAGGACGATCCGACGTGCGATGTATCGACCGGTTATTTCGTCGTGCTCCGGAAGTCGTACGTGTCGATCGCGTAGAGCTGGCGGAAGTTGCGCACATTCGCGCGCGTGCCGGCGTACAGCACCGGCGTTCCCAAGACCAAGAGCATCGCGTCGTCGGTCATCTGCCGCAGGATCTGATCGTAGATCCGCTTGCGAAGATCCGGGCGCGCCGTGATCCGCCCCGCGCCGAGCAGGTCGATGACGCGTTGGTTCTGATAGCGCACGTAGTTCGTCGTCGGCTCGCCGTAGCCGTTGAGGCGGCTGTCTGGATCGAGGCGGCCCGTGTGGCCGATGACCGTCAGATCGAATTCGCCGCCGCGAAACACGTTCGACAGCCAGAACCCCCACTCGACGACGCGCGGGCGCGCCGTGATACCGCTGCGCGCGAGCATTGCCTGCACGAGCTGCCCGGCCTGGATGTGCTGGTTGAAGATCTGCGGCAGCGGCAGGTCCACCGTAATACCGCGCGCGTGGCCGGCCTCGGCCAGCAGCTGCCGGGCGCGATCGGGGTTGTACGGGTAGGGGTCGGGGATCTCGAGGAAGTACGGGCTCGTCACGTCCATGAACACGTGGCCGGGAACCGAGTCCTCGCCGTAGGACGTTTTCAGCACCTCTCGGCGATCGATCGAGTGCCAGATCGCGCGCCGCACGCGCACGTCTTGCAGCGGTCCACGGCTGTTGTTGATCGACACGACGTTGACGAGGCTCGTGACCTGCTTCAGCACGACGACGTTCGAATTCTGCCGGACGCGCGCGACGTCAGTCGCCGGCACGGTATCGATCGCGTCGAACTCGCCGGACAACAATCCGGCGACGCGAACCGCCGGATCCGCGACGAACCGGATCGTAACCTCGCGCAGCCGCGGCGCCCCGCGTTGGAAGTAGTCTCCGAAGCGCTGGAAGCGGATGAACGAGTCGCGCTGCCACTCCGCGACGGTGAACGGCCCCGTGCCGACGGGCCGCGTCCCGAAGTCGTGACGGCGGCCGATCAAATCGGCGGGCAGGATCGCGCCCCAGCCTTGCCCGAGGTTCGCGAGAAACGGCGAGAATCGCTCCGACAGCGTGAACCGGACGGTAAGTGGATCGACCGCGTCGACGCTTTTGATCGTCGCGTAGTCGGACCGGCGCGGCGACCGGGTCGCGGAGTCGAGGATCCGCTCGAACGTCGCCTTGACGTCTCCGGCGTCCAAGATCTTGCCATGATGGAACTTCACACCGGCTCTTAACCGAAACGTGTACGTCAGTCCGTCGTTGGAGACCGTCCACGATTCGGCGAGCGCCGGAGTGATCCGGCCTTGGTCGTCAGGCTCCACGAGCGTGTCGTACAAACTCTTGTTCGCCTGGAACGACGGCGTCGCGACGGTCATCTGCGGATCTAGGGTATCGGGCCCGCCTTGGAGGGCGAAGACGAAGCGGTCAGCCGGCGCGGGCGCGGCCGGTGCGCCGGTCGGCGCGCCGGCCGCGAGCAAGGCCAGCGCGAGGGCGGCGGTCCCCAAGCGGCGTCCCCATAGCGGCGTCCTGTCAGCCCTGGTGTTGTTCATGCGGCAACCTCCTCGATCAATGGCACAAGCAACGGCGCGTGCCCACGGAAGATCGGGATCATTGTCAGGCTCCGTGAACTAGCCGTGAAGGTCGTCCGGGTTGATAGGGACAGCGCTCACCTGGCACTGGCCTGTCGCGCTTTGGGGACTCTTGTTGATCCCCATCCTGGCGCGGTTCAAGTGTGCCGTTTTCGGCGACGGGCACGTACGTTCCTGTTCCTGCCGACTGTCGGGTTCTTCCCGCTCTCGAGCGAACGAAACGTCCGGCCCTACGTTCCCGCGGCACTCTTCGGCGCCAGCGTTCTGTTGACGGGGCTGAGCGTGGCGTGCCCCGTGTTTCCGATCGCGGCACCGTCGCAGAAGACCACGATCATGCTGTCGATCGACGTCAGCGGCAGCATGCGCTCGACCGACATCCGGCCGACGCGCTTCGAAGCGGCGAAGGATGCGGCCAAGACGTTCCTGCGGACATTGCCACCAAAGACCCGCGTCGGGTTGGTCAGCTTCGCGGGCTAAGCGACCTTGGTCGTGCCGCCGACGACCGATCCGTCGAAGTCGATCGCGGCCATCGACACGCTGTACATGGCGCGGCGCACCGCGATCGGAGAAGGGCTCGTCGAAGCGGTGGCCGCGCTGCCGGCGCGCT
This sequence comes from Armatimonadota bacterium, assembly GCA_016868955.1. GTDB lineage: Bacteria > Sysuimicrobiota > Sysuimicrobiia > Sysuimicrobiales > VGFF01 > VGFF01. The sequence goes on from VGFF01000034.1 coordinate 8,071, forward strand.
TCCGGCCGAACGCGGACGGTACGCTGCCCGCGGCGCCGCCGTCATCCCCGCCGCCCGGCATCGTCGTCCTGTTGTCAGATGGGCGTACGAACGCCGGCATCGACGCGATGGTGGCCGACGATTACGCGCGCCAGATGAAGGCCACTGTTTACACGATCGGTATCGGCGCGACGACGTACAACTACAACGACAACACGTTCATGATCGGAGGCACGATGGAGTAAGCCGGCTTGCGGGCGATCGCGGAGCGAACCGGTGGTACGTTCCACTATCCCAAGGACGCCCAGTAGCTCAACGAAGTCTACCGGCGCCTCGCGCGGTCCATCGGTTGGGAGACACGCCCGGACGAGGTCACCGGCATCTTCGCCCTGGCGGCCGCGGTGCTGCTGTTGGCCGCCGTGCTCGTTTCGCGCGGCTGGGTCCACCGCACGAGCGTCTGACGTCCTGCTGTCTTGGGTCGTCAGAGCCAAGACGGGCTAGGTCAGCCAGCGCTCGGTCGCAATCTTCTCCAACCGTACGCGAACACCGGCGCGCGCGCCCGCGAAGATTCGCGCGTCCCCCTCTACGCGGCCGATGATCTTCACCGCCCTCGCCGGCCGGATTTCGTCCTCGCGGCTCGCCGGCGTGCGGCCGTAGAAGATGCAGAACGCGTTGCCGGGCGGCCAATACCCCAGATCGCCGATCGTGACGACTTCCTGGCCGTCCTCGAGCGCGGCATCAACGGGGACCGCAAAGTAGATCTCATCGCCCCAGGTGCTTCCCTTCGTTTCGATCGGTAGCGCCGCCGCGATCGCGCGCGCGGCGGTCGTGTCGTTGAGAGTCGCTGTCGCGGCGGTGCTACCGGCAGTGATGCGCATTCGGATCGTCATCCGTCACCTCGGATGCGGGATGGTCATCCGATTCGAAACGGCGCGCATGCCGTCCTGTCGACGTTCCGTGACATCGCGGTGACACGAGGATGAGAATCCCCTCGTACCCGTTACGGTCGGCGCTCGATGGATCGGGCGCTGGATGGCGACGTGGAATGTCTTCGAACGAGGTTCGAGGGGGGGTCTGTCTTGCACGAGCGCACGCGGCAGGCCATCGGTACCTTGGGAGTCGGACTGGGCATCGTCGTACTTTCTGTCGCGCTGAACGCGCCGCGGCCGTCGACGGCACGGACGCCGGCCGGCGGCGTCCGCATGGAACACAACATCTCGCTTGCGCTGGCGGCCGAAGCGGCGGGCGGCGCCGTGGAGGCGTGCGCGCAGCGCAACTACTTCGTCGTCGTCGCCGCCGTCGTCGACCGCGCCGGCCAGCTCAAAGCCCTGCTTCGCGGCGACAACGCGACACCGCACACCATCCATTCCGTGCGCCGTAAGGCATACAAGTCCGCGACACCGCGGAACAACACGCTCGCGATCCAGAACAACGTTCAAACCAACCCGGCGGCGGCGCAGCTTGCGAGCATCGACGGCATCCTCGCGCTCGGCGGCGGCGTACCGATTCGTGTCGGCGAGGGAGTCATCGGCGCGATCGGCGTCGGCGCCGCGCCCGGCGGCAACCTCGACGAGGAGTGCGCGAACGCCGGCATCGCGCGCATCCGTGCCCGCCTGAACTAGCGTGCCACCGCGCCGTTACAGTTGCGGCGCGGGGAGATCGTGGCGGCTGCGGCGGACGTCGGGGCCGCCGATCCGCGTGCCGTCATGGAATCGGATTATCGTTGGGCCCGTGGGATGACGCCACGGGCCCTCGACGTTGATGCGGTGCCCGCGAGTGGGCGTACGATACAAGGCATGAGCGCACCTCATCGGCATGCCTACCGTCCGGCCGTGCTCGGCGGGCGCGGCGTCGTGACCTCCGCGCACCCGCTGGCCAGCGCCGCCGGCATCGAGGTGTTGTTGGCCGGCGGCAACGCGATCGACGCCGCCGTCGCGACCGCAGCCGCCTTGGGTGTCGTGGAGCCTTACATGTCCGGGCTCGGAGGCATCGGCCTGGCGCTGGTGCTGCTGCCCGGCGAGCGCGCGCCGCGCGTCCTCGACTTCGTCGGCGCGGTGCCGCGCGGGGCGCAGCCTGACCGTGCGGTGGCGGAGGATCTCGCGGGCGGCGCCCGCGCCTGCGTCACCCCCGGATGCGCCGGCGGCTGGCTCGCGTTGCTCGCCGCGCACGGTACGTTGCCGGCGCGGCAGGTGTTCGCCCCGGCGATCCGACTCGCGGATGACGGCGCGCCGATCACGCGCAAGAACGTCGCGTTCTTCGCCCTTGCGGCCGAGACGCTGCGGCGATCCGAGGAAGTGCGGCGACTCTTCGAGGCCGGGACAACGCGCCCCGTCGGCGATATCCTGCGGCAGCCGGAGCTGGCGACCTCGCTGCGCACGCTCGCTGACGAGGGGGCCGGCGCGCTGTACGGCGGGAGGCTGGGACGTGCCGTCGTCGATGCAGTCGAGCGCGGCGGAGGCTGGTTGTCGATGGACGACCTGTCACATTTCCAGCCGCGATGGCGGGCGCCGATCCGTGTGCCTTATCGCGGCTTCGATGTCTACAGCGTGCCGCCGCCGTTCGCCGCATTCCAGTCGTTGCTCACATTGCGGTTGGTCGCCGGCTTCGATCTCCGCGCCTGGGGGCACAACGCTGCGGCCACGCTGCACCACCTGATCGAGGCGATGAAGGTGGCCTCGGCCGATCGCGTCGCGTATGCGGCCCGCGACGACGTGGCCATCGAAGGGCTGCTCTCCGAACGATACGCGGCGGCGCGACGCGCGCTGATCGACACGGAGCGAGCATTGCCCAGCGAAGGCGAGCGCTTTCACCCGGAGCGTCTCGCGGGGCAGATCCTGCCGGGCCACCCGGCGGCGTTCGCCGCCGAGCACACGACGCACTTCGCGTGCGCCGACGCGGCGGGTCACGTCGTGACGATCACGCAAACGCTCGGCGCGCCGTTCGGATCCGGGTTCGCGGTGCCAGGCACCGGCATCGTCCTCAACAACATCACGAATTGGCTCGACCTCGACGCGAGCAGTCCGAACCGCCTGCGTCCGGGCCGGCAACCCACTGTGAACATGGCGCCGACGCAAGTCTTCCGCGACGGGGCGTTTCGACTTTCGATCGGCACGCCAGGGTCGTTCGGCATTTTGCAGACAACGCCGCAGATGATCGTGAACGTGATCGACTTCGATCTCGACGTCCAAGAAGCGATCGAAGCGCCGCGCGTTCGCGTCTATCGAGATCGCGTCGTCGACGTCGAGGGCCGCGTTGCGCCGGACGTTCGGGAGCGGCTCACCGCCCTCGGTCACGACGTCCGCGTCATCGACGATTGGTCGTGGGTGGTCGGCGGCGGTCAGGGCATCGCGCGGGAACCGCGGACGGGCGTGTTGTCCGGCGGCGCCGATCCTCGCCGCGACGGCTACGCGGTCGCGCTGTGAGGCACCTCGGCCCGCCGTGAAGATCTACGCTTGCGATCGGTTTCCCTTGCCGTTGCCGGCGGATCACCGGTTTCCGATTCGGAAGTACGCGATGCTGCGGGCGCGCGTCGAGGCGGCGTACGGTCAGGCGAGCGTTGCCGTTCCGCCGGCGGCGACGCTCGAGGATCTCGTTGCGGCCCACAAGCCCGACTACGTGCGACGTGTCTGCGAAGGACGGCTGCGCGACGAGGAGATCCGGCGCATCGGGTTCCCGTGGTCGGAGGCGATGGTGGAACGGTCGCGGCGTTCAGTGGGCGCCACGATCGCCGCCGGGCGGGCCGCGCTTACCGACGGCGTCGCTGTCAGCCTGGCCGGGGGCACGCATCACGCCGCCCAGGACCATGGGAAGGGATTCTGCGTCTTCAACGACAGCGCGGTGGCGGCGCGCCGCCTGCAATCCGAAGGCGTCGTCCGGCGCGTGCTCATCATCGACTGCGACGTGCATCAAGGCGACGGGACGGCGGCGATCTTCGCGGGCGACGATACCGTGTACACGTTCTCGATTCACGGCGGCAACAACTTCCCATTCACGAAGGCCCTCAGCGACCTCGATCTCCCGCTCGACGACGGCGCATCGGACGACGCCTACCTGCAAGCGCTGACGTGGGGGTTGCGCCGCGCGATCGATCTGGCGTGCGCCGACCTGGCGATCTACGTCTCCGGCGCGGATCCGTTCGCTGACGATCGTCTTGGGCGGCTCGCCTTGAGCAAGGACGGGCTCGCGGCGCGCGATCGGCACGTACTGGAGACGTGCCGGTCCGAGCGGCTGCCCGTGGTCGTGACGATGGCCGGCGGGTATGGCCGGAACATAGACGACACCGTGGACATCCATGTTCGGACCGTTAGGATCGCGAACGCGGTCGCGGCCGGATCGGTGGACAGAATGGCCGGCGCTAACACGTGGTGATCGCGGGCGATTCGCGCGCCTGTTGGGGGGGCGGTTCCCGCTGCCGCGAATCGAAAGCGCACCATGCGTTACTTCCTCACCGGCTCCACGGGGTTCGTCGGTTCATATCTGGCGCGGGCGCTAGCGGATCGCGACGATGAGGTTGTCGCGCTCGTACGTGATCTGGAGCTGGCGGTGCCGCTGCGCGAGCTCGGCGTTACGTTGGTGCGGGGTGACATCACCGGCCGCGGCAGCATCGCGGCCGCGGCCGGCGCCGACGGCGTGTTTCACGTCACTGGCTGGTACCGCGTCGGCGCTCGCGACAAAACCGAAGCGATCCGGGTGAACGTCGAAGGCACGCGCAACGTCCTCGAGACCATGCGCGACCTCGCGATCCCCAAGGGTGTGTACACGAGCTCGCTCGCGATCCACTCCGACACGCACGGCTTTGCCGTCGACGAATCGCACGTGCATGCCGGTCCGTTCCTGAGTCTCTACGACGAGACGAAGTTGCGTGCCCACCACGAGGTCGCCCTACCGTTGGTCCGCGACGGGCTGCCGCTCGTAATCGTCGATCCCGGCGTCGTACACGGTCCCGGTGACGTCGGCCCGACCGGCCGCGTCATCGAACGATATCTGCTCGGTCGCTTGCACACGATCCCCGCGCGCACCGCGTATTGCTGGACGCACGTCGAGGACGTCGTCGAAGGACACCGGCTCGCGATGGAGGAAGGAAGAATCGGTGAATCGTATATCACCGCCGGCGCCGGGCAAACGCTCGTCGACATCGTGGGGATCTCCGAGCGAATCGCGGGGATCCCCACGCCGCGCATGGTGCTCCCGCCGTGGGTACTGCGCCCGGCGGCGGCCGCCACCGCGGTCGTCGAGCGCATCGTGCCGCTCCCGGAGGATGCGAGCGCGGAGTACTTGCGCGTCGCGGCTGACGTGACGTATCTCGACAACAGCCGAAAGGCGCAGCGGGAGCTCGGCTTCGAGGCGCGGCCGATCGTCGAGGGTTTGCGCGAGACCTTGATCTACGAGATGCAAAGGCTGGGCGTCCAGCCGCGAAGGGGGAAGTACGGGTGAGCACGCCGGTCGTCAGTCACGGTATCGAGATGAGCACGAGCGCGACGCGACCGGTGATCCGCGGCCGGCACCTCGTCGTCTCCTGCGGACACTACTTGGCGGCCGTCGCCGGCCTGCGCATGCAGGAGCTGGGGGGCAATGCGTTCGACGCCGGCGTCGCCATGGTGCTCGCGCAGTCCGTCTTGGAGTTCCAGAGCTACGGGTTCGGCGGCGAGGTTCCGGTCCTCGTCTACGACGCGCGGGAAGGCCAGCCGCGCGTGATCAACGGGAACATGCGCGCGCCGGCGGCGGCGACGATCGAATGGTTCCGCGACCGCGGCATCGCGCTCGTGCCCGGCGACGGATTCCTCGGAGCCGGCGTCTGTGCCGTCCTCGATGCGTGCATCACGGTGCTCGATCGCTATGGGCGGCTGTCGCTGGCCCAGGTGCTGGCGCCGGCGATCGCGCTGGCCGCGGACGGGTTTCCGATGTACGAGGGCATGCGGGCGACGATCGTCGCGAACGAGAAGCGCTTCCGCGAGGAGTGGCCGACGTCCGCCGACCTGTTCTTACCGCGGGGGGAGATCCCAGAGCCCGGCGACACGTGGCGCAACCCGGACTTGGCGCGCACCTTCGAGCGCATCGTCGAGGCGGAGCGCAACGCCAGCGGGCAGGGGCGATCGGCAGCGTTGCGGGCGGCGCGCGACCGCTTCTACAAGGGCGACATCACGCGCGAGATGATCGCGTTTCAGCGCGACAATCAGTTTCGCGACGGAAACGGCTTCGTCTCCAACGGCCTGCTGGCGGAAGCGGACTTCGCCGCGTTCGAGACGCGGATCGAGGATCCGGTGACGGTTTCGTATCGCGGCTATGACGTCTACAAGTGCGGTCCCTGGAGCCAGGGGCCGGTGTTCCTGCAGCAGCTGAACTTGCTCGAGAGATTCGATCTGCGGGCGATGGGGCTCAACAGCGTCGAATACATTCACGTCGTCACGGAAGCGTCGAAGCTCGCGTTCGCGGACCGGGAAGCGTACTACGGAGATCCCGACTTCGTCGACGTGCCGATGGCGGGATTGCTCTCGAAGTCGTACGCGGCGGCGCGCTGCGCTTTGATCGATCGGGAGCGCGCGTCGATGGCGCTGCGCCCCGGCGATCCGCGCGCGGACGGCAAGGGGCCGCTGCCGCCGATCGCGGGGCGCGCGTGGCAATCCGGAACGACGGGCACGCGCGCGGTCGACGCCGACGGCAATATGTTCTCGGCGACGCCGAGCGGCGGCTGGTTCCGCTCCTCGCCGATCATCCCCGGCCTCGGATTTTGCTTGGGCACGCGCGGGCAGATGTTCTGGCTTCACGACGAAAAGCACCCGGCCGCGCTGCGTCCACGCAAGCAGCCGCGCACGACGCTGACGCCGTCGCTCGTGCTGAAGGATGGCCGGCCTCACATGGTCTTCGGCACGCCGGGCGGCGACCAGCAGGATCAGTGGACGCTGCAATTCTTCCTCAACACCGTCGACTTCGGCCTCGACGTACAGGACGCGATCGACGTGCCGAGCTTCCACAGCGATCACTTCGCCAGCTCGTTCTGGCCGCGCGATGCCTATCCGGGGCGCCTCGTCGTCGAGAGCGCGGTTCCGCAGGATGTGCGCGACGCGCTCGCGGCGCGCGGCCACGAGATCAAGGTCGCGCCGCGCGGCGCGCTCAACTTCACGACCGCGATACGCTACGATCCGGACCGCCGTCTGATCGAGGGCGGGGCCAGCCACCGCGGCGAGCGCAACTACGCGCTCGGATGGTAGGCCGACAGCCGCGCCCGTGCGGGCCAAGCGCGCGCGTCGCGGTCAGGCGGTCTTCGGCTTGCGCGTGTTCATCACCGTTTGCCAGAAGAAGCCGCTCTGGAACGCCAGCAGCAACAGGATGAGGTAGCCTTGCAGATCGGTCACCATCACCTTCGCGGTCTGCATGAAGCCAAGGAAGACGATCGGCGAAACGAACAGCGGCGTCAGCATCTCGCGTACGACCGTCCGTAGGGTCTTTCCCTTCTCCGATTCCAACGCGTCCTGGCCGACGCGCGCCGCCATGCCGACGATCAACGCGACGAAGCTCCAAAGATAGAATTCAGCGAGCGCGCCTCCCTGCTCGACGCGCCCGCCGCCCATCGTTTGTGGTGGCGGCGGCGAACGCGCGCGCCATGCCGGCGGGCCCTGCTTCGACCGTATCCGAGTGTGCCGCCGCGGCCAACCGCAGATCGGTGCCCGGCATCCATCTGAATCGTCAGGCGCGCTGCTCGGTGAAGTAGGCGATCTGTGTCCAGGTCTGCGTCGAAAAGCCGAAGCCGACATTCGTCGAGCCACAGACGAAGACGCGCAGATTGTCGGGCAAGGCGCCCCACGGTTCCCCGAAGACGAGCCCTCGCCCGGTGACGAACGTGGGGGGGGGCGTTCGGTAAGCGGTCGTACGACGGATGGTCGCCGCCGGGCGCGTGCACGCCTGCGCCGAGTCGGCCGTGGGCCGGAACGGCGCCGCGGCCAGGACGAGCATGACGATCGTCGCGGGCAGCACGCCGCGCGATGCGCGACGGATGGGCGTCATCTTCCACCTCGGATGCCGCGGCCGTTGCGGCACTGCGCCGCGGCTTTGCTCGTAAGTGTATCGGAAGGCAGAATTGGAGATGAGGAGGAGATCGCCATCACCATCGAAGGCTCGCCGATTCCCGTCGCCTGGCGCTTGTCGTTCTTGACGTACGCGCGAGCGACCCTTGCGCTCACGCTCCTCGTCATCCTTTGGGGCGCGTTCGTGCGCGCCACCGGCTCCGGCGCCGGCTGCGGCGATCACTGGCCGCTGTGCGACGGCCAGGTGCTGCCGCGCCCGAACAGCGTCGAGATGGCGATCGAGTTCACGCATCGCGTGACGAGCGGTGTCGCCTTGGCGGCGGTCGCGTGGATGCTCGTTTGGTCGCGGCGTGCATTCCCGTCCGGTCACGCCGTGCGCCTGGGCGCCGGCCTCTCGATGTTCTTCATGGTCACCGAGGCGCTCGTCGGCGCCGGCCTCGTTTTGCTGCGCTTGGTCGCCGACAACGTGTCCATCGCGCGCGCCGTCTGGATGGTGGCGCACCTCGTCAACACGTTCTGGCTCGTCGGCGCCTTGACCCTGACCGTGCATTGGGCCGCGGGCGGCGGCGCGATCCGGACGCGCGGGCGGGGCGGGGCGCTGCTCGTCGCGACGTTCGCCCCGGCGGCGATCCTCGTCGTGAGCATGAGCGGCGCCGTGACCGCGCTCGGTGACACGATCTTCCCAGGCACGGCGATCGACGACGCGGCGCGCGGCACGCTGGGGGCGACCGCGCAGCTGCTCGCGCAGCTGCGCGTGTGGCACCCGTGGCTCGCGATCTTTGGCACCATGGTCGCGGTCGCCGGGGCGCTCGGCGCCCAACGCTGGCGCGTGCGGCCCGGCGTCCGGCGATGGGCGGGGGTGCTCGTGGCGCTCTACGTCGCGCAGATCGCTGTCGGCGTCGTGAACATCTTGCTGCGCGGGCCGGTCTGGCTGCAGCTCGTTCACCTGGCCGTCGCCGACGCGGTGTGGATGAGCGCCGTATTGTTGGCCGCGTCTCTGCTGGCGCACGAGCCGGCCGCGGGGGGGCGCTGACCGCTCGTACAATGGAGACGTGTCCGCGGGCTCGATGCCCCTGATCACGACCACCGACGCGGGATTGTACTGCGCGGCCGGCGGCTTCTACATCGACCCCTGGCGGCCGGTGGATCGCGCGGTCGTCACGCACGCGCACGCCGATCACGCCACCTCCGGCCAGGGTCGCGTCTTGACCACGACTCCCGGCGCCGGCGTGATGCGGGCGCGCCTCGGTCCCGACGCCGCGATCGAACCCCTCGCCTACGGCACGCGCCTCGACCTCGGCGGAGTCGGCGTTTCGCTGCACCCGTCGGGTCATATCCTCGGCGCCGCGCAGGTCCGCGTCGAGCATCGCGGCGAAGTCTGGGTCTCGAGCGGCGACTACAAGTTGACCGAAGATCCCACGTGCGCGCCGTTCGAGCCGCTGCGCTGCGACACGTTCGTCACGGAAGCGACGTTCGCGCTGCCGATTTACCGCTGGCGCACGCCCGTTACGGTGATCGACGACGTGCATGCGTGGTGGCGTGCCAATCAAGAGCGGGCGCGCACGAGCGTCTTGCTCGCGTACAGCCTCGGCAAAGCGCAACGTCTACTCGCCCTGCTGGATCCCGAGATCGGCCCGGTCCTCGCCCATGGTGCCGTCTTGCGCTTCGTCGGCGCCTATCGCGAGCAGGGCATCGCGCTCCCCGACGCCGCGCACGCGGAACCGTCGCGCATTCTCGCCACGAAGGGCCGGGCGCTGGTGCTCGCGCCGCCGTCGGCGGCGGGGTCGCCGTGGATCCGCCGCTTCGATCCGTTCTCGCTCGGGTTCGCGTCCGGGCAAATGCGCGTGCGCGGCGCCCGCCGCCAACGGGCCGTCGATCGCGGCTTCGTGTTGTCCGATCACGCTGACTGGCCCCAGCTGCTGCGCGCGATCGAGGCATCGGAAGCGGAGCGCGTCCTGGTGACCCACGGGCAGACGCACGCGCTGACGCGCTGGCTGCAGGAGCGCGGTCGTGACGCGGCCGAACTGCGCGCCGGCTTCGCCGGCGGCGAGGACGACGGGTGAAGCGGTTCAGGCGCCTGTTCCTCGACCTCGACGCGACGAACCGCACGTCGGAAAAGCAGGCCGCGCTGGAACGATACTTCCGCGACGCGCCGCCCGCGGATGCGGCTTGGGCGCTCTTCTTCTTGCGGGGCGGCTGGGTCGGGCGCGCGATCACGTGGCCGCAGCTGCGCGATTGGGGCGCCTCGGAAGCGGACGTGCCGGGCTGGCTGCTCGAGGAGTGCTAAGATAACGTCGGCGATCTCGCCGAGACGATTGCGCTGCTGCTGCCGGACACCGGCGCCGACGCCGATGTGCCGCTGCATGTGCTCGTCGAGGAACGCATCGTCGCGACGGGCGACGCGCGTTGCGACGATGCGGCA
>VGFF01000035.1 GCA_016868955.1 Armatimonadota bacterium
GCGCAGCGTGCGCGACACGCGGGGGCGGGCCCGCGTTGCCACGGCGCTGACGAGGGCGTTGATGCACGATGTCGCCGCCGCGTACGAGTTGTGGAAGCTCTGTGACGCGACCGACGTCTGGATCGCGTGCTCGGCGAAGCGGGCCGCCGGCGCCATGATCGAGTCGCAGATCACGATCGTCGTGACGTCCCGCTGCTTCGCGATCTGCACGAGCTCGCGCGTCGCCTTCGCGTAACGCGTGAACGCGAACGCGAGGAGAACATCCCCCTTCCTCATCCGCCGCGCTTCCTGGAACGCGAAGACCTCGCCCGTGCTCATCAGCGTCGTCTCGGCACCGGTCATGTCCAAGAGGAACGAGAGCAGCCCCGCCAGATAGCGCAGGCCGCGAAAGCCGGTGACGTAGATGCGACCGGCATCCTGCATCGCCTCGACCGCGCCCGCGAACGCCGCGTGATTCGCGGCGTGTTCCGCCGTCCGCTCGACGTTGTGGATGTCCTCCGCGAGTACGGAACGGAAGATGTCCGAGGCCGACGAGGTCTTCGTGATCGGCAGCCGCTCGAAGCGGGCGGCCGGCCCGATCTGCGATCGGACGAACGCCTGGGCCGCTTCGTGCAGCGCCGGGTAGCCGGAGTAGCCCAGCTCCCCCGCGAAGCGTACGACGACCGACTCGCTGACACCGACCGCGGCCGCGACCTTCGCGGCGGGCGAGAAGGCGACGTCGTGCGTGTGGTGAACGATGTAGTCGGCGACCTTCCGGAAACTGGGTGTGAACGCAGGCGATGCTTGCCGGATGCGCTCGAATAGATCGGCGCCCTCCGCAGCGTAGGACGTCGATACTTTCGTCTCCACGGACTGCTCCTGGCGTGTAGGAACCGCGTCCGGCGCGCAGCCGCGACGGCAATGAATGTGTTTAACTACCCGCTTCGTTGCAGGATATCCTGCAAGCCGGTCGGAATTCCGACCGGCTGACAGTTCGCCAGGAGTGATAATCATGACATTGCGCATCGGAGTCGACGTCGGGGGCACGTTCACCGATTTCGTCGCCTACGACACGCAGACCGGCGCGTTGCACGAGCACAAACTGTTGACGACGCCGCAGGACCCGGCGGCGGCGATTCTGCAAGGGATCCGCGAGATGCTCGCGAACGGCGGCTACGAGCCGGAAGCCGTGGCCGAAGCCGAGATCCTGCACGGCACGACGCTCGTGACGAACGCGCTCATCGAGCGGAAGGGCCGCCCGATCGCGCTCCTCGTCACCGAAGGCGCCCGCGACGTCATCGAGACGGGGCGCGAGAACCGCTACGACCCGTACGATCGGATGCTCGTCCGCCCGGCGCCGCTCGTTCCCCGTGGACTCCGGCGCGAAATATCCGAACGGATGATCGCCGGCGGCAAGGTCCACCGCCCGCTCGATCGCGACCAGGCCGCGCGCGCGCTGCACGGCCTCGCCGCCGAGGGCGTCGAGGCCGTGGCCGTCAGCTTCCTTCACAGCTACGTGAACCCGGCGCACGAGCGCGCGGTGCGCGAGATCGCCGAGTCCTTGGGACTGCGGCTGTACCTGAGTTTGTCCTCCGACGTAGCGCCGGAAATCGGCGAGCTGGAACGGACGATGACGACGGCCGCGAACGCCTACATCCAGCCGATCGTCGACAGCTACCTGCGCAACCTCTTGGAGCAGCTGCGCCGCGTGGGCCACCGCGGGCGGTTCTTCCTCATGTGGTCCGACGGTGGCCTCGCGTCCGTGGAGTCGACGCTGCGCGCGCCGGTGCGGCTCCTCGAGTCGGGGCCGGCGGCCGGCGCGCTTGCGGCCGGGCACTTCGCCGCGCGCATGGCGTTCGACCGCGTCATCGCGTTCGACATGGGCGGCACGACCGCGAAGATCTGCCTCGTGCGCGACGCGCGGCCGTCCCGCACTGATTCGTTCGAGGTCGGCCGCGTCCACCTCAACAAGCACGGCAGCGGCACGCCGCTGCGCGTCCCGAGCATTCACATGCTCGAGATCGGCGCCGGCGGCGGCAGCTTGGCGCAGATCGACTCGCTGGGGCTGCTCAAGGTCGGACCGCAGAGCGCCGGCGCGAATCCGGGACCCGCATGCTACGGATTGGGCGGGGCCGAGGCGACGGTCACGGACGCTAACCTCCTGCTGGGTTATCTGTCCCCCGACAAGTCCCTCGCCGGCGGCGTGACGATCGACGTAGATCGCGCCCGGGCCGCGTTCGCAGCGCTCGGGGAGCGGCTGGAGATGCCGGCCGACGAGGTCGCGTTCGGCGCCCGCCGCATCGTCACCGAGAACATGGCGCAAGCCGTGAAGCTCCACGTCACGGAGCGCGGCGAGGATCCGCGCGAGTACACGCTGATGGCGTTCGGCGGCGCGGCGCCCCTCCACGCATACGACGTGGCGCAATCGCTGGGCATTCGCCGCGTCGTGATCCCGCGCGGCGCAGGCGTGCTGTCGGCGTTCGGGTTCCTCACCGCTCATATCGGTCTCGAGCTCGTGCAGACGTTCATCGGCTCGCTCAAGACGCTCGATACCGCGGCCCTGCGGGCGACGCTGCTCGACCTGCGCGCCCGCGCCGTGGAAGCGCTCGCGTCGGCCGGCGTCGCGGAGGATCAGGGCCGGTTCCAATTCATCCTCGACATGCGGTACCAAGGGCAGGGCTACGAGATCCAAGTTCCCCTCGGCGCGACGATCGACGTCGAGCCCGAGCGCCTCGCGACCGCGTTCACGAAAGCCTACGAAGAGCGGTACGGCGTCGTTCACGACGGGACGCACGAGATTCGCGCCTGCCGCCTGCGGGCGGAGGGCCCCGACCCGCGCATGCGGTCGCGCGAAGCGGACTTACCCTCGGGCAAGAGCGCCACGGCCAGGCGCCGCATCTGGGTCTCCGAGCGCAGCGACTGGGTCGAGGCCACGGTGATGCCGATGACCGCGGTTCGCCCCGGAAAGACATATGCCGGCCCGCTGCTCGTCGAGGGCGATCACACGACCGTCGTCGTCGGCCCGACCGGTACCCTGACCGCCGACGCGCACGGCGAGTTGATCATGGACATTCCGCGGCCGGCGGCCGCCGCGTTGAAGGATACGGGCGCCAAGCTCGATCCCGTCGACTTGGAGATCATTTTGGCGCGGCTGCGCTCGATCGCCGACGAGGCCGACATCGCGCTGCTGCGGACGGCGTTCAGCAGCGTCGTCCGCGACGGCAAGGACTACTCGCTGATCATCTCCGACACCAAGGGGAACTGCCTGGCACTGCCCACGGAGTGCATGCCGTTGTTCGTTACGACGCTGCCCCGCACGGTCAGTATCCTCGTCGAGAAGTTTCCGATCGACACGTTGTCGCCCGGCGACATCCTTATCACGAACAACCCCTGGTACTGCGCCGGCCACAAGTCCGACGTCACGCTCGTTTCGCCCGTATACCACAACGGCAAGGCGGTCGCGTTCGTCGGCACGATCCTGCACTTGCCCGACATCGGCGGCGTCATTGGCGACTTCCGCGCCTGGGACGTCTTCGAGGAAGGCCTGATGATCCCGCCGCTCAAGCTCTATGAGGCGGGCAAGCCGAACGAAGCGGTCTTCTCGATCCTGCGCGAGAACGTGCGCGTGCCCGAGCACGTGCTCGGCGACATCGCGTCGATGCGGGCCGCGATCGTCATCGCGACGCGGCGGCTGTTGGAGACGCTGCAGGACGCGCCGAACCTCGATCTCAATGCCGTCTCCGACGAGATCAACTGGCGCGTGCGCGAGGCGTTCCTCGAGAAGCTGCGCGCGATCCCGAAAGGGCGGTATCACGCGGTCGTGACGACCGACGGCATCATCCACGGCGACGAGGACGCGCGGCGGCCGATTCACTTCGAGGCGACGATCGACGTCACGAATGACGGGCTCAAGATCGATTACACGGGCACGGAGCGGCAACGCCCGCGGCAGCCGATCAACTGTCCGATCCCGTACACGATCTCGGACACGATCTACTCGCTGCAGTACATGCTCAACCCGGGCATCCCAAACGTCGGCCCGCAGTTCAGTCCGGTGCAGATCGTCGCGCCGGAGGGCTGCATCCTCAACGCGGTGCCGCCGGTTCCCGTGTACGCGCGCACGCGCACGGGGCTCAACATCGCGACGCTCCTGTACTCGGCACTTGCCGACGCGGCGCCGGACCTCGTGCAGGCGGGCTGCGGCCACAACGTGATCTTCAATCTGCACATGACGCACGAAGACGGGAGTTACGCCGATCTGTCGATGATGCCGAAAGGGGGCATGGGCGCGACCGGCGGGCGTGACGGTTGGGACGTGACGGTCTTCCCGACGAACTGCACGATGATCTCGACCGAGGTCGGCGAATCCAAGCTGCCGATCCTCATGAGCCGCGAGATGGTCTGCGACTCCGGCGGACCAGGACGCGAGCGCGGCGGCGTCGGACAGAAGGTCACGATCCACTCCCTGGCGGATCGTCCGCTGACTGGGGCATTCCGGTTGAACTTCCACGAGCACCCGCCGATCGGCTTGCGCGGCGGCCTCAATGGGGGGGCGGCGTACGTCACGATCAACGGCGCGAAGCCCGTTACGGATCCGGTATTGATCCAACCCGGCGGGTGGCTCGAGGTCCTCACCGCAGGCGGCGGCGGCATGGGCGACCCGAAGGAACGGGATCCGAAGCTCGTCCTCTCCGACGTCGATGCCGGTCTAGTCAGCCGTAACGCTGCGCGGGAAATTTACGGCGTTGCCGTCGACGCCAGGGGGAAGCTCGACGAGCAGGGAACGCACAGGCTGCGGCAGAAACGTGACCAGGTCCATGCCTAACGCCAGTTCCACCGACCTTGCCTACGCATCCGCGGCCTCCTTGTCGCGGCGCTTCGCCACCCGTGATCTGTCCCCGGTCGACGTCGTCGAGGCGCTCCTCGAGCGCATCGATGCGCACAACGATACGCTGTGCGCCTACATCACGGTCTGCCGTGAGTCGGCGCTCGCCGAAGCGAAGCAGGCCGAATCCGATATCGCTGCCGGGCGCGCGAAGGGGCCGCTGCACGGCATCCCGGTCTCCGTGAAGGACATCTGCTGGACGGAAGGCGTGCGGACGACCGGCCACTCGATGACCTTCTTCGACTTCGTGCCGAAGGAGGACGCGACTCATGTCCGCCGCCTGAAGGACGCGGGCATGATCCTCCTTGGCAAGACGAACACGACGGAGTTCGCGTGCGGTGATCTGCATCTCTTCGGCATGACGCCGACGCCTTGGGACCTGACGCGCTACAGCGGCGGATCGAGCGCCGGGTCGGCGAACGGTCTGGCGGCCGGCTTGTGCACGACGGCGATCGGCACCGACACGGGCGGCTCGATCCGCTGCCCGTCGGGATTCTGCGGCATCACCGGGCTGAAGCCGACCTTCGGTCGCGTCAGCCGCCACGGCGTCATGGTCCTCAGCTGGAGCATGGACCACGTCGGGCCCATGGCCCGCACCGCGGAGGATTGCGCGTTGGTGCTCGGCGCCATGGCCGGTTGGGATGCCAAGGACGGTACGAGCGCGCGCCAGCCCGTCGCCGACTACCTGTCGGGATTGAACAACGGTGTCAGCGGGCTCACGCTGGGCATCCCGCGCCAGCACTACTTCGAACCGGCCGAGGGCGTCGATCCCGAGGTCCTCGCGGCGGCCGAAGCGGCCGTCAAGCAGCTCGAGAAGATGGGCGCGCGCCTGCAGCCCGTGGACCTGCCGATGGCCGGCAAACTGTCGCCCGCCGGAAACGTCTTGATCATGACCGAGGCGTTCGGCCAGCATGCCGAGCGTCTGCGGACGCGCGGCGACGAGTACGGTCCCCGGGCGCGGCGGCGTATGGTCGGCGGCGCGCTGTATACGTCGGCGGAGTACCAGCAGGCCTCCCAAGTGCGCGAGTTGTGGATCCGCGACGTGGAGCGGGTCCTGCAGGCCGTCGACTCGATCGTGACCCCGACGCTTCCGATGCCGGCGTTCCCGATCTCCGTGCAGCACGCCGGACCCCCGGACACGAGCTGGGGCACGCGCGGATTCAACCTGTCGGGACATCCCGCGATGTCCCTGCCGTGCGGCTTTACGTCGCAGGGTCTGCCGATCGGGCTGCAGATCGCGGCGAAGGCGTTCGACGAAGCGATGATCTTCCGCGTCGCTCACGCCTACCAGCAGGCGACCGATTGGCATACGCGCCGTCCGAGCCTGCCGGCCGCCGATCCCGCGCGCAACTGAGGAGCGATCTTCCTATGGTGGACGTCAATCTCGACTGGGTCCGGCAGGAACTGAAGAACCAAGACATTCGGCTATCCGAAGAAGAGATCGGCATCATCCGAGACCAGTTGGCGAAGACGAAGACGGAGCTCGTCCAGATCCGTCCGGTTCACACCGAAGGCGTAGAACCCGTCTATCGGCTCTCGCCGCCGGGAGTCCCGACTGCAGATCGTCCAGGGAGGGATACGCAAGATGAGAAATAGACCCTTGCTGCTCGTCGTCATCGGCGCACTCATCGGCGCCATAGCGATCGGAACCACGGGCCCCGCGAGCGGTGCGCCGGCCGGACCCACGCCCGGCGGTCAGATCAGCTACGCAACGAACCGCGAGCCGGACATGCTCGACGTCAACGTCGGCTCGTCCCGCTATGACCGGTGGGTCACCGCGAGCATCTATGACCAGCTGCTCGCGATGGACCAATCGGGCAAGATCCTGCCGTGGCTCGCCGAGAAGTGGTCCGTTTCCGGCGACGGTCGCGTCTACACGCTAAACCTCAAGCGGGGCGTGGAGTTCCACGACGGCACGCCGTTCAACGCCGAAGCGGTGAAGTTCAACTTCGACCGCATCATGGACCCCGCGACGAAGAGCACGAGCGCGATCGGGTTGCTCGGCGAGTACGATAAGACCGAGGTCGTGGATCCGCAGACGGTGCGCGTCGCGTTCAAGCGCCCGCACCCCGGGTTCCTCACCAACCTGACGGATGTCACGCTCGGCATCCAGTCACCGACCGCGATCCGCCGGTCCGGCGCCGACTACGTCCGTAACCCCGTCGGCACCGGGCCGTTCATGTTCAAGGAATGGATCCGCCGCGACCGCATCGTCCTCGTGCGGAACCCGAAGTACCAGTGGGCGCCGCCGTGGTCGTCGAATCGCGGCCCGGCCTACCTTGAGCAGGTCACGATCCGCATGATCCCCGAGGACGGCTCGCGCGTCGCCGGCTTCGAGAGCGGCCAGCTCGACGGCATCGGCCGCGTGCCGCCGCAGAACGCGACGACGCTGCGCATCGACAAGCGCTGGGTCGTCAACAACGTCGTCCTGCCCGGCACTGGCGTGCAGCTCGTCGTCAACGGAAACCGCGCGCCGACGGACGACATCGCGATGCGCCGCGCGCTCGAGCACATGATGAACACCGATGAGGGGTCGCGCATCGCGTACTTCTCGCAATGGTTCCCGCACCGCGGGTCGGTGTTGTCGTCGAACAACCCGTACTTCGAGAACACGTCGAAGATGTACCCCTTCAATCAACAGCGCGCGGACCAGCTGCTGGAAGAGGGCGGCTGGCGCCGCGGACCCGACGGCATCCGCGTGAAGAACAACGTGCGCGCTCGCCTCGTCTACATCGGCTTCCCGAGTATCGAGACGACGCGCACCATGGAGTGGATGGGCGCGAACCTGCGCCGCATCGGTGTCGAGCTGACGATCCGCGAGCTCGACACCGGAGCGATCCACCGCGCGCGACAAGCTGGCGAGCACAACCTCGCGCACTTGACGTTCATCTTCCTCGACCCCGGCTTCCTGCGGACCCTCTACCACTCCGAGGGCTCGGGACGAGGGTGGAACTTCTACCATACGAAGGACGCGCAGATCGACCAGGCGCTGGAGCAGGGCCAAGTCGAGGCGAATTTGCAGCGCCGCGAGCAGATCTTCCGTGATTTTCAGAAGCGCATGATGGAGCAGGCGTTCATCATCCCGATCGTCTATCAGCACCAGACGTCGGCGGTGAAGGCGCAGCTCGCAGGGTTCACGTTGTACCCCGTGCTGGGCGAGTACCCGTACTTCCAATCCGCTTACCTGCGCCGCTGATCCGCACGCGGGACAAGTAGGGCATGAGCTATCGCGCGCGGGCCGAGGGAGCGACGCTCCGTCGGCCCGCGCCGCTCCACTCGGGCGCGCCGTATCGGCCGCTCGAACCACAGCCATAAACCGAGGACCGCATGGGTTCGTTCGTCATCCGCCGGCTGCTGATTCTCATTCCCGTTCTCGTCGGGATCTCGTTCCTGGTTTTCAGCGCGATGTACCTGTTGCCTGGGGATGCGATCGACTCGCTGCTGGCCGAAACGGGCGGCTCGACGCGCGACATCGAGCGGCTGCGCAAGGAGTTCGGCCTCGATCAGCCGTTCCTCGTCCAATACGGCACGTTTCTCTCTCGCGCCGTCCGCGGCGACTTCGGCATGTCGCTGCGCCAGCGCATCCCCGTCAAAGGCGCGATCAAGGATCAGATGGGGGCCACGATCGAGTTGACGTTGGCCGCCTTGGTCATCTCCATCGGTATGGGGATCGGTCTCGGGGTCGTGGCCGCGATCCGCCGAGGCACGTGGATCGACACGACGGCGATGTTCATTTCGCTCATCGGCGTCTCCATGCCCATCTTCTGGTCCGGGCTGTTGTTGATCTTCCTGTTCAGCTTGCGTCTCGGCTGGCTGCCGGCCGCCGGCACGGGCGGATTCGCGGCGCTGATCCTGCCGGCGGTCACGCTCGGATTCTCGGCCGCCGCGATCATCGCGCGCGTCACGCGCAGCAGCCTCCTCGACGTGCTCGGTCAGGATTACGTGCGGACGGCGCGCGCCAAGGGACTCGGGAATCGCGTCGTCGTTTGGGGTCACGCCATGCGCAACGCGCTCGTCACCGTCGTGACCATCGTGGGTCTGCAGTTCGGCGGCTTGCTCGGCGGCGCTGTCGTCGTGGAAACGGTGTTCGGAAGACAGGGCATCGGCTTCCTCGCCGCCGACGCGATCCGCCAGCAGGACTTCCCGATGGTCCAGGGCACCGTGCTCGTTTCGACGCTGGCCTTCGTGCTCGTCAACCTCGCCGTCGACATCGTCTACGGTTTCGTCGACCCCAGGATCCGCTACGCATGAGCGCGCCGACGACCGCGACGACCGTCGCGCACGCCGCCACCGCCGGCCGCACGCGCACGCGCACACAGCTCGTGCTGCGCCGCATGCGCCGGCACCCCGGCGTGCTCATCGGCGGCGGCTTGCTGCTCGTCATCATCGCCGCCACGTTGTTCGCGCACGTCTTGGCGGCATACGACCCGCTGGACATCGATCCCGAGAATCTCTCCGGTCCGCCGTCGGCGAAGCACCCGCTCGGCACCGACTCCCTCGGCCGCGATCTGCTGTCCCGCGTGCTGTACGGCGGGCGGATCTCGCTGCTCTTGGGGCTGATCTCGGTGGCGATCTCGCTCGTCGCGGGCGTCGCCCTCGGCATGGCGGCCGGCTACTTCGGCGGCGAGACCGACGAGGTCATCGGCCGGTTCATCGACGTCCTCCTGGCGTTCCCAGGTCTGCTGCTGGCTATGCTGACGATCTTCGCGCTCGGCGTCGGTCTGACGAACGCGATGATCGCCGTCGGCATCTCCGGCATCCCGCTGTTCCAGCGCGCGACGCGCGCCGAGGTGCTCTCCGCCAAGCAAAATCTGTACGTCGAGGCGGCGCGCGCGATCGGCGCCCCGGAGGGCATCATCCTCTGGCGCCATTTGCTGCCGAACATCATCGCGCCGAACGTCATCGTCGCCACACTGCGCGTTGGCACGGCGATCATCTTCGGCGCGAGCCTGTCGTTCCTCGGACTCGGCGCGCAAGCACCGGCGCCGGAGTGGGGCTTGATGCTCGCGCAAGGGCGCACGTTCCTCAACGTGGCCTGGTGGCTGAGCTTCGCGCCCGGTTTGGCGATCTTCCTGGTGGTCATGGCGACGAACCTGTTCGGAGACGGCCTGCGCGACGTACTGGATCCGCGCCTGCGGGCGTAGCGGAGCGCGGCCTCGCGGCAGCGGGCGGTCGCGAACGAGAACCGGGCCGGGCGGCCGCGTCACCGCCGGATCGCGCCGGTCGAAGATGGATCGTCCTGATCGCCGAGGAGCGCGCATGAAGCTGTGGATCGGCACCGACATCGAGGGCGTCGCCGGCGTCGTCAACCGCGAGCACACGGCGCGCGACGGGCGCGAGCACGACCGCGCCCGCGGCTGGTTGACGGATGAAGTCAATGCCGCGATCGCCGGCGCGGCGGCGGCCGGCGTCACGGAGTTCGTCGTCGCCGACGGACACGGCACGTGCCGCAACATCTTCCCGGACCGGCTCGACCCGCGGGCGCGTCTGGCGACAGGGCAACTGTCCAGTCTCCCGCCGAGCGCCGTGCAGGCGCTGGACGCCAGCTGCGACGCGATCTTTTTGGTCGGGTTCCACGCGCGCGCCGGCTTGCATCCCGGCGTTCTCGACCACACGTCCTGGTCGCAGACCGTGTCCGAGGTGCGGATCAACGGCGCGCCCGTCGGCGAGTGCGAGATCAACGCCGCCTACGCCGGCGAGCTTGGCGTTCCGGTGTTGCTCGTCAGCGGCGACGACGTGCTCGCGGCCGACATACACGGCTCGATGCCGTGGGTGCGCGCCGCCGTCGTCAAGCGAGCGCTGGGCCGGTTTCAAGCGGAGAGCTTGCACCCCTCGCTCGCCTGCGCGCGCATCCGCGAGGAAGCGGAAGAGGCCATCCGAGACGAAGCTCAGTGGAAATCCTACCAACCGTCGCGGCCGGTGACGCTGGAACTGGACTTCCATCATCCCATGTACGTCGATCTCGCGGTCCTCGTGCCGGGATGCCGGCAGACGGGACCGCGCAGCGTCGCACACACCGCGGACGATTACCTGCACGCGTTCGGCGCCTTCACCGCCATGTGCGGCGTGACCGGCATCGCGCACTACCAGCATCGCTGACCCGCAAGATCGATCGGGCGTCGCGGCGCGAGACGGTCGTGGCCGCGCCCGGAAAGGAAGCGTGAGATGCGCACACGGATTCGCGGCCGATGGATCGTCGGCTACCGCAACGGGCACGGCATCATCCCCAACGGCGAGGTCGTCTATGAGGGCGACAAGATCGTCTTCGTCGGGCGCGGCTATGACGGTGCGGAGGACAAGTTCATCGACGCCGGCGACAAGCTCGTCTGCCCGGGGTTCGTGAACCTGCACGCGACGACGAACGTCGACGTTCAGCTGTTCCGCATCGACGGCGAAGAGATCGGCTTCGCGAAGCCGAAGTCGTGGGTCGCGCGCTGGCGCGATCCCGACATCCTTGACGAGGCTAGCAACGACGCGAGCGCGCGGTTCTCCGTCGCCTGCATGATCCGCGGCGGTGCCACGACGTTCGGCGCGATCACGACGATGGCGCCGAAGCGGTGGGAGGACCCGATCTACGAGCCGCGGCAGATCGCGCGGGCCGCCGGCGAGATGGGCGGCCGCGCATACGTCGCGCACCAAGTGCGCGCGTACACGCGCTGCGTCGACGGGTTCGACAGCGTCGAGCACCTCGACGAGGAGCGCGCCGCGGCCGGGCTCGAGCGCGCGAAGGTGTTCGCCAAGGAGATCGACGGGACTTACGACGGGCGTATTCGGCCGTACTTCTTCCCGTACACGCTGGACGCGTCGACGCCGGATCTCTTGAAGGGCATGAAGGCGGCGGCGAACGAGTTCAAGACGCACATGCGCACGCACTTCTCGCAATCGTGGCAGGAAGTGCAGATCATCCAGCGCCGCTACGGGCTGACGCCGGTGAAGTACCTCGACAGCCTCGGCGTCCTCGACCGCAACACCATCCTCACGCACGCGTTGTACATCGCCGGCAACGGCCCCTACGCCGACCCCGCCGACAGCGACCTGACGCTACTCGCCGAGCGCGGCGTCACCGTCTGCCACGATCCATGGGTGTACCTACGCCGCGGCAAGACGCTGAACAACTTCGACCGCTACCGCGCTGCCGGGATCAACCTCGGCATCGGCACCGACATGTTCCCGCAGGACTTCATCGCCGAGATGCGCGGCGCCGCGCTCGGCTCGAAGTTCGAGAACCAGACGACGACGTCCGGCTCCGCCGCTGCGGTGTTCGACGCGGCGACGATGGGCGGCGCGAACGCGCTCGGCCGCGACGACCTCGGCCGGCTGGCGCCGGGCGCGAAGGCCGACATCGTCGTCGTCGACATGACGCGCCTGCACATCGGCCCGGTCGCCGACCCGATCCGTGCGCTCGTGCACCACGCGAGCGCCGCCGACGTCGACCGCGTGATCGTCGATGGGCGCTCGGTCGTCGAGGACGGCCGCTTGACCACCGCCGACGAAGCGCAATTGCTGCGCAACGCGCAGGCGCCCTACGACACGTACAAGGAGATCTTCAGCCGCTGGGACCGGGGCCGCCGCCCGTCGACGGCGCTGTTCCCGTACGCGGTTCCGATGCGCTAGCGCCTGCGCGCCATCCCTGGCGCTGACACGCCCGATTCAAAAGGAGACCACTTCATGAAGACCCTTATTCGCGGCGGCGACGTCATCGTTTGGGACAACGGCGGCCACAGCATCGTCCGCGGCGGCGATCTCGTGCTGGACGGAGATCGCGTCGCGCACGCCGGCGGCCGCTACGACGGCCCGTACGGCACGCTCGTCGACGCGGCCGGCCGGCTCGTCTCACCCGGATTCGTGAACCTACACTGCGAAGTCGACATGTCGCACATGCCGCTGTGGATGGATGTGCCGCGGCCGAACCTGTATGCGATCCGTTCCGACGCCTGGCTGAACGATCCCGGCGAGAGCTACCTGTTCACGCCGGACGACGTGCGCTGGGCGGCGCGGCTGTCGCTCGGCATGGCGCTGCGCTGCGGCAGCACGACGATCTGCGGCATCAATACGATGGTGTTCAAGCGCTACGGCGATCTGGCGTGGGAGCCGGACGTCTTCGCCGAGGTCGCGGACGAGCTTGGGCTGCGCGGCTACTTCAGCCACCACTACCGCGACGGCGTCGTCGTCGACGACGCCGGCCAGCACGCGGTGAAGTGGAACGAGAAGGCCGGCCGCATGCACCTCGAGCGCAGCGTCAAGTTCATCGAGCGGCTGCGCCAGCGCCCGAACGACCGCGTCCGCGGCCTGCTGTTCCCGTACACGCTCGACACGGCCAGCCCCGGGCTGCTGCGCGCCACGAAGGACGCGGCGAAGTCGCTCGGTGTCGGCGCGCGCATGCACTTCGCGCAGTCCGAGTTCGAGGTCGCCGACGTGCGTCGGCGCACCGGTCTCGGCCCCGTCCAGCACCTCGCCGACATCGGCTACCTCGGCCCGGAGATGATCCTCACGCACGCCGTTCACATCGCGACAGACGGCGACGCCGATCTGGACATCCTCGCGAAGTCGGGCACGAACGTGGCGCACTGCCCGGTCGTGATGCGGCGCCGCGGCGGGCACCTGCGGTCGTTCAGCCGCTACCGGCGCGCCGGCATCAACGTCGCGCTCGGCACCGACTGCTTCCCGCAGGACATGGTCGAGGAGATGCGCTGGGCGTCGGTCGGCAGCAAGCTCGCGGACCGCCACGCCGCGTCCGGTCTCGTGCGCGAGGTGTACGAGGCGGCGACGACGAACGGCGCCAAGGCGCTCGGCCGCGACGACATCGGCCGTCTGTGCCCGGGCGCGAAGGCGGACGTGACGATCATCGACATGCGCCGCTTGCACATCGGACCCTACGACGATCCTCTGAAGTCGCTCGTGCACTACGCGGTGCAGAAGGACGTCGAGCACGTCTACGTCGACGGCCAGCGCGTCGTCGAGTCCGGCCGCGTGCTCGGCCTCGACGAGCCGGCGGTCTTGCGCGAGGGCGAACGCCTGAACGCGAAGATGATGGAGGTGTTGTCGCAATGGACGGGCAAGTCCGTGGAAGCGCTGTTCCCGCCGAGCTTCCCAACCATCGGGTGAACGAGCACCACGAAAAACCGCGCATCCGGCTGTTCGACACGCTGGCGCTGAACCGGTTGTACGCGCCGGAGGTCGACGCGGTCGTCCGCGGCGTCATCGAGCGCGGCGACTTCGAGGGCGGCGAGGACGTCCGCAATCTCGAGCGCGAGTTCGCGGCGTATTGCGGCGCGCGCTACTGCGCCGTCACGACGTCGGGCACGATGGCGATGCACTTCGCGGTGCGGGCGCTCGGTCTCGGCGAAGGCGATGAGGTACTGACCGCCGCGAACACCGACATCGGCACGTGCCTCGGCATCGAGCACGCCGGCGCGACAGTCGGCCTCGTCGACATCGACGCCGGCACGTTCAACATGGACCCGGCGGAGATCGAAGCGCGGATCACGCCGCGCACGCGGGCGATCGCGCCCGTGCACATGTACGGCATCCCGGCCGACATGGCGCCGATCCTCGCGATCGCGAAGAAGCGCGATCTGCTCGTCATCGAGGACGCGGCGCTGGCGCACGGCGCGACGTACGACGGGAAGAAGGCGGGAGCGCTCGGCGACGCCGGCATCTTCAGCTTCGCCGCCGGCAAGGTGCTCGGCGGCATCGGGTTCGGCGGCGCGATCGTCACCGAGCGCGAGGACGTCGTCAAGCGCATCGGCGCGCTACGGTTCTATGGGCGCGACGACAGCCCATACCGCGCCGACCGCGTGCCCGGGCAGATGCCGAGCACGACGAACCACTACGGATTCAACGCCCGGCTCGACACGATCCAGGCGGCGGTGCTGCGCGTGCGGCTGCGGCACCTCCACGACGAGATCGCGCGCCGTCGCGCCGTCGCCGACATCTACACGCGCCGGTTCGCGGGCACCGCGGTGCGGCCGCCGGCGATCCCCGATCGCATGCAGCCGGTCTGGCGCAACTACGCCGTGCTCGTGCCCGAGGCGCGGCGCGACGAGTTCCGCCGCGGCCTGCTGGAGCACGGCGTCGAGACCGGCGTCCTTTATGTGCCGCCGATCCACCTCCAGCCCTACTGGAAGAGCAAGGGCTATCGCGAAGGGCAGTTCCCGACCTCGGAGCGCGTCGCCGATCAATTGATCTGCCTGCCGTCGCACGCGCTCGTCAGAGACGAGGACGCGCACGAGATCGCCGACCACCTGCTCGCGCTCGTCTAACCCATCTCCGAGGAGGTCGCCATGAGGATCTACATCTCGGCCGATCAGGAAGGTGTCTCCGGCGTCGTCCATCGCGAGCACACGAGCCCGCAGGGCTACGACTATGAGCTCGCGCGGCGCCTGATGACTGACGAGGCGAGCGCGGCCGTGCAGGCGGCGTTGGACAACGGCGCGACCGAAGTCTGGGTCAGCGATTCGCACGGCGGCAACACGTTCCGCAGCATCCTGCTCGACCGCATCCACCCCGACGCGCACCTGATCACCGGCGGGCCGCGGCGGCTAGGCCAGCTCGAAGGGTTGGACAAGTCGTTCGCGATGGTCATCCTCCTCGGCTACCACACGATGCACAACTTCGACGGCGTGCTCAACCACACCATCAACGGCCAGGCCGTGCATCGCGTCACGCTCAACGACGTCGAGGTCGGCGAGATCGGCATCAACGCCGCGCTGGCCGGGCACTTCGGCGTGCCGATCGGGGTCGTCACGGGCGACGATCGCACGGTCGCCGAGGCGAAGGCGTTGATGCCGTGGATCTCGGGCGCGACGGTGAAGTGGTACCTGTCGCGTTACGCGGCGCGCTGCCTAACGCCGAAGAAGGCGCACGGCGAGATCTACCAAGCCGTCACGGACGCGATGAGCAACCGCAAGCGGCTGAAGCCCTACAAGGTCGGCAGCCCGATCAAGCTGCGGTTGAGCTTCAAGGAGACGGGCTCGGCGGAGTCGGCCGCGCGCGTCAACGGCGCCCGCCGCGTCGACAGCCACACGATCGAGTTCGTGGCCAAGGACATGGAGACGATCTACGAAAACTGCAGCGCGATGGTCGAGCTGTGGCAGCCGGCGTGGGGCGCATGGATCCGCGGCCACTAGGCGCGTCATGCCCGTGAGCGCCCTGTGCCGCTGAACGAGGCGGCGGCGGCCGCGCGGGTCACGGGGCTGTCGCCCGCGTTCCACGCCCGGCGCCGCGAGGCATTGTTCGCCCGCCTCGACGCCGAAGGTCTGGACGCGCTGCTCGTCGCGAACGGCCCGACGATCGCGTATTTCACCGGATTCTTCCACATCACGACGGAGCGGCCGATCCTCGTCGCCTTCCAGCGCGACGGGAGGATGTTCGCGATCACGACGGCGCTGGAAGCGGATCACCTGCGCGCCAGCTGTCCGTTCCTCGATGACGTCGACGTGTACTTTGACTATCCGGAAGCGGACTGGCGCTGGGCGGCGCGGCGTCTCGTCGCGCGGGGCCTCGCGGGCAAGCGCGTCGGCGTCGACCTCGCGAACCTCATCATGAACGACCCGCTCGGCGCCTACGACGAGATCCGCGCCGCGCTCGGCGACGGCGTGCGCAACGCGTTGGCGCTCGTGCAGCAATTGCGCCGGATCAAGGACCCGGAAGAAGTCGCGCTGTTCCGCACGGCCTGCGAATACGGCGACTGGCACGTCGGCAAGGCGTTCCGCCTGCTGCGGAACGGCGTCACGGAGTACCAAGTGCACGAAGCGGCGAGCCGAGCGACGATCGAGAAGATGCTGGCGGAGCTGCCGAAGATCCAAGATCAAAACGGATACGATCGCAGCCTGATCCACGGTCGCACGCTGTTCGGCGGCAGCTCGGCGCTGCCGCACGGACCGAAGGGCACGCGCAAGCTGCAGGCGCCGGACGTTGTCATGGTGACGTATGGGGTCGGCGTCTGGAGCTACCTCGGCGAGGTCGAGCGCTCGGGGTTCTTCGGCCCGCCGACGCCGGAGCAGGCCCGGTTGTTCGACGTCATGTTGGCGGCGCAGACCGCGGCGATCGACGCGATTCGCCCCGGCGTCGCCTGCGCGGAAGTGCACGCCGCGGCGGCGAGTATCATCGAACGCGCCGGTTTGAAGGATGCGATGCGGCACCACACCGGGCACGGCAAGGGCATCGAGTCGCACGAGCCGCCGTTCTTCGATCCGGGCGACCATACGATCCTGGAACCGAACATGGTGATGAGCGTCGAGCCCGGCCTGTATCTGCCGGGACACGCCGGGTATCGCCACTCGGACACCGTGCTCGTCACGGACACGGGTTACGAGGTGCTGAGCCGCTACCCGCGCGATCGCGCGTCGTTGACGCTGCCGGCGGCCTAGCGGTCGAGCCCGGCGCGCCATCGCAAGCACCGCAACAGGAGGATGAAACGATGAGCAAGGACATGCAGATCGGCACCGCCGTCGCGCCGCGCGGAAGCAAGGTGCGCGGCGTCATCCCCGTCGGCAAGCGCGCCGGCGCCGGTCCGATCGAGATCCCGCTGACGGTCGTCAACGGCGCGCACGACGGACCGACGCTCTGGCTCGACGGATCGCTGCACGGCGACGAGCACGAAGGGCCGATCGCGCTGCTGCACATGATCAACCGCCTCGACCCGGAAAGCCTGCGGGGCTGCGTCGTCTGCGTGCCGGTCGTCAACGTGCCGGCGTGGGAGTTCTCGACGCGCGGCAACCCGGGAGACTTATTCACGTACGATCTCAACCGCATCTATCCGGGCCGCCCCGACGGCCACCTGACGGAGCGCATCGCCGACGCGCACTACCAGGAGATGATCGAGCACGCCGACATGGAGATCTCCGTGCACTCCGGCGGCGCGCATTCGTACTTGGCCTACGCGCAGTTCTTCTCGGGGACGCCGGAGGGATACGAGCTCGCGAAAGCGATGGGACCGAAGTGGGACCTGCTGCTCAAGCACGCCGGCGAGCGCGGCAGCCCGCAGGCGATGATGCGCGCCAAGGGCCGGCCGGCGATCACGGTCGAGCTGGGCGGCCTCTGCGACACGTTCCCCGATCGGTTCCGAGCGACGGGGGAGCACCTCTACGGCGCGTTCCTCAACGTCATGCGCCACTATAAGATGATCGACGGGAAGACCGAATACGCGCCGAAGTGGATGGTCGGCGTGCAGAAGACGGTCATCCTCGCGCCGACGTCGGGGTTCTGGGTATCGGAGCCGTCGGTGCTGCGGCAGCGCATCAAGGAAGGCACGAAGATCGCGACGATATACAATCTCTACGGCGACGTGGAGGCCGAGATCAAAGCCCCGTTCGACGGCGTGCCGTTCGGGATCCGCACTAACCCGGCGGTGCAGCTCGGCGACTGGTGCGTTTTCTACGGCCTGATCGAGGAGGAGATCTCGTAATGAATGCGGACGTGGTCATCAAGGGCGGTACGCTCGTCACGGGGGAAGGGCTGCGGCGCG
>VGFF01000036.1 GCA_016868955.1 Armatimonadota bacterium
GGGCTCCGCTCAGCGCGCTCGGCCTGCTGCAGCACCGCAATCGCCACTGGGACAAGACCACGCACACGCGCAGCTTGACGCTCGTCGAGGCGCAGTCGCAGGTCGCGTCGCTCGCGGAGCGGGCGCCGTCTCACAGCGGCCGCTGGCGGTTGGTGGGCGCCACCGTCGGCGTGGCGGCCGTGCTCGGCATCGTCGGCACCGATGCGCCCGACCTCATCGCCAAGCGCTTATGGCTGCCGTTCGACGAGCACGCGACGCTGCTGCTGGACGGCGATACCCATCGCGCGCAACAGCGGCTGCGGGACGCGATCGAAGAGCGACCGGAGGACGAGGTCGCGCACGGCTTCCTTATCCTTTCTGACCGCGTCGCCGGGTCGGGGCCACCCGAGCTGCGTAAGCTCCTCGCCGCCGAGCCGCAGCCCGACGAAGCGTTCCTGGAGATGGTGAAGGTTGTGCTGCGATTGCGCGCGCACCCCAACGGCTTATGGCTGACGCATGAGCTGGTGCGCATGCAGTACGGCGAGCATCCGGATGGATTCGCGCGAACGGCGTCGTTGTACATGGAGCGCAAGCGATTCGACGACGCGGCGGCGGCGCTCGCCGTCGGACGGGCGCGCCTCGGGCCCATGCCGGTGCTGCTGCGCACGGAAGCGCGGTTGTACTTGTCGACGCGGCAAGCGGAGAAGGCGGTTCGCGTCCTCGAGGAAGCGACGCGGGTCGCGCCGCGCGACGCCGACTTCGCGGCCAAGCTCGGCCAGGCCTACGTTTTGGCGAACCAGACCGGCGCGGCGCTGCGCGCCTGGGACCGTGCGCTCGCGCTCGATCCGCGCGGGCATCTCGTCGCCGCCGACCGGGACACGTTGTGGCAGACGAAGCTTTGGGGGACACTGACGGCGCGGTAGCGGAACGACGCGCACCGAACGAAACCGAAGAGGGCCGGCCGCGTGCGCGGCCGGCCCTCTCTTTTCGACATCGCATCCGGTCGTCGGCACGGGGGATCCGCGCCGCGCCGGCGACCGCTAGATCGCCGGCGCGGCGATGAACTCCGTCGTCAGCTTGGAGATCTTTTCGTTCAGCTCCGGCGTCAGCTTGACCTCGACGGACTTCAGGTTGTGCGCCTGCTGATCAACCTTCGTCGCGCCGACGAGCGCGACCGTGACGCCGGGCTGCGCCATGACCCAGGCCAAGCTGAGCTGCGCGATCGGCACGCCGGCCTCGCTCGCCAACGCCTCCATCTCGTTCGCGAGCGCAAGCCCGCGGTCGTTGAGCATGCGCGTGAACATCGGCTGCGTCGACGCGCGCGAGCCCTCGGGGATCTTTCCGCCCGCGTACTTTCCGGTGAGAATGCCGCCGGCGAGCGGGAAGTAGACGAGCGTGCCGACGCCTTGGTCGATGCAGGCCGGCAGCAGCTCGGTCTCGATCGCTCGGTTCGCGGGCGAATACGGCGGCTGCACGGAGTCGAACCGCACGAGATTGTGGCGGTCGCTGATCCACAGCGACTTCAGCAGCTGCCAACCCGTGTAGTTGGAGCAGCCGACGTAGCGAACCTTGCCCATGCGCACGAGATCGTCGAGCGCGCGCAACGTCTCCTCAAGCGGGGTCGTGCCGTCCCACTTGTGGATCTGGTACAGGTCGATCCAATCCGTTTGCAGGCGGCGCAGGCTGCCTTCGACCTCGCGGAAGATGTGCGCGCGCGACGATCCGCCGTCGTTCGGCGCGTCGGAGATCGTCCATCCGACCTTCGTCGCCAGGACGACCTTGTCGCGGCGATCCTTCAGCGCCTTGCCGATGATCGTCTCGGACTTCGTGCCCGTGTACACGTTCGCGGTATCGATGAGCGTGACGCCGTTATCGATGGCGTGATGGATCACGGCGATCGACGTGGCCTCGTCCGCGCGAACGCCGAACGCGTTCGTTCCCAGGCCGTAGGCGGACACGCGGAGTCCGGTCCGGCCGAGCTGGCGGTAGATCATCCTCATTCACCTCATTGGTTTAACTTGTCGTTGGAACGGTATTACTATCATACGTGAAAGTAGGCACCTGCGCTCCGCCCGCCGAATAAGGTGGGGAAACGAGGGGGAGCGATCCGATGACGATTCAGCTACGCCGGTACGTGATCCACAAGAACCAGATGGACGAGTTCGTGAAGGTCTGGCGCGACGGCGTCGTGCCGTTGCGGAAGAAGCACGGCTTTCGCGTGCTCGGGGCCTGGATCACGCACGATCGCAACGAATTCGTCTGGCTCGTCGCGCACGACGGCAACTTCGCCGCCGCCGACGCCGCGTACTACGCGTCCCCCGAGCGCGGCGCGATCACGCCGAATCCGAGCAGCTTCATCGCGAAGTCCGAGGTGACGCTGGCGGCGTCGGCGGTCCCCTGAAGCGCCCAGTGGCCCCGGTCGCGAGGCACGATCGGCAGAGATCATCCCCGCCGGAGTCCAACAAGCGGGTTCGGGAGGAGCGTTGCATGAAGAGAATTCGTAACGCAGTTCGCCGTTCGTCGATCCTGCTCTTCGCGATCGTCGCGATGCTTGCGTCCGGCCAGGCTGGCGCCGGCCCCGCGGTCACGTTCAATCCGCAGCTTGCCGACACGCTGCGCGTCGCGTGGTCGCGCATCGGTCCCACCGACAACGTCGATCCGCAGACAGCGCGCAGCGTCACGAACTGGCGCCTGGTCATGGAAGCGTACGAGACGTTGACGTATTACCCGGACCCGACGGCCGAGCCGCAGCCGTTCCTGGCCGAATCGTGGCGCCGCTTGGAGGGCGGCCGCGTCTGGGAGTTCAAGCTCAAGCGCGGCATTCGTTTCAGCACCGGCAACGAGATGACCGCGGAGGCCGTGAAGTACTCGATCGACCGTGCGATGCGCATCGGCATCGGCTCGATCTTCCCGCTGGAGGGCATCTACGATCGCACCGAGGTCGTCGACCGTTACACGGTGCGCTTCCACCTCGAGAGCTCGACGCTGGCGTGGCCGGCGATCCTCGCGAATCCGGTCATCCTCGGCATCATCGATCCCGACTACGTCGAGAAGAACGGCGGCATCCAGATCGGCCGCGCCAACCCGGTCGTCTCGCGCACGAGCGCCGGCACCGGCCCGTGGGTCGTCGAGGAGATCCGCCCGAACGAGCGCATCCAGTACCGGCGCAACCCGAACTACTGGCGCGGCTGGCAGGCGCCGTACCTCGAGCGCGTCGCGATCCAGATCGTGCCGGAGGAATCCACGCGTCTGCTGCTGCTCGAGCGCGGCGACGTCGACATCGCCGAAGTCAGCGGCCTGTCGTTGCCGGAGCTGAAGAATCGCATCCGCGCGAACAGTCTGCCGATCCGCGTTATCGAGAACGACGCGCGCGGACGGCCGCTGCCCAGCCTCGGCCTGTTCTGGGTGAACCTGAACCACGGGGTGCTGCCGACGAGCGACATCAATGTCCGCCGCGGCCTGCGCCACTCGTTCAACTACGAGCAGTTCCTGTCGCGCGTCATGAACGGGTACGGCGTGCGCATGCGCGGCTTGGTTCCCAGCGCGGCGCCGTGCGCCGACAAGACGTACCAGCTGCCGCAGTTTGACCTCGTGCGCGCGAAGCGCTTCTTCGACGAGGCGTCGCCGGCGGCGCAGCAGGTGCTGCGCCAAGGATTCGTGTTCCGGTTCCAGACGAATTACGTTCTGCAGCGCGAGGGTGCCCTGATGTGGCAGGCGGATCTGGCGCGCGTCGGCGTCAACGTCCGCTTGGAAGAGGTTGATGCGTCGACGTGGCTGCAGACGACGCGCACGCGGCCGGGTCAGCCGCTTTCCGAGGCGCGCTGGACGGGCAGCTACCCGGATCCCGAGTACTTTATGCATCCGATCCGCACGGGCTACTGGCCGCCGACGGGATTCGGATCCGCCTACGCGGGCGGTCCCGAGATCGACGGCTTGATTCAGGCGGCGCGCACGGCCGGCACGTGGGAGCGGCGCTGTGAGTTCTACAAGCGCCTGTCCAACTGGCTGAACGAGGACGCCACATTCGTGGAAGTCTCGGAGCTGCACGGCGGCATCCATCCGTTCAACGTTCAGGCGAACTGGGTGCGCGGATTCGTGCACAACCCCGCGACGACGTCGCCGAGCGTCTTCTACCCGATGTTCAAGCGCCAGTAGCGCGTTGCTCGTGAACGGCACGGCATGATCGCCTACCTTCTGCGGAGGCTGGGCGCGCTGATCATCGTCCTGTTCGGGATCACCCTCGTGGTGTTCGTCATCTCGAGGGTGATCCCAACGGACGTGGCGCGCCTGTGGGCCGGCCAGCGCGACATCACGTCGTCGGAACGACAAGTCCGCATGATCATCGAGCAGTACCACCTCGACAAGCCCATCCTGGTGCAATACGGCCTGTACGTCCGCGACCTGTTCCGCGGCGACATGGGCATCTCGGTGATGTCGAACCGATCGGTGTGGGAAGAGATGCGCGAGCGCATCCCCAACACCATCGAGCTCGGGCTGATGGCATTGTTATTCGCGGTGCCGCTGGGCATCGTCTCCGGCGTGCTGAGCGCGACGCGCCGCAATTCGTGGATCGATCACGGCACGCGTCTCGCCTCGCTCGGCGGCGTGTCGGTGCCCGTGTTCTGGCTCGGTTTGT
This sequence comes from Armatimonadota bacterium, assembly GCA_016868955.1. GTDB lineage: Bacteria > Sysuimicrobiota > Sysuimicrobiia > Sysuimicrobiales > VGFF01 > VGFF01. Next base: position 4,616 of record VGFF01000036.1, read on the forward strand.
TGTTCCAGATGGTCCTCTACTATCAGCTCGGCCTGGTCCCGTCGCCGGGCGGCCGTCTCGCCGAGGTCACGCAATTCACCGCGCCGGTGCGCACGGTCACCGGGTTCCTGCTCACCGACGCGCTCATCGGAGGCAACTGGCGCGCCCTCGGCGACGCCGCGCTCCACCTGCTGCTGCCCGGATTCACGCTCGCCTTGCCGCTGATCGCGCTCATCTCGCGCATGACGCGCTCGTCGCTGCTCGAGGAGATCTCCAAGGACTACGTGCGGACGGCGCGGGCGAAGGGGTTGGCCGGCCGCACCGTCAACCGGCGGCACGCGCTGCGCAACGCGCTGCTGCCGGTCGCGACGATCGTCGGCATCTCGTTCGGCAACGTACTGACCGGATCGGTCGTCACGGAGCTCGTCTACTACTGGCCGGGAATCGGCCGTTACGCCGTGCAGGCGATCCTCGCGTACGACACGCCGGCGATCATGGCGTTCACCGTGCTCGCCGCGACGGTGTTCGCGCTCGCGAACCTCGTCGTCGACGTCCTGTACGCGTTTCTCGATCCCAGGATCCGCTACGCATGACGCCGCGCCGCCGCTCGCTGCTGCGCCATCCGCTGCTGCGCAACCGTCTCTCCGCGATCGGCCTGCTGATCATCGTCACGCTCGTGCTCGCGGGCGTGCTCGCGCCGTTGCTGGCGACGCACAGCCCGACGTCGGTGTCGCTCGAGAAACGCCTGCTGCCGCCGAGCGCGACACATTGGTTCGGCACCGACAGCGCCGGCCAGGACATCTACAGCCGGATCATCTGGGCGACGCGCCTCGACTTGAGCATCGGGCTGCTCGTCTTGTTGGTCGCGACCACGACCGGCGGCTTGCTCGGGCTGCTCGCCGGCTTCTTCCGTGGCCGCGCCGAAGAGACGATCATGCGGCTGACCGACATCTTCCTCGCGTTTCCCGGATTGATCCTCGCGCTGACGCTCGTCGCCGCGGTCGGATCGCGCAGCTTGTACGTCATCGTGCTCGCGATCGCGCTGCGCTCGTGGGCGCCCTACGCGCGGCTGATGCGGGCGCAAGTGCTGGCGGTCCGGGAAGTCGAATACGTGCAAGCGGCGTCCGCGCTCGGTTCGTCCCGCCTGCGCATCGCCGGTCGCCACCTCCTGCCGAATTGTGTCTCGCCGATCATCGTGCAAGCGACGTTGGACCTCGGGCAGATCATCTTGACCGCGGCGGCGTTGAGCTTCATCGGCCTCGGTGCGCAGCCCGGCGAGCCGGAGTGGGGGCGCATGGTCGCCGACGGCCGCGAGTACATCCGCACGCACTGGTGGGTCGTGACCTTCCCCGGTGCGGCGATCTTCCTGTGCGTGCTCGGCTTCAACTTGCTCGGCGACGCGTTGCGCGACTACCTCGACCCGCGCCTGCGCGGCGCGTTCTGAACCGCGGCGCGTTTCGCGGAGACGGAGAGGAGACCACCCGCCATGAGCGCCTCCCGGCGCCCGTTGCACGAGCTGGACCTGCTCCGCTTGCGCGCGGTCACCGAGCCGCAGATGCGCCCCAGCGGCGACGCCGTCGCCTACGTGCGCACCAACATCGACGAGTCGTGGAACTACCGGTCGCAGATCGTGCTCGTCGACGCGCTGGTCGGGGTCGCCGCATTCTTCGGCGCGCTCATGAACTGGAACTTCATGCTCGCCGGCAGCGCGAGCTCGAATCCAGTGCTCTTCCTGGTCGCGGTCCTGCTGATCCTCGCGTGGAAAGTCGCGGGGTACTACGGGCTCGACCGGTTCCTCCTGCCGATGCTCGGCACGCCGTGGAGGCCAGGCAAAGCATTCAGACCAGCACCAAGCGGGGCCTGACGCAAGGCGTACGGGTACCGCCCGAACACGACCCACCGCAAGGAGAGAGATCCCGGCAGCCCCGCCGGGATCTCTCTTTGTGGGAAAATCGCGTGACGCCGCCAGGTGATTCGTTGCGCGGCGGCGGCTTCGGTAAGCTGGGAACGAGATCGTGAAATCCCGCGCCGTCCTCGCGTCCGTTTCGCTCGTCGTATTCGCTTGCCTCGCCGCCGGCCCGGGCGTCGCGCAAACGCCGGCGCCGAGTCCGCCGGCGCGACTATCGCCCGCTGCGGGACCGCGCTTCACCGGCGCGCCGGAGGCGATTCGCGAGATCGAAGCCGCGTTCCAACGGCTCAATCGCCTCAACGGCTATCGTGTGCGATACAGCGAACGCGGGGTCGAGGGCGCTTCGGTCATCGACGTCCAGAATCCGGACCGACGCCGCACGCTCGTGCCGCAGGAGGGCGCCACGCTCGAGGTGACCCAGGTTGGCGCGCGCACGATCGTGCGCCTGACGCGTCCGGACATGAACGGGCAGTGGCGGTGCTCGCCGATCCTGTCGGCGGCCGCCGACCTGCCGATCACGAATCCGTCGCGCCTCAACGCCGAGATCGCGGTCGTCAAATTGCGCGACGAAGAGATCGCGCTGGCCCGCGTCGCGGTGTACGAGTACAACATCCGGCTGCCGGAGGGAGAGGTCCTGCGGTCGCGCGTGTACGTGAATCAGGCGGGCGGACTGCCGCGGCGCTGGTCCGTGCTGGATCGCGACGGCAACGCGCTCGGTACGGTCGACTACTACGACTACAATGCTCCGATCACCATTCAGTTGCCGGCGCGCGAATGATTCCCATCCACAGGTTTCTTGCGCACGCGGGACCTCCTCAGGTCGCCGTCTCCCGGCGCGACGATGGGTTTCGTGAGCCGGCGTCATCGATCGACGATGGCTGCCGTCGCTCCGCAATCGATTCTCGACGGCGCGGCCACGCCCCTTGCGCCAGACCGACGCCGACGAGGATCAACAGCGCGCTGCCCAGCGTCGCGGCGCCGAACGGCTCACCGAGCAGCGCCGCGCCGCCGATCACGGTCGTCAGCGGCACGCAGTAGAGGAACAACCCGGCTTCCGAAGCGGGCGCGCGCGACACGCCCCAGTTCCACAGGATCGTGCCGACGATGCTGCCGCCGATCGAGGCGAGCAGCGCCGCGCCGACGATGTTCGGATCCCATGCTGCGATCGAGGCGACGAACCCCGCATCGAGAAAGACCACGATCGGCAGCGCGCCGAGCACGCTCGACAGCGTCGTCGCCGGAAGGGCGCCGATGCGCTGGCTGAGCGGACGGATCGCGACCGTGTATAGCGCAAACGCCACCGACGCGACGAGCACGGCGGCGATGCCCGGCCACAACGTCGACGACGATCCGATCGCCGGCCAACGCGCCAGCGACAGCACGCCGGCGGCGGCAAGCACCAGGCCGAGGAGCACGCGGGCGCGAGGCTTCTCGCGCAGCCACAGCGCCGAGAACAAGACGATGAGGATCGGCTCGATCGCCAGGATCAGTCCGGCCAAACCAGCGGGAAGCCACCACAAGCCGAGCGCTAGCACACCGTGCACGCCGGCGATGAGGAGCACGCCGCAGAACGCGGCGTGCGCAATCGTCTGCGGCGTCCACGTCGCGCGCGGCGCGCGCAGCAGCAGCGGCGGGAAAAACAACAGATACGGCACGAGCCGGATCTTCAAGACGTCGAACGGCCCGATCGCTAGCGCCAACTGCCGCGAAGCGACGGGCACGAGTCCCCACAGCAACACCGCGATCGCGAGCGCCAGCCGCGCCCGCGCCGACGGAACTTGCGTCGCGACGTAGGACGCCAGCCCGATCGCCAACAGCACGGAGACGACGCCGAGCACGTCGTACGACCGCCCTTGGAGGAGCACGCCGAGCAGCGTGGCGCCGAGAAAGATCCCGGTTTCATACAAGCTGTAGTAAGTGCTCAGCGCGACGGTACGGTCCGCCGTCCCGGCGCGATCGACTGCCCACGCGACCAACCCCGGCATCGCGGCGCCGCTGCCGATTCCGAACAGCACGGGCACGACGAACGCGAGCGTGGGGTCACGGATCACGACGAGCAGCGCCATGGCGATCGTGCACGCGGCCATGCCGCTCGCGATCGCGCACGATCGCGAGCGGCGATCGGACAACCCACCGATCAGCACGCGCGACGGGATCATCGCGATCGCGAACGCGGTGAAGTACAGCCCGACGTTGGCGAGACCGAGGCGCAGCGCCAACAGCGGCCCGAACGTGAAGAACGCGCCGTGCGCGAACCCGACTGTGGCGCCGATCAGCGCCGGCAGCAGCGACGCTCGCGCGAACAAACGCGACGGCGCGGCGCGCGGCTCCGCCGGCGTGATGCGCCGCACGGGTAGGGATGCCACGGCGGCGAGCAGCGACGCGACGCCGGCGACCGCCAATCCGATCGCGACGCCGTGACGCGCGAGCATCCAGCCGGCGACGGCGGGACCGATCGCGGTGGCCATGTTGTTCGCGACGCCCCAGCAGCCGACGCCCCAACCGCGGCGCTCCGCCGGCACGGCGTAGACGACATGCCCGAGCGAGGCGTTCCCGAACGCGCCGATCGCCAGGCCCTGCACGACGCGAATGAGGAGCAAGAGCGTCATGTCGTTCGTCAGCGCGAGCAGCGGTGTCGTCGCCGCCAGACCGATCGCGCCCCCGATCAGGAACGGGCGCGTGCCGTGGCGATCGATCGCCCAGCCCGTCAACAAACGCCCGGCGACGGCGGCGACGCCCCCGATGCCCGATATCCAGCCGATGGCGCCTTCCCGGAAGCCGACGCGTTCCAGGTAAATCGGCAGCAGCAAGATGTAGACGCCGATCGCGGCCCAGAACCCGAAGGTCGCGACGAGAACGGGGAGCAGATCACGCACGTGCGAGTGATGTGAGCGCAAGGGTTCGGCACTTCCACTCTGGCGCGCGCCATCCCTTGCGGGGTCGCGCCGGTTGAAGCGACGCGGGCAGGCGAATACGATGGAGGAACCCTCGTGTCGTCGAACCACACCATAGAGGCGGAAACGAATGACCATGGACGAATGGGACGCCGGCGATATGGGGTGCGGCGACCTCCTGATCGAGTTACGCCGCCGGTTGGCCGCGCTCGACTCCGGACGAAGCTTCCGACTCGTCACTTTGGATCCCGGCGCGATCGAAGACGTCCCCGCGTGGTGCCGGTTGACCGGCCACACGCTGGTGCGCGCCGATCCTCCGACGTTTATCATCGAAGTACGCTAGTTCTCGCTGACAAGACCCGAAGCCACGACGTGCCGCTTCGCGGCTCAATGTTTCACGAGGGGGAGACAGCCAATGCCCGGAAGATTTTGCATCAGCCTGACGTGCGCCGCCGACGATCCCGACAAAGCGACGGTCGCGTTCGTCGTCGCGAATGCCGCGGTCGCGTCCGATAAAGAGACGCTCGTGTTCCTGAGCACGGAGGGCGTGCGCCTATCGCAGCTGGGCGTCGCCGATTCGATCCACGAGGAAGGGTTTGCGCCGCTGAAGCAGCTGATGACGAGCTTCGTCGAAGCGGGCGGGAAGATCTTCGTCTGCTCGCCGTGCTTCAAGAAGCGCGGGCTCGACGATACGAAGCTCGTCTCCGGTGCGACGATCGTCGGCGGCGCGAAGCTCGTGGAGTTCCTCGGCGACGCGACGCCAGGAGTGTCGTACTAGCGATCGCAACATCGGGGGGGAGGGCGAATGAATTCGGTCGAGTCGCACGCGCACGCACCCGATGTAAGCTTCGACGGCGGTGACTTGGACTGCGGAAACGGCCTCCTTCTCCTGATCCGTAAGCATATCGATCCGTTGCAGGCCGGGGGGCTCCTCGAGGTCCGGTCCGTCGAGGCCTCGGTGGAAGAGGATCTGCCGGCGTGGTGCCGGCTGACCGGAAACGAGCTCGTCTCGCTAACGCGCCGCGGCGCCGAGCGCAGCTTCCTGATCTGCAAGGGTCTCCTGGCGGATCGCGGCGTGGAAAAGGTCGCCGTGCCCGTCGCGCCGTCGCTGCCCTCGGCGCCACCGCTCACAGCGCGCGGCACGCCGGCCGATCCGCCCGTGGTCACGACATCGGCGCCCGAGATCCCCGCGCTCGCGGTCATGGGCATCGGCAGCTGGCCGCGGCCTCCCTGGTTGTGGCGTGCATTGCACGAACGGCTGCAAGGACGGTTGTCGGAGGAGGAGTTCCAGGCGACGGCCGACGACGCGGTCCGGCTCGCGGTCGACGCGCAGCGCCGCGCCGGCGTCGACGTTGTCTCGGACGGCGAGCAACGCCGCAACGATTACGCCAGCTTCGTGGGCGGCATCCTCGACAACTGTCAGCTGATTCCGCTGACCGATCTGCTGCCATTGGTCGAGCACCCGGACGAGTTCGCGGAGCAGTTGCGCACCCTCGGCGTGCCGCCGGAGCGCGTGCGGCATCCCGCCGTCTTCGGGCGGTTGGGCCGGAGCGCGCCCATCGCAGGGCGGGAACTGGCGTTCGCGAAATCGCTGACCGACGCGCCGATCAAGGTCGAGTTGCCGGGACCGTACCTGCTGACGCGAACGATGTGGCTCGAGTGCGTATCGGATCGTGCCTATGCAACGCGCGAGGAGCTGGCCGAGGACATCGTGCGCGTCCTGCGGGAAGAGCTGCTCGATCTGCTGTCGGGCGGCGCCGCGATCGTCCAGTTCGATGAGCCGGTGCTGACGGAGGTCGCGTTCGCGCCGCCGTCCACCCGCCGCACGTTCATGTGCGGCGCGTTGAGCGAGAAGGGCGACGTCGAGCACGAGCTCGCGTTCGCGGAGGATCTGGTCAATCGCGTCGTGCGAGGCGTCGATCGCCGACGCACGGCCCTCCATGTCTGTCGCGGCAACTGGACGACCGACGAGAGCGTCGTGCTGTCTGGCACGTATCACCCGCTGATGCCGTTCTTCCGCCGGCTCGACGTCGGCACGCTGCTGCTGGAGTTCTGCACGTCGCGGGCCGGTGAGATCGAGGATCTCGACGGCATCCCCGACGACGTGCGCGTAGGGATCGGCGTCGTGAATCCGAAGGACCCGCGCGTCGAGTCGGTCGAAGAGATCACGGCCAAGGCCCAGACCGCGATTCGGAAGTTCGGCGCGGATCGCGTAATCCTCACGCCCGATTGTGGGTTCGCGACGTTCGCGGACACGCCGATCACGGCCGCGTCCGTCGCGGAAGGTAAGCTGCGCAACATCGCGCACGCGGCGGCGGCCTTGCGAAGCCGCGTGTGATCCGAACGCAACGCGAACGGTGTGTTTACCATGCGCGCGATGGTCTTCGATGGCCCCCGACGGCCGTTACACCTCGCCGATGTCCCCGATCCGATCGCCGGACCGGGATATCTGCGACTGCGCGTCCTCGCCTGCGGCGTCTGTCGCACCGACCTGCACATCGTCGACGGCGAGCTCCCTGACGCGCGCCCGCCCGGCGGCGTCGGCCGCGTACACGTACGCGCAATTCCGGGGCGAGATCTCCAGCTCCAGCGGGAACACGTGACCAGGGGACAACGTCGTCTCGACGGCCAACGGCTGGACGGAGAATCCGGCACCGAGGCTCGCAGCGCCGTGTACGGCTGCGGCCTCGCCATCGGGGCGCAGCGCCGCGAGCAGCGGACGATGGGAGTATCGGTCTTCGACGTCGGCGCGCAGCACGCGGCCGCGCGCATCGATCCACAGCGTCGCCGGGTGTGCGACCCGGTATTGAGGATGACCGGGCTCCGGCTCCGTGTTCAGCAGACCCAGCCGTTCGATCAACGTCGACTCCGGATCGGCGAGCAATAGAACGTCGATGCCGTGGCGCGAGGCGAAGTCGCGCAACACGGCGACCGAATCGTAGCTCAGGCCGGCCACGCGATAACCGGCGGATTCGAAGGTCTTACGATTGCGCGACAGATCGACGAGCTGGGCTTTGCAGTAGGGCCAACAATCGGCACTGTGCACGACGACGAGGATGAGCCCCAAGGATCCCGTCAGCGCCGCCAGCGTCTGCGTGCGGCCGTTCTGATCCCGTGCTGCGAAGTCGCCGACGTCCGAAACGATCCGCAGTCCGCGTGAAGGCATTAATCCCCCTGCGGAGCTCGCGCCGCCCTGCATGCTCTGTCTCGCCGCGGGGCGAAACGTTACTTGAATCGATTCGGGCGGAACGGCGCGAGGTCGCGCTCCGGAGTCCGGCCGAGCGCGAGTTGCGCCGCGAGTAGCCCCGTGTAGGGTCCCAGCGTCAGCCCGGTCGGCCCGTGCCCGGTCACCAGGAACGCGCCTTCGACCTTCGGAACGGCCCCGAGAATCGGCAGCAGATCCGGCGACAGCGGGCGCAGCCCCACGCGCGACTCGATCAGGGTCGCGTTCGCGAGCGCCGGCGCTACCTGCGTCGCATGGCCGAGGACGTGCTGCAAGCCGCCGACCGTGACGCGCGGATCGAAGCCCGATCCCGTTTCGCGCGTCGTTCCGAGCGCGATGCGCCCCTCCGGCCACGGCACCATGTACGTGCCGCGGAATCCGGAGACGACGGGCCAGTTGCCGGTGTTCGCGTCCCCGTATCGTACGTGGAAGATCTGTCCGCGTTGCGGTTCGACCGCGATATTGAACCCGAGCTGCTGCCCGAATGCCCGCGACCAGGCGCCGCCGGCGATGATCACGCCGCGGGCGCGAACCTCCCCGCTGGCGGTAGCGACGCCGAGCACGCGCGATTCTTCGCGGAGGACGCGCTCGACGCTCTCCGCCCGCGCTTCCACGCCGCGCAGCTTCGCGGCCCGCTCGATCGCGGTGGCTACGAGCTTGCCGTCGACGCGAGCCGCGTTCTGCGCGTACAAGACGCGCTTGGCCTCGCCCAACAGCGGGAATAGCTTGCGCGCTTCCGCGACCGAGATCTCGCGCGGCATCTCCATCGCCGAGCTGATCCGGTCGCGCGGCCGCTTCTCGAGGATGCGCTTCGCGCTCTCGAACTCCGCGATCTCCGCGTCGTCGAGCGCGAGGATCAGCTCGCCGCAGCGCGCGTAGCCGGTCTGCGTCTCCCCGTCCTCGCGCAGCATGCGAAACAGGTCGTCGTAGTGCGCGACCGCTTCGACGGCGATCTTGAACCACTCGTCGGGGTCGCGGTGATTCGCTTGCGGGGAGAGGACGCCGGCGCCGGCATCCGTCGCGCGGCCGAGATCCCCGCGATCGAAGACGAGGGTCTTTGCGCCCATGCGCGCCGCTTGATAGGCGGTCGCAAAGCCGACGATGCCGCCGCCAACGACGATCAAATCCAACATATCCGTGCCTCGCTTTCGGGAAGTGAATCGAGACCGCTATTCGCCGGTCTTCTTCGGATAGCGTACCGCTTTCGCCTTGCGAGGCGGGGGCGGAGATTCGCAGCGCATGACCCCCCGGGGGAGTTTGGCACCGGCCGAGCGGGACTCATTTCGACCGGGTGCGAATATGCGACGGCATGGACGCCGTCTATGCAATCGCCGGCGCGGCGCTCGTTGCGGCCAGCCTCTGGGAGACGTTCGAGAACGTCATCCTCACGCGTTGCGTGTCGCGACGGCTGCGGATGTCGTCCGTCGTCTTCCGGTGGATGTGGAGCGTCTGGCGGTCGGCCGCCGCCAGGATGCGACCCGGTGGAAAGCGCGAGAACTTCCTCAGCTTCTACGGACCGCTGTCCATCTTGGCGATGCTCTTCCTGTTCGCCACGGCGCTGATTCTCGGATTCGCGCTGCTGCACATGGCCGCGCACTCGCGCCTGGCGATGGACTACGGCGGGTTCTCGTTCTGGGTGCTGCTCGACATGAGCGGTACGGAGTTCTTCACGCTCGGGCTCGGAGACGTCGCGCCCGTCGAAGGTTTCGGCCGCGCGCTCGTCGCGATCGAGTCCGGGGTCGGATTCGGCTTCCTCGCCGTCGTGCTCTCCTATTTACCCGTGCTATATCAGGCGTTCTCGCGGCGGGAAGAGCAGCTATCGATGCTCGACGAGTGGGCCGGATCGCCGCCGACCGCGTAGGAGCTGCTGCGCCGGACGGGCGGCGAGGCGTGCGTGGCGGAGCTCGCTCCGTTTCTCAGCTAGTGGAAGCGGTGGTCGGCGGAGCTGCCCGAGTCGACGATCTCCTATCCAATCCTCGCGTTCTTTCGCTCGCAGCACGACAACACGTCCTGGCTCGGCGCGCTCACGGTGACGCTCGACAGCTGCACGCCCGGCGTCGACATCAGCCAGATCCTCGATCGCGCGCCGCGACCGCCGGCGGAAGATCGCCTGCCACCCGAGCGTCTTGGCCAGCTCGTGCGCTCGCTCAACGATTCCGGGCTGCCGGCGCGCTTGGACGCCGGCGTCGAGGCGAGGATCCACGAGCTGCACGCGGTACGAAGGCTACCTGCACCCGCTGTCGCTGCTGCTGCTGACGCCGCTGCCGAACCATCGCGACAACTGGCAGAAGAGCCGCTGGCGGTGACGCCGCGCGACGAGCCCTTTCTATACCTCACCACAATCGGTCGACACAGCGGCCTGCCGCGCGAGATCGAGATTTGGTTCACGGAACGCGCCGGCCGCTACTGCGTCATCTCCGGCGGCAGGGACCGCGCGCCGTGGGTGGAGAACCTCCTCACGAATACCCGCGTGTCCTTTCGCGTCGGCGGTCGAACCTTCCAAGGACGCGCGCGTGTGGTCGACGAAAAGGACGAGGCGGAGCTGCACGCGGCGGTGGAAGCGCTGTCGCGGAAGAAGTACGGAAGGGGCGAGGGGCTCATCGTCGAGCTCGCGCCCGACTGATCGGAGGCTCCAGCTGCAAGCAACGTCCAGAATTGGCAGCGGCTACACCTGGCAGGTCGCGCTCGATCAAGCGCTCGCGCAGATGCGTATTCCGCCGCGCAATAAGTTCGATCTTTGCTTTCTGTTCGCTTCCCCGGCGTACGAGGAGTTCTATTCGTCCCTGCTGAAAGCATTTCGCGAAGGGGTTCCCGCCCGGCATCTGATCGGATGCTCCGCGGCGGGCGTCATCGGCGTGCGGCGCGAGGTCGAATCCGAGCCGGGCCTCGCGCTCGCCGCCGTGACGATGCCCGGCGCCACGCTCCCCCTCCTCCAGTGCTCGTGGATCGAAATGTCACATTGGGAGGAAGACGCGTGCCGGGCGCACACCGGCGGCGCGGCTTCGCCCAACGCCTGGTTCGTCTTCGCCGACCCCTACACCGTCAACGCCGAGGGGATCCTGCGCACGCTGTCCAGCGCGTACGAAGGCGTGCCGTTGATCGGCGGCCTGGCCACCGCCGCACCGGGCAAGCGCCACACGTTCCTGTTCCTCGATGGCGTCGCTTATACGGGCGGGGTCGTCGGCATCGGCGTCGGCGGCGCCTGGACCGCGCGCACCGTCGTCTCGCAAGGCTACCAGCCGATCGGAGAAACGTGGACGGTCACCGCCGCCGAAGGGAATCTCATCCACGGCATCAGCGGGCCGCCGGCGTTCGACGTCTTGCAAGAGACGATGGACGCGCTTCCGGAATCGACGCGGCGCCGTCGGCTGGCTCGGCGCGCTCCGCGATCCGAAAATCGGCGTGGCGTTGTCGCTGCTGCACGCCGATCCGGCGAAGGCGCTGGGACGTCTGGCTCGACGCGGCATCGTTCGCGCCCACGAATCGGATCGACCTCAGCGCGATCTGTCCCGACTTCGTGACCCTGTCGTTCTACAAGATATTCGGATACCCGACGGGCGTCGGCGCCCTGATCGCGCGGCGCCAGACGCTGCGGAAGCTGCACCGGCCGTGGTTCGCCGGCGGCACGATCGACTACGCGTCGGTGATGAGCGACCGCTACTACCGGCACGAGGGACCGGAGAGCTTCGACAACGGAACGATCGACTACCTGGCGCTGCCTGCCGTCGAGATCGGCCTGCGGCACATCGCGCGCATCGGCATCGACGTCATTCACGCGCGGGTCGCCTGCCTCACCGATTGGCTGCTGCGAAAGCTCACGTCGCTGCGCCACGGCAACGGCGCGCCGCTCGTGCGGAGCTACGGGCCGACGAAGACGGCGCACCGCGGCGGCACCGTCACGCTCAACGTCTACGATCCCGACGGGCGCTTCCTCGCGCACCGGACCGTCGAGCGGCACGCGAACGCGGACCACATTTCGCTGCGCACCGGTTGCTTCTGCAACCCCGGCGGCGACGACGTCAGCGCCTTCACCATCCGCAACGCGGCGGGATTCCCAGCAGCCCGAACGTCTTGCAGCTACGGTGAGGCGGCTGCGCTGCAGAACGTGGCGCGTGCCGGAGCGGATGCACGGTCTCCCGACCGCGATGCCCAGGCCGCCCTTCCAGGCGGACGCAGGGAAAGCGACTGCCTCGTCATCCTCGTTCCTGCCTCCCTCGGAGGACATTGAAGCGAAAACAGGTTATGTCCTGATGAGGTGGAAGTAGAGCACGTGGATCAGCACGCGCCGGCAAGACCATCCCTTCTGTTCCAGCGCTGGCCGCGCGGCTCGGTTGCGCTCGCATCGTGGCTGCACCAGCAAGGCATCTCCGCGAAGCTGACGGAGGAGTACTGCAAGCGCGGCTGGATCAGTCCGATCGCCCCTGACGCTTACATTCGATCCGACGACACGGTCGGCTGGCCGGGCGCGATCTTCGCGCTGCAGAACGCCGGCTGGCACGTGCATCCCGGCGGGCGCACGACGTTGGAGATCTGGGACTTCGCGCCGCGCCTGCCGCGCGCGACGGCGCGCATCGAGCTGTTCCGCACCGGCGACCCTGAGCTGCCGGCTTGGATTCATGACCACAATTGGGGCGTGCCGATCTGCTGCGCGGACGGCCCGCTGTTCAACGACCCGCGGCTTGGGCTGACGTTGCGCCAGATCGGCGGCTTATCGTTGGCGGTCGCGCCGCCGGAGCGCGCGATCCTCGAGGTACTCGCGTCCGTCCACGACGAAGCGACGTTCCGGGACGCATGCGCGCTCGTCCGCGGCCTGACGAAGCTCCGCCCCGGCGTCATGGCGGCGCACCTGCGCGCCTGCACGTCGGTCATCGCGAAGCGCCTGTTCCTGCTCCTCGCCGACGAGGTCCGCCACGTCTGGCGCTCGCACCTCATGCTCGCCGGCGTTGATCTCGGGAAGGGCCAGCTGAGCATCGTCGCCGACGGCGTGCTCAACACGCGATATCACATCATGGTGCCCGACAGTCCGGGAACGATCACGGGCACGCGCGGAGGCGCGCGATGAACTACTTCAACCTCGGCAACACGGGCTTGAAGGTCTCGCGCCTGTGCATGGGTTGCATGTCGTCCGGCTCGCCGACGTGGCAACCATGGATCCTCGAGGAAGAGGCATCGCGCCCCTACCTGCGGCGCGCGCTCGATGAAGGCATCAACTTCTTCGACACGGCCGACATCTATTCGCGCGGACGCAGCGAGGAGATCCTCGGTAACGCGCTGCACGACTTCGGCGTGCCGCGTCACGAGGTCGTCATCGCCACGAAGCTCAACGCGCGCATGGGCCCCGACCCCAACAACGTCGGCCAATCTCGCAAGCGCGTCTTCCACGCCATCGACGAGCATCCGGACTTCCACGCCCGCCTCATCGCGCAGCGGGAAGCGGCGGCCGGCCCATGG
>VGFF01000037.1 GCA_016868955.1 Armatimonadota bacterium
ACGATGGAAGGACTCGCGCAGGCGGCCGGCCGCGATGCCGACGACGCCGGGGTGCCATCCATCGCCCCAGACGACGAGGCCCGGGCGCTCGCCGAGCCCCTCCTCGGCGACGACCGCGAACGCTTCAGCGAGGACACGGTCGTGGACTTCCTGCCGCCGTCGATTCGTTTCGTCCAGCGCGTTGGCGAGCCGCATCGCTTCCCGGCCGTCGTCGGTCGTCAGCAGCGCCAAAGCGCGCTCGGCGGAATCGATGCGGCCGGCCGCGTTGAGGCGCGGCGCCAGGCGCCAGGCAACCTCGCGCTCGAGACCGGGCTGCTGCGGATTCACGCCGGCCGCGTGCAGCAGCGCGCGCACGCCCGGAAGCGGCGACGCGGCAAGCCGCGCCAGCCCATGGCGCACGAGGATGCGGTTATCTCCGACGAGCGGGACGACGTCGGCGATCGTCGCCAGCGCGGCCAGCTCCAACAGATCGTCGGTTGCCGGCAGACCGGCGCGGGCGCGGACGGCGCCGGCGAAGCGCCAGGCCAGCCCGGCGGCGCAATACTCTCGAAACACCGCGTCTTGGGTCTTCAGATCGACGAGGACGTCGGCGGCGGGCAGCGCCGGCGGCGGTTCGTGATGATCAAGCACGATCGTCCGCAACCCGAGATCGCGCGCAAGCGCGATCTCGTCGACTGCGCCGACGCCGCAGTCGACCGTGACGAGCAGACGCGTGCCGCCCGCGGCCAGATCGCGGATCGCGTCCGCGGCCAATCCGTATCCTTCGCGCATACGGTGCGGCAGGAACGGCCGCACGTCGGCCCCCACGGCACGCAGCGTCCGCACCAGAATGGCGGTCGCGCAGACGCCGTCGGCGTCGTAGTCGCCGTAGATTGTGATTGGTTCGAAAGCGCCGACGGCCGCCAGCAGCAAGTCGACGGCGGCATCGATGGCGGAGAGCGCAGCGAGCGGCGTCAAGTCCTGGAGTCCGGCGCCGAGGAACTGCCGCGCCCGCGCCGGATCTTCGTAACCGCGCGCCGCGAGGATGCGCGACACGATCGGGGGCAGCGCAAGCGCGCTCGCCAGATCCTCGGCCGGCGGCGCATCGCGGAACGACCAGCGCGCCGCCGCTTTCATGCGATCACGTCCGTGGCGTGGATCCTTCTTCCGTCGTCGCGCGTGGCGGCACGGTCACGCTCTTCGGCTCGGCGGCGCGCTGCGCCTGGGTGACCTGCCGGCGCAGCCATCCGACGCGGCCTTGCAGGAACAGGGTTTGCACCGCCATCGGAATCCAGACGAAGAGCGCTCCGGCGAGCACCGCGAGCGAGATCCCGTTCGGATAGGGCCCATCGAAGAGCAACCAGCCGATGAACCGGACCAAGATCGTTTCGCTCCGTCCCGCATTGCTGAGGAAGATTCCGAACGAAGCCACGAAGACCAAGAACAGGATCAGCACGGCGAATTTCACTGGCACCCTCATCCGGCCCAGGCGCGGGCGCGTTTTTCGATCCACTGCAAGAGCAGATTCGTGCCGATCGCCAGAATTCCCACCAATGTGGCGTCGATCGCGATCTTCTCACGGTGATTCTGATACAACCCCTCGAACAAGAGAACGCCCAGCCACCCCCGGCGTTGATCCAGGCCGCGATCGTCGCGATCGTCGAGACGGCGGCGACGTGAACGCCGGCGAGGACGACCGGCAGGGCCAGCGGCACCTCGATCCGCCAGAACACCTGACCGCTCGTCAGTCCCATGCCCACGGCCGCTTCCCGGACGCTCGCGTCCACGCCATCCAGACCGGCGAGAGGATTGCGGACGAGCGCGGCCTGGCAATACCCGACGAGCGCGATCGCGGCCGACCGGAAGCCGAGGCCCGAGAGCGGCAGGAGCAACGCGAACAGCGCCATGCTGGGCACGGTATAGATCGCGCCGAGGATCGCCAGCACGGGACCGCCCGCGATGCCGCCGGCGGTGCCGCCAAACCGCCAGCGGCGTCTCGATCCATCAGAGGATCTGTCTCGGCGTCATCCCGATACCGACCGCCACCTCGCGGACCGCCGGGCTGACGTCGCGGCAGGCAACGCAAGTGTTGATCAGGATCGGCAGGCAGGCGAGGACGGTCAACGCGACGAGCGTGGGCGCGAAGCCAAAGCCGAGCACCGCCAGCACGAGCACGAGGATCCCGAGGCTGGGAATGACGCGAACGACGCTGACCGCGTTGATCGACCAGAACGCAATCCGCGACGACCGGGCCGCGAGGATCCCCAGCGGCAGGCAAACCGCAAGACCGATCAGCAGAGCGGCGAGGCTGAGGGTGACGTGCGCGGAGACAGCGGCGGCGAACCGTTCCTGATTGGACATCAGATAGGCGGCGGCGCCAAACTCTTCCAACCCGGTGGTCACGTTATCACCAGGGCGGCTGCGCGCGCCCGCAGGGATGATGCAACCGGATCTCGCCACGCCAATCCCATGGCCGGCGCACGAAGCCAAGTCGGCGCGCCCGATGGCGATCCTGGGCGCCTGTTGCAAGCATCTCCTTGGTTTCGGTTACGGCGCGGGGCGGCATCCCCTCGCGCTCACCGCGGGCGCGGTCACGTCGTCGAGCCGCGCGCGCCGGACAGCGAGCTGCCGCCGCGCGCCGCCGCCCAGCGGTTCATGTCGACGAGCAGCGGACCGGCAACGCCGATCGACGAGTAGCCGCCCGTCAGGACCGCGATGAGCAGACCGAACGCGAAGTCGCGCAGCGTTGGGCCGCCGAAGAAGTACACGGCGCCGATGGCCAGCGCCGTCGTCACGCCGGTGTTGATCGACCGGACGAGCGCTTCCAACATGCTGCGGTTGACCAGGGATGGGAACGCTTCGCGCGTGCGTTGGTTGAGGTTCTCTCGAATGCGGTCGAACACCACGATCGTGTCGTTGATCGAGTAGCCGACGACCGTCAGCAAGACGGCGACGAAGCTGCTGTCGACGGTCGCGCGCGTCAGCGAAAAGATGCCGAAGACGAGCAGGAGGTCGTGCAGCAACGCGATGTCGCCGGCGATCGCGAATCGGATGGATTTGAA
Source organism: Armatimonadota bacterium (assembly GCA_016868955.1). GTDB lineage: Bacteria > Sysuimicrobiota > Sysuimicrobiia > Sysuimicrobiales > VGFF01 > VGFF01. The sequence continues at coordinate 3,042 of VGFF01000037.1, forward strand.
CCGGATGCTGACGTAGATGATCTGCAGCAGCAGACCGGCGAGGACGCCGATGATCGCGACGTTACGCAGCTCGCCGCCGATCTTGGGCCCGACGTCATCGACGCTGAGGACGTTGAAGTTGCCGACGCTGGCTCGAATCGTGTCCAGGATACGCTGGCGCTCCGGCCCGTCCAAGTGCGGCGTGCGAATCGAGATGTCCCCGGTGTCCGGGGTCTTCTGGATGATCGCATCCTGCTGGCCGCTCGGGCGCAGCGCCTCGCGCACGCGTCCGGTCGTCACCGCGCGGTCGTCGAAGCGGAGGTTAAGCAACGTGCCGCCCGTGAAATCGACGCCCCAGTTGAGGATCGGCCGCCCCGAGGCGATGTTCAGCGCCAGTGAGATCACGCCGGGCAGGAGCAGGGCCAGCGACGCGAGGTAGAGCCAGCGGCGATTGCCGATCAGGTCCCATGCTTTCATGACGCCGCCTCCGCCGATTGTCCGCGCGCTGCCGGCAGCTTCGCGATCGCCATGATCTCCTTGGCGAAGCCGGACTCGGCGAAGAACTCGCTCAACCAGCGCGTGACGACCAACGCGGAGAAGATCGAGACGAGAACGCCGACGACGAGCGTGACCGCGAAGCCGCGGATCGGTCCGGAGCCGAGCCAGAGCAAGACGACCGCGCCGATCAGCGTCGTCGTGTTGGAGTCGACGATGGTCGACAACGCGCGCCGCCATCCGGCGTCGATCGAGGCGCGCAAGCTCTTGCCCAGCCGCAGCTCCTCCTTCATCTTCTCGAAGATGATGACGTTCGCGTCGACGGCGACGCCGAGGCTGAGGATGAGACCGGCGATGCCCGGCAGCGTCAACGTCGCGCCGATCGCCGCGAACAGCGCCAGGACGAGCAACACATAGATCGACAACGCCGATCCGGCGAGCGCGCCCGGCAGCCTGTAGTAGGCGGTCATGAACAGGCACACCATCGCCGCCGCGATCCAGCCGGCGCGGATGCTCGTGTCGATGGAGTCGCGTCCCAACGATGGGCCGACCGTGCGCTCCTCGACCGGCACGACCGGGACCGGCAACGCGCCGCCGCGGAGCAAGATCGCCAGATCGCGCGCCTCGTCGGCCGTGAAGTTGCCTTCGATCACGCCCTCGCCGGGGATCTTGGAACGGATGACGGGCGCCGAGATGACGCGGTTGTCCAGGGCGATCGTCAGGTGCGAGCCGACGTTCTTCTCAGTGTGCTGCTCGAACTTCTTCGCGCCCTCGCCGGCGAACTTGAACGCGACGTGCCACCTCAGGCTGTCCTGCGCGAACTGCGCCGAGGCCTCCCGCAGGTTGGCCCCGGTCACGATGACTTTCTTCGCCAACGGGATCGACTGCCCGCTCGGCAGCTTCAGCGTCTTGCCGTCGGTCGCGAACTCCGCGCCGCGCGGCGGGCTCTGCGGGCCGGTGTCGATGAACTCGAGCAACGCGGTTCGGCCGATTAGCTCCTTGGCGCGCTGCGGATCCTGCAGCCCCGGGAACTCTACGAGGATGCGGTTGTCGCCCTGGCGCTGCAGCACGGGCTCGGCAACGCCGAGCGCGTCAATGCGGTTCTCAATGACCTTCATCGCCGCGTCGACCTTGTCGGCCGTCACCTCGACGCCGGGCCGGCTCTGCGCTTCGAGGACGATGCGGGTACCGCCTTGCAGGTCCAAGCCGAGACGCAAGCGAGGCGACGGCGGCTGAACTTGAGGCGTCCATCCATTGAGCCGGATCGGCTGAAACGCCACTTGGAACGCGATGAGCGCGACTATGACGACGATGAGCAGTCGCACGGGATGAGATCTCACGCGGGAATCTCCTTTAGAACGATCTGCGGGCACGGACGGCGCGTGCGCTCCAGTAGGTTAGTATACAACGCGCGCGAAGCCGCCCCTGCGCAACGACCGCGGGGCTCGTCTGTGCTCACCACCCCTGGAAGTTCGGCTTTCGTTTCTCGAGGAACGCCTGCACGCCCTCGCGACGGTCCTCGGTCGCGAACAACAAGTAGAATAGGCGCCGCTCGTGATCGGCGCCGAGCTCGATCGTCGTGTCCATCGACTTCAAGACGGCTTCCTTCGCCAGGCGCACCGCCACCGGCGCCTTGGCCGCGATCTCGGCCGCGAGGTTGCGGGCCTCGTCCATCAAGGATGCGGCCGGAACGACGCGGTTCGCCAACCCCCAAGCGACGGCCTCGGTCGCGCTGAGGTGCCGACCCGTCAGGATCATCTCCATCGCGCGTCCCTTGCCGACAAGGCGCGGCAGGCGCTGCGTGCCGCCGGCACCGGGCATGATGCCGAGGTTGATCTCCGGCTGCCCGAAGCGGGCTGTCTCGGTAGCGAGGATGATGTCGCAGGTCATCGCGAGCTCGCAGCCGCCGCCCAAGCAGAACCCGCTCACCGCCGCGATGATCGGCTTGGGGAACTTGCGAATCCGCTCCCACTGCGCAAACCGGTATCCCTCGAGCATCTCGACCGCCGTCTTTCCGGCGAACTCGTTGATGTCGGCGCCGGCGGCGAACGCGCGCTCGTCTCCGGTCAGGATCACGACGCGGACTTTCGCGTCCGCCTCGAACGCATCCAGCGCCGCCGCGATTTCTTCCATCGTGCGCTGATTCAGAGCGTTGAGCACCTTGGGCCGATTCAGCTGAATCGTGGCGACGTGCCCGTCGATTGCCGTCAGGATGTTTTCGTAGGTCACGATCTCCTCCTCGTTGGCGGCCCTTAGGCGCCGAGACCGCGCAGCGTGCGCTCCAGCTTGCTGCGCCGCGCGTCCGCGTCGGCGAGGCGCTGGCGTTCCTGGGCGACGATCTCGGCCGGCGCGCGATCGCGGAACTCCGGGTTGTCCAAGCGGGCACGGGCGCGCGCCGCATCGGTCTCGAGCGCCGCCAGATCCTTGCGTGTGCGCTCGGCGAGCGCCGCGGCGTCATCCGGGGACAGCGGGACGTGGATCTCGGCGGGGCCGACGACGCCGATCGCCGCCGGCCCCGGCGGCGGGTCATTCGCGAACGTCACATCGCCGGCGCGGGCGAGCCCGCGCAGCAGCGGGCGGGCGGCGTCCAGCCACGCGCGTTCCGCCGGCGGCGCGACGACTCGCAGCGCGACATCTTGCTGCGGCGTCAGCCGGACATCGGCGCGCAAGCTGCGGATCACCCGGATCGTCTCGTGCACCCAGGCCACATCACGCTCGGCGGCTTCGTTGACGCGAGCAGGGTCGGCGACCGGCCACGCCTCGCGCGCGATCGTCGTCGAGGCGGGGACGAACGACTTCCAGATCACCTCCGTCAAGAACGGCATGATCGGGTGCAGCAGCTTCATGGCGTCGGTGAGCACGCGCCAGAGGACCCAACGCGTCCCCGCTCGAGACGCCGCATCCGACGCCGGCCCGAGCTGCACCTTGGCGGTCTCCAGATACCAATCGCAGTATTCGTTCCACAGGAATTGATACAAGGTGCGCGCGGCGACGTCGAACTCATAGGTTTCGTAGGCGCGCGTGACCTCGTCGATGACGCGTTGCAACCGGCTGAGGATCCAGCGATCGCCGTCGGTGAGCGCATTCGCGTCCGGCTCCTCGGGCGGCATCGCAGCCTCACCAAGGTTCATCTGCACGAAACGCGCCGCGTTCCACAACTTGTTCGCAAAGTTGCGCGTATCGGCGATCATCTTCTCCTCGAACCGCAGGTCCTGCTGCGATTGCGAGCAACGGACGATGAGGCCGAACCGCAGCGCGTCGGCGCCGTATTTGTCGATGGCCTGCAGCGGGTCGATGCCGGTGCCGAGCGACTTGCTCATCCGGCGCCCTTGGATGTCCATCACCGTCGGGTTGATGTAAACGTCGCGATACGGCACCTCGTTCCCAAACTCCAAGCCGAACATGATCATGCGCGCGACCCACAGGAAGATGATGTCGCGCCCCGTGATGAGGATGCTCGTCGGGTAAAAGTAACGGAGATCGGGCGTGTCCTGGGGCCAGCCGAGCGTCGCCAGCGGCCACAGCGCCGAGCTGAACCAGGTGTCGAGCACGTCCGGATCCTGCGCGAGCCGCCCGCTGCCGCACTTCACGCAGGCCGCCGGGGCCGACTTGGCCGCGACACGGTGGCCGCAGTCGGCGCAAGCGTAGACGGGAATGCGATGTCCCCACCAGAGCTGTCGCGAGATGCACCAGTCGCGAATGTTGTCCAGCCAGTCGAGGGTGATGCGCTGCCAGCGTTCCGGTGCGTATCGGACCTTGCCATCGCGGATCGCGTCCGCGGCGCGCGCGGCCATCTCCTTCATCGCGCAGAACCACTGCTCGCTGATGTAGGGCTCGATGATCGTCGCGCAGCGATCGCAGGTGCCGACGCTCGTGCGATAGGGCTCCTTGGCGATGAGGACGCCGGCGGCGTCAAGCGCGTCGGCCACCCGTTCGCGGGCGTCGAATCGCTCCAACCCAAGGAACGGGCCCGCTTCCTCGTTCATCTTGCCGTCCTCGTCGAGCACGACGAGCGTGGGCAACTTGTGGTCCGCGCCGATCTGGTAGTCGGTCGGGTCGTGCCCGGGCGTGATCTTCAGCGCGCCCGTGCCGAACGCCGGATCGACGCGGTTGTCGGCGATCACCGGCACGGGGCGATCGACGATCGGCACGATCACTTGCCGGCCGATGAGCCGACGGTAGCGCTCGTCATCGGGATGCACGGCGACGGCGACGTCGGCCAGGATCGTCTCCGGACGCTGAGTGGCGATGACCACGCCGCCCTCGCCGTCGGCCGCCCGGTAGCGGACGTGCCATAGGAAGCTGTCGACGTCCTTGTGCTGCACCTCGAGGTCGGAGATGCTCGTGCGGCAGCGCGGGCACCAGTTCACCATGTACTTGCCGCGGTAGATCAAGCCCTTGTCGTACAAGCGGACGAACGCATCGAGCACGGCGTCGTGATAATGCGGATCGAGGGTGAACACTTTGCGGTCCCAGTCGCAGGAGATCCCGAGCCGCTGCAGTTGCTCGTAGATGATGCCGCCATACTTCTCGACCCACTCCCAGACGCGCTGCTGGAACGCGTCCCGGCCCAGATCCTCGCGGCGCACGTTCTCCTTCGCGAGCTGCCGCTCGACGACGTTCTGCGTCGCGATCCCGGCGTGGTCGGTGCCGGGCTGGTAGAGCACCTCGAAGCCGCGCATGCGCCAGAACCGCGTTAGCGAATCCTGCAGCGTGTTGTTCAGCGCATGCCCGATGTGCAACTCACCCGTGACGTTCGGGAGAGGCATCATGACCGCCCATGGCGGCTTGTCGGGATTGGGCACGGCGCGGAATTCGCCGCGCTCGCGCCACTGCGCGTACAGTGCGGCTTCAACCTCGCTCGGCGTGTAGGACTTGGGGATCTCCGTGCTCATCGAAACCTCCCGGGAAACGAAAAAGCACCGTCGTCCGAAAGGACGAAGCGGCGCTTCGCGGTACCACCTTTCTTTCCCTCGGAAATGAACCGGGGGCTCGAACCGCGATAACGGGCGGACCCGGCGAGCCTTGCCCGCCGCTCGGGGGCGACATTCACCGCGCGCGCGAAGAAGCTTTCAGTCTGGGCTTCTTCTCCCTGGGGCCGCGCCGATCCGGTTACTCCTCCCCGTCGTTGCGATCCTCAGTATCGATCACTTTTCCCGCCGGCACAACTTCGCGATCGCGCTCGACGTGCCGGAAGTGTCTAAGAAACGTGAAGGGGAGGCTGGCGGCTGCCAGCCTCCCCTTCACGTTTCTTAGCTTCGTCGCCGTTGCGCGCGTCACGCTTGCGGCGGGGACGATGGCCGCGGCTGCGGCACGTCCAGCGGCACCTCGATGGTGGGCATCTCGATCACCGGCAACGGCGTCAGCGCCTCCGGCGCGGACGGCCGCGGCAACGCCGGCAGCAACGCTTCCTCGATCACCTCGTCCATATGCTCGGCGATCCGGAACCGCAGTCGGCGCCGCACGTTCTCGGGGATCTCGCGCAGGTCCTTCTCATTCTCCTTCGGGATGATCACCGTGCGCAGCTCCGATCGATGCGCGGCCAGGACCTTCTCTTTCAACCCGCCGATCGGCAGCACGCGGCCGCGCAGGGTGATCTCGCCGGTCATCGCCACGTCCTTGCGCACGGGCCGGTTCGTCAACACCGACGCGAGCGCGGTCGCCATCGTGATGCCCGCGGACGGACCGTCCTTCGGCACCGCGCCGGCCGGCACGTGGATGTGCACGTCAAACTTGCTGAACCACTCTTCCTCGATCTGGAACCGCTTGGAGCGCGATCGAACGTACGAGACGGCGGCTTGCGCCGATTCCTTCATGACCTCGCCGAGCTGCCCCGTCAACGCCACTTTGCCGGAGCCCTTGACCAGCGCCGCCTCGACGGTGACGATGTCGCCGCCCATCTCGGTCCAGACCAGGCCGGTCGAGACCCCGACCTCGTCTTCCTTTCCGGCCATGCCGTAACGGAACCGCACCGGGCCGAGCATCTTGGCGATCATCGGCGCGGTGATCCGCTTCGGCACGTTCTTCTCGTCGGAGGCGACGCGCGTCGCGACCTTGCGGCAGATCGTCCCGATCTCGCGCTCCAAGTTTCGGACGCCGGCCTCGCGCGTGTATTCACGCGAGATCTTGCGCAGCGCCTCGTCGGCGATCTGCAGACCGTGCGCCTCCAGCCCGTTCTCGCGCCGCTGCTTCGGCACGAGGAACTGGCGGGCGATGTGCTGCTTTTCTTCCTCGGTGTAGCCGGCGAACCGGATGACCTCCAAGCGGTCGCGCAACGCCGACGGAATCGTGTCGAGCATGTTCGCCGTGCAAACGAACATCACGTCCCGCAGGTCGAACGGAAGATCGAGGTAGTGGTCGCTGAACGCGTTGTTCTGCTCCGGGTCGAGCGCTTCCAGTAGCGCCGACGACGGGTCGCCGCGGAAGTCCATGCCGAGCTTGTCGATCTCGTCGAGCATGAACACGGGGTTCCTCGCCCCGGCCGTCTTCATGCCTTGGATGATGCGGCCGGGCAGCGCGCCGACATAAGTGCGCCGGTGGCCGCGAATCTCCGCCTCGTCGCGCACGCCGCCGAGCGAGACGCGCACGAACTTGCGGCCCATCGACTTCGCGATCGACTTGCCGAGCGACGTCTTGCCGACGCCGGGCGGGCCCACGAAGCAGAGGATCGGCCCCTTGGACTCCGGCGACAGCTTGCGCACCGCGAGGTACTCGAGGATGCGGTCCTTCGCCTTCTTCAAACCGTAATGCTCGCCCTCGAGGATGCGACGCGCTTCCGCGATGTCGAGGCGGTCGTCCGTGCCCTTCGTCCACGGCAGCGCCAGGATCCAGTCGAGGTAGGTTCGGACGACGACGGCTTCGGCGACCATCGGCGGCATCTTCTCCAGCCGCGCGACCTCGTCCAGCGCCTTCTCCTTGACGTTCTCCGGCAAGCCCGCATCTTTGATCTTCTTGCTGTACTCGTCGACCTCGGCGGTGCGATCGTCCTTCTCGCCGAGCTCCTGCTGAATCGCCTTGATCTGCTCCTTGAGGTAGTACTCGCGCTGCGACTTCTCCAGGGACTTGCGGACCCGATTCTGGATCTTGCGCTCCAGGTCGAGGATGTTGATCTCCTTGCCGAGGATCTGGGACAACAGCTCCAGCCGCGTCTTGACGTCCAGCCCGAGAACCTGCTGGCGCTCCTCGACCTTCAACTGGACGTGCTGCGCGACGAGGTCGGCGAAACGGCCGGGAGATTCGGTGCCCATCACCGTCATGAACGCCTCGGGCGCGACGGACCGGCTGAGGCGGGCGAACCGCTCGAATTGCGTCGAGACGCCGCGCATCAGCGCCTCCAGCTCGACTGGCTTGTCCTCAGGATCCTCGACGAGGATCGGGCGAATCACCAGATACGGATCGAGCTGTGCGTACTCGAGCAGCCGTGCCCGGACGATTCCCTCGACCATCACCTGCAGGACGCCATCAGGCTGCTTGCCGACGTTGACGATGCGGGCGAGGACACCGACTTCGTGGAGCTCGTCGGGCTTCGGATCGTCGACCTGCTCGTCGCGCTGCGCGACGAGCAGGATCTGCCGGTCCGCCTCCAGCGCCGCTTCCAACGCGCGCACGGACTTCGGGCGCCCGACGCCCAACGCGATCGTCATCGCCGGCAACACGACGACGCCCTTGAGGGCGAGGACCGGATACGCCCCGTTCGTGCTTGATTTGTGCTCGCTCATGAACGCCTCCCAGGACGCAGGGCAGCCGGGCAATGATCGGCGCGCCGCGTGCCGTGCCTTTATCACACCGGTGTAACCGATCCGGCGGAGGATTGATTCCCGATCGGACGGAAACCTACGAAGCTGGCTTCTCCCGGGGGAGACGCTTGACGTCGGTCGCCGTCATCAACAGGGGACCGCCGCGACGCTCGACCGCCTCGATCGTGACCATGCACTTCTTCACGTCGGGCCGAGAGGGAATGTCGTACATGACGTCGAGCATGATGTCTTCGATGATCGTGCGCAGGCCGCGGGCGCCGGTGTTGCGCGACAGCGCCTCGCGCGCGATGCCCTTCAGCGCGTCGTCCGTAAAGCTCAGCTCGACGGCGTCCATCTCCAGGATCTTCTGGTACTGGCGCACCAGCGCGTTCTTCGGCTCGACGAGGATGCGGACGAGATGCTCCTCGCTCAACGGCTCCAGCGGCGTGATCACCGGCAGACGGCCGATAAACTCCGGAATCAACCCGAATCGCAGCAGGTCCTGCGGCATGACGAACCGCAGCATCTCGCCCGGGGTCTTCTTGCTCTTCGGCACGGCGTTGGCGCCGAACCCGATGCTCGCCTCGCGTATGCGGCCTTCGATGATCTTCTCGAGCCCGTCGAACGCGCCGCCGCAAATGAACAAGATGTTCGTCGTGTCGATCTGGATGAACTCCTGGTGCGGATGCTTGCGCCCGCCCTGCGGCGGGACGTTGGCCGTGGTGCCCTCGAGGATCTTGAGCAGCGCCTGCTGCACGCCCTCCCCCGACACGTCACGCGTGATCGAAGGATTCTCGGACTTGCGCGCGATCTTGTCGACCTCGTCGATGTAGACGATGCCGCGCTCGGCCTTCTTGACGTCGAAGTCGGCCCCTTGGATCAAGCGCAGGAGGATGTTCTCGACGTCCTCGCCGACGTAGCCCGCCTCCGTGAGGCTCGTGGCGTCGGCGATCGCGAACGGCACGTCGAGGATCTTCGCCAGCGTCTGTGCCAGGTGCGTCTTGCCGCAACCCGTCGGCCCGATGAGCATGATGTTGCTTTTCTGCAGGTCGACGTCGCTGGGGCGACGGTTGCCGATGCGCTTGTAGTGGTTGTAGACGGCCACCGACAGCGCCTTCTTGGCGCGTTCCTGACCAACGACGTATTGGCACAGCGTCTCGCAGATCTCGTGCGGCTTGGGAAGACTGCGCGGCCCTGCTTCTTCGTTCTCGCCGTGGAGCTCTTCTTCGACGATCTCGTTGCAGAGCTCGATGCACTCGTCGCAGATGTAAACGGCGGGTCCGGCGACGAGCTTACGGACCTGTTCCTGGGTCTTACCGCAGAAGGAGCACTTCAAGCGTTCCCTCTCTTCGCCAAACCGGAACATCCGTCCTCCTCACGCGGTACGCGGACCCTCGGGACCGGGTCGCACGCCGACATCTGTAAGACAATCCACCGCCCTACGCCCCGGCGAAGGTCACCCGGTCGTCTGGGGAACCTTCTCCTTGCGCGGCTCGATCACCTCGTCGACGATGCCGTACTCGCGACCATGCTCGGCGGACATCCAGTAGTTGCGATCCGTGTCGCGCTCGATGCGCTCGAGCGCCTGTCGGGTATGGCGAGCGAGGATCTCATTGAGCAGGTGGCGCATCTTGAGGAACTCGCGCGCTTGGATGTCGATGTCCGTGGTCTGCCCTTGGGCTCCGCCCCATGGCTGGTGGATCATGATACGCGAATACGGGAGCGCGAGCCGCTTGCCCTTGGCGCCGCCGGCGAGGATCAACGCGGCCGCCGAAGCCGCCAGTCCAACGCAAACGGTGGACACGTCCGGTTGGATGTATTGCATCGTGTCGTAGATCGCCAGGCCGGCGGTCAGCGACCCGCCCGGGCTGTTCACGTAGAGCTGGATGTCCTTCTCGGGATCCTCGTACTGGAGAAACAACATCTGGGCGATGATCACATTCGCGATGTCGTCGTCGATCGGTCCGGCCAGGAAGATGATGCGGTCCTTGAGCAGACGCGAGTAGATGTCGTATGCGCGCTCACCACGCGCGCTCTGCTCGACGACAATGGGGACCAAAGCCATTTCGTTTCCTCCCCGTGCGCTTGCCCTTAGTCTTCCCCGCTCGCGAGCTCCGTCAAGAAGTGGATGGCTTTGCGGCGACGGAGCGTCGCGCGCAATCCTTCCTTTCGCGAACCTTCGGCTAGCCACGCGCGCACCTGCGCGTCGTCCTGGGACAGATCGCGCGACAATTTCGCGATTTCGTCCTCGAGGTCCTGCTCCGCCGGCTCCAACGACTCCGCCTCCGCGACCGCCTCGAGCACGAGTCGCGCCCGCACGCGCCGCTCCGCGGGCCCCTCCAATTCGTCGCGGATCTGTTCGTCGGTCTTCTGGTTCAACTCCAAATACCGTTCCCACGTCAGGCCGCGCAGGCGGATCTGCTCGCGCAGATCGTCGAGCAGCCGGTTGACCTCTTCGTGCGGGAGCGTCTTCGGCAAGTCGATCGTCGAGCCTTCGACCACAGCGGCGACGACTTTGCTCTCGTAGTCTTCGCGAGCGCGCGCGTTCGAGTCGTCTTCTAACCGTCCTTGCAGCGCCGCGCGCAACGCGGCCAGCGACTCCTCCTTGCTGACGATACGCGCGAAGTCGTCATCGAGCGGCGGCAGCACCTTGGTGCGAACGTCGAGGATCGTTCCCTTCGCGGGTGGGGCGTCATTGCCCGGCAATTCGACCGACGCATCCTTCGCCGCGCCGCGCAGCGCCTCGACGAACGGCGCGTCTGGTCCTTCGGTGGATACCTCGAGCAAGATCTCGCGACCGGCCTTGAAGCGTTCGTGCCCCTCGGGCGCCTCCTCGATGCGCATGAGGACGAAGTCACCGGCGGCGGCGCCGCCGTCCTTCGAGGTCAGTGTGGCGCGACGCTGCCGCAGCGACTCCAGCGTGCGATCGACTTCGTCCGTCGGGACCGACACCGGATCGCGCGGCAGGCGCAGCGAGCGGTAATCCCCGAGTGTGACCTCGGGCTCGACCTCGACGCTGGCCGTGAACCGGAGCGGCTTGCCGTCTTCGACTTCCTTGACGTCGATCTGCGGGCGGGCGATCGGCCGGATGCCGGTCTCGCTTGCCGCTTCGGCGAACGCGCGCGGGATCAATTCCTGAAGCGCCTCGTCGTAGGCGGCCTCCTTCCCGAGCATGCGCTCGAGGATGGCCCGCGGTGCCTTGCCACGACGGAAACCGGGTATGTTCACGCGCTGACCGAGCCGCAGGTAACCTTTTTGTATGGCATCTTGCACGAGGTCCTCGGGAACCTCGACGTCCAATACCGCCACGCTGCCCGGCTCTTTGCGCACGTCCACTTTCAACATTCGACACCGTCCGCCACTCGCGACATTACGCGTCCCCCGTATTCGTGAGGCTGGTGCGGGCGGAGGGATTTGAACCCCCACGGGATGTCCCACTGGATCCTAAGTCCAGCGCGTCTGCCGTTCCGCCACGCCCGCCAAAACCACGAACGGCCAGCGCATCGCTGACCGCCCTCGTCTGCCACGATTGCTTTTCCGTAAAACCGTTCCTAATGGTTTCGCAGCGGTCAGTGCGTGTCAAGTCGCGAGACGGTGGGAACGCACGACTAAGAACGCGATCCGAACGGAAGGCTGCAAACGATGGTGGGCCATGTAGGACTCGAACCTACAACCTTGGGATTAAGAGTCCCCTGCTCTGCCAATTGAGCTAATGGCCCGACCCGAACGGATTCTAGGATTCGCGTCTGCGTTTGTCAAAACGCGGGCGATCGCGGCCCGCGCCGGCGTCACGGCACCGGCTGGGCCCAGCGAAAGACCAGCGGCGCGCGGTAGGCCGGGACTTTCCCGATCGCGGCGCGCTGAACGCGAACTTCCAGCCCGACGGCCCGCAACCCGTCGACGAACCCGTCCCGCGCGTACATCATGTTCTCCAGCGCAGCCGCTTCGCCGATCGCGAAGACGCGGAACGGCGGCGTTTGTTGCATGCCGTCGATGAGGACGCGCGGACCGACGCCGCTAAAGGCGGAACGCCCGAGGATGCGTTGCCCGTTGATCGCGACCGCTTCGGCGCCCGCCGCCCACAGCTCGTTCGCGACGCCGGCGATATCCGCCCACTGGATCACCGACCCCGGCAAGGGAGGGCCGCCGCGGCCGGGTCGCAGCAAGACCTCGATGCCTTCCCCCTCCAGGGGCGTCAGCCCGAGGATGACGTGGTATTGCTCCACCTCGCCCGCCAGCGCGGCGTTGATCTCCTTACCCTGGATCACGAGCTGCTCATATTCGTGCAGCCGGCGGCGAAGATCGTCGACCTCGACGTGCAACGCGGCCTGGGCCCGATCGGCTTGGGAGAGGAGCGCGACGAGCTCCTCGGCCCGCCGCGACGGCAGCTCCCGCTCGGCGCGGACGTCGCGGACGCTGCGCAGCTGCAGGACGAGGAGAAAGCCCAGCAGGAGCGCGGCGACGGCGATGCCGGCGACGTCCCACCGTGCCCTGGTCGGCGGCGCGATCGTCATGAACACGCGTTCGCCGAACTCACCGATCTTCCCTGGGAACGTCCATCTACCCCCTTGAACCTGCCCCCCGCTCCTGGAAGAATAGGCAAGGGTTAGCACTCGAATGACCCGAGTGCTAAAATCGGCCAGACTTCAGGACAACCCATCAACTAAAGGGGGTACGCATCAATGCCAGCGAAGCTGCTCCTCTACGACGAGCAGGCTCGGAGAGCGCTCGAGCGCGGCGTAGAGAAGGTTGCCTCGGCGGTCAAGGTCACGCTCGGCCCGAAGGGCCGTAACGTGGTCTTGGAAAAGAAGTGGGGCGCGCCGACGATCACCAAGGACGGCGTGACGGTCGCCAAGGAAGTTGACCTCGAGGATCCGTACGAAAACGCCGGCGCCCAGCTCGTGCGCGAGGTCGCCAGCAAGACGAACGATCTCGCCGGCGACGGTACGACGACCGCGACCGTCCTCGCCTGGGCGATGGTGCGCGAAGGCTTGAAGAACGTCGCCGCCGGCAGCAACCCGATGATGCTCAAGCGCGGCATGGACCTGGCCGTCGAGGCGGCGGTCAAAGAGCTGAAGGCGCTGAGCCAGCAGATCGACGGCCGTCAGGACATCGCGCACGTCGCCGGCATCGCGGCGAACGACGCGGCCGTCGGCGAGATCATCGCCGACGCGATGGAGAAGGTCGGCAAGGACGGCGTCATCACGATCGAGGAGTCGAAGGGCATCGAGACGACGACCGACGTCGTCGAGGGCATGCAGTTCGACCGCGGATACATCTCTCCGTACTTCATCACCGACGCCGACAAGATGGAAGCGAGCGTCGATGATCCATTCATTCTGCTGACCGAGAAGAAGATCAGCGCCGCCCGCGACATCGTACCGCTGATGGAAAAGATCATCCGTACGGGCAAGCCGCTGGTGATCGTCGCCGAGGAAGTGGAAGGCGAGGCGCTGGCGACGCTCGTCGTCAACAAGCTGCGCGGCGTGCTGCACAGCATCTGCGTCAAGGCGCCCGGCTACGGCGATCGTCGCAAGGCGATGCTGCAGGATATGGCCGTGCTGACCAACGGCCAGGTGCTGTCCGACGACATCGGCATCAAGCTCGAGAATGTCGACATGGATATGCTTGGCCGCGCCGAGCGCGTGCGGGTCACGAAGGAAGAGTCGACGATCATCAGCGGCAAGGGCAAGAGCGCCGACATCCAGGGCCGCATCGCCCAGATCAAGAAAGAGATCGAGGACACGACCTCCGACTACGATCGCGAGAAGCTGCAGGAACGCCTGGCGAAGCTCTCCGGCGGCGTGGCCCAGATCCGTGTCGGCGCGGCGACGGAGACGGAGCTCAAGGAGAAGAAGCACCGCTTCGAGGACGCGCTGAACACGACGAAGGCGGCGGTCGAGGAAGGCATCGTCGCCGGCGGCGGCACGGCGTTGATCCGCACGATGGCCGCGATCGAGAAGGTCAAGGCGAGCGGCGACGAGGTGGTCGGCGTCAACCTCGTGCGGCGGGCGTTGGAAGAACCCCTGCGCCAGCTCGCGCACAACGCCGGCGTCGAAGGCTCGCTGATCGTCGAGCGCGTGAAGGGAGAGAAGAAGAACAACGGCTACAACGTCGACGCCGGCGAGATCACCGATCTGGTGAAGGCGGGCGTCGTCGACGCGACGAAGGTCGTGCGCCTGGCGCTGCAGAACGCCGCATCCGTGGCGGGATTGCTGCTGACCACCGAGGCGATCGTCGTCGAGAAGCGCGAGAAGAAGAAGGCGGCGGCCGGTCCGGGCGCCGGCGGCCACATGCACGACGAGGACTACTAAGCGCGCGACGACGGCGGCGGGAACGCCGGATCGAACCGCAGGAAACGATCGATCGAAGGAAACGAAGAGGGCGGACGCTGGCGCGTCCGCCCTCTTCGTTTCGTGGCCGTAGCAGCGCCGCGCGACTAATCGACGAGCGGCGGGCGCATGGTGTGCCAAGGCGTGGCGCGCTCGTACGCGCGCGCCGCCCGCAGGATCGTGCGCTCGTCGAACGGGCGGCCGACGAATTGCAGCGACACCGGCATCCCCTGCGGCGTGAATCCGCAGGGGACGACGATCGCGGGGTCGCCGCTCAGGCT